>NZ_CAKZMP010000074.1 GCF_937128705.1 uncultured Kiloniella sp. | reverse complement strand
GTTCATAGCGGACGCGTTCAATTCGGTATCGCAAGTTTAGCCAAAAATCTCCCCGGTATCGAGTTCACTCCCCTATTCGAGGATAGCCTTGGCCTTGTGAGTAGTGCTGATGATGCCCCACCACTTCCGAATAAAAACATCAACTCAAAAAAACTGGGATCATTTTTAAAAAACAAAAAGTTACTACTGAACAGTATAACGCAATCAATCACTCTTCCCGAGATATTGGAAAATCAGGAGAGTAGCCGTATTACAGTGCATAACGTGACATCTGTCTTAGCATTGGTAAAAGCTGGTGCAGGCGTCACGGTACTTCCCAGACTACTGGTTCCAGAAACAGACACTTCCCTAAACTTCATTCCCTTCGCAGATGAAAAGTTACGGCGAACGGTCGGTCTCTTCCAACGTAATGGTACTCTTCTATCACCCGCCGCTCTTTCTCTGATCGAAAAAGTACATACTCGCATCGCTGAGATCGAACACAACATGGGGGGTAATTTCACAAAACTAGAACTACCTACAGAAGAAGGATATTCTTTAGTAGATAAAAGATAATTATAGCAAAGACTTAAACTAGACATTTAATGATAAGCAAGGGTTTGACAAAAAACACCCCTCCCTAGCATTCAACGGTTTTATCCCAACATTCTTTCTGCTTTGGGATCAAAGAGGGTTTCCGTAAACATTTTAGCTTTGAGCATCACCCCAAGAACTTCGATTTCCACCTCGAGACTATCCTTCGCAATCTCTGTTGGCAGAAACCCATATGCTACTGATTTCTGGCTATAGTGGGCATAACCTCCAGATGTCACAAAACCAACCACCTTGTCGTTATGCCAAATGGGTTCATCCCCCCACACATCAGCGTCAACGGCCTCAACAATAAAGGTGCAAAGCTTTCGATTGTCACCCTCTTCTTTTTCCTTTAATGCCGCAGCTTTACCTATAAAGTCTGCTTTTTTACTGTACGAAGTAAAACGATCCATCCCTGTTTCCACTGGCATATAGTCAGGACGAAACTCCCTTCCCCAGGAACCAAAAGATTTTTCCAGCCGCAACGACATCATGGCACGCATCCCAAAAGGCTTGAGACCTAAATCCTGCCCTGCATCAGAGAGAATATTATAGAGAGTGGCCTGCTGTTCGATTGGAACATAAATTTCGTATCCAAGGTCTCCTGTATAGGAAACCCTTTGGACCAATGCGCGACAGGAACCAATATCTGTTTCTTTGACATCCAGAAATTTAAAACTTTCTGCGGACACATCTTCGAAAGCAACGCGGCGCAGTAATTCACGGGCATTGGGCCCAGCAATCTGAAAACCAATGCGCTTGGTAGAGATATTCTCAATGGCAACAGAACCATCGGAAGGTAAATTTTGCTCAAACCAGCGTAGATGTGCTGCTTGCATTCCAAAAGATGCCGTTACCATAAACTCATGATCATCTATACAGGACACTGTGAAATCACCAATCAACTTGCCCTTGTGGCTCAACATAGGGTTAAGCGCCAACCGTCCCGGTTTTGGAATGCGCCCTGCCATAATCACATCCAGCCAGTCACATGCCCCCGGCCCTGTGACGCGATATTTGCCAAAGTTATGAACCTCGTTAATGCCAACGGCGTCACGAACAGCATGACATTCCGCTGCAACCGCCTCAAACGCATTACTCCGTCGAAAACTAGGTGTTTCTTCCAGCGGTTCGCCTTCGGGCGCAAAATAATTCACCGACTCCATACCATATCCAGCGCCAAAAACTGCACGTTGTTCTTTCCAAATATGATAAGCTGGTGTTGTTTGATGTGGGCGCGCAATAGGTAATTCTTCGTTGGGATACGACACAGAAAAGCGCCGTTGATAATTTTCTTTCACCTTGGCTCGCGTATATCCCGGTGTGATCCAGGCCCCAAAACGGGCAACATCCATAGCAAAGACATCCCGTGACGGTTCGCCTTCGATCATCCATTCAGCTAGAGTTAAACCAACTCCACCACCCTGTGAGAACCCAGCCATAACACCGCAAGCTGACCAGTAGTTCCGCAATCCGGGAACAGGCCCCACCAATGGGTTGCCATCGGGTGCAAAGGTAAAAGGTCCATTAATAACCGTTTTAACACCAACCCGTTCCAAAACAGGGAACCGTTTAAAGGCAAACTCTAATGAATCACCAATACGGTCCAGATTATTGTTTAAAAGTTCGTGGCCAAAGTCCATCGGCGTTCCACGCTCTGCCCAAGCATCACAGGCTTGTTCGTAAAATCCAATGCAAAGCCCTCTTCCTTCTTGTCGGAGATAGCTTTCGCCTTCGGGATCCATCACATGCGGTAACTCCCGATCCAGCTCATAAACTTCGGGCGCATCCTCTGTGACCAGATATTGATGTTCCATCGGGTGAAGCGGCATATAAACGCCGGCCATTTCACCAACTTCGCGTGCCCACAAGCCACCAGCGTTCACAATGTGCTCGGCAATCACTGTGCCTTCTTTTGTAACAACTTCCCAAGAACCGTCAGCCTGTGGATTTAGTTCAAGCACAGGATTACGCAAAACAATCTCTGCCCCGGCCATTTTGGCAGCCTTGGCATAGGCATGAGTTGTGCCCGAAGGATCAAGATGTCCGTCAAGGGGATCGTAAAGCGCCCCGATAACGCCATCAATATTGGTAATTGGTGACAACTTTTTGATTTCTTCGGGGCTGACAATTTCAGTATCCAAGCCCATATAGCGATGCTTTGCGCGCTCAGCCTTGAGGAAATCCATGCGCTCTGGTGTCGAAGCCAACGTGACCCCACCGACATGATGCAAACCACAAGACATCCCGGTAATCTCTTCCAGTTCTTTATAAAGCCGGATTGTGTACCCTTGTAGTGCGGCCATGTTCGTGTCTGCGTTCAGAGTATGGAAACCACCGGCTGCATGCCATGTTGAACCCGAAGTCAGCTCTGATCGTTCAATCAGCATAACATCATTCCACCCAAGCTTTGTCAGGTGATAAAGAACAGAACAGCCAACAACACCGCCGCCGATGACGGCTACACGAGTATGTGATTTCATAGGACCTATCCGATTACTGAGAAGCTGGAATTCTGATTGATTTCACGATTACGGGAAAACACACCAAGGGAAATGGTTTTATCTATATTGTCCAAATGGAATTTCAAAGGCGTGGCATCATGATTGTGACCCTTTTCACAGGCTTCAACGATTGCCGTCATCATTTTTCCGGCCACAGGCGCGTTCTTGTACTGATTGCCGCTGGTCCCCACAGCCATATAAAAGCCGGGCAAGCTGCTTTTGTCGTAAATCGGCATCCAGTCTTCAGTCACATCATAAAGGGCAACAACGCCTTTTGTTTTAGAGGGAATACCAAGCTCGGGAAAACGTTGAGCCATACGCATGACCAAAACTTTCCACTGTTCGGAAAAGTTTTCATCATAATTATCAGGATCATCCACCCATTCTTTTTCATCACAGGCAGGATCTTCTGATCCAATCAAAATATTATTTCCCGTCTCGGGTCGGCAGTAGGTATGGATATCACTATCCGAATAAACCATGCCCTCTTTTTCGAAATCAAATCCATCCGGGGATGGTACATGGGCAACTTCATGACGAAGAGCACGCGTGCTCATTTTCATGTCCTGACACACACCAGCCATTTCATTGACTTTGGACGAATGTGGGCCGGCAACATTAATCACAACAGGCGATTTGATCTCAGTACCGTCTGATAATATAACGCCACTTACCCGCCCGTTCTGTGTCAAGATTTCACTGACTTCTGTTTTAAACAGGAACTCAGCTCCATGAGCCTCAGCAGCGCGTTGCGCATTATGCGCCGATAGTTTTGGATCATTCACATATCCACCGCGTGGAAAGAATACCGCCCCTTCAACAGCGGGTCCCGTCGGCAACCCAAATTCAGGGTCTTCCGGACGACGAGCAGGTTCAAACTGTTGCGTATCCACGATTGACAAATATTTTTTGATATCAGATGTCGGAATATCCTTATAGGGACAGCCAATCTCATCCATCGTTGCACAGACTTTTTTTAGAGAATGATTGTGAGGCGTTTTAATAACAAGACATCCGGTTTCTTTATATTCGATCATGCCATGGTCGTCTTGAACGCCCATGTATTCGTCCCAGTTTTTCCAGTAATGCCAACCTTCATAAGCAAGTGCACAGGTTTCCAAAGCTGAATAATACGTCCGAATAATCGCGCAAGAGCCAGATGTTGAACCATATCCAGATTCCGGCAACTTATCGATGGAAAGCGTTTTCCACCCCTTCTTGGCCATTTCAAAAGCTGTACAGGCCCCAATGACCCCTGCACCGATAATGATTGCGTCGTATGATTTACTCATTCGTCTCTTCGTCCCTGTTTATTCTTGTTTGCTGATTTTCTTGTATTTCTCTGTCATAAGATTTCTAGGCTAAAAATCTCCTGACACACCACCCTCCGCAGTTCTGCGTGCCACAAATTCAGCGATTTCATCCTGCCTACTGATATCAAGACCAGGTTGCTGATAGTCATTGATAATATTCTTATAAATTGAATGCGCGCGTTCTGTTGCTGTTTTAGAACCGCCTTCCGCCCAGTTTTCGTAATTATTCCAATCCGACAAAATTGGAGAATAAAAGGCAGTTTCATAACGTTCCAGCGTATGGGGTGTGCCAAAGAAATGACCGCCAGGCCCCACATCCTTAACGGCATCCAATCCCAGACTGCTTTCTGTTATTTCAGGCGGTTGCAAGAACTTTGTCATCATCTGCAGCATCTCTGCATCAATGATTACTTTCTCAAAAGAGGCGCATAGCCCACCTTCTATCCACCCTGCACCGTGCATGAGCATATTGGCCTGCCCCATAACAGCAGACCAGATCGACATCTGGCTCTCATAAGTCGCTTGCGCATCCACACAGTTCGAGGCATTCGCATTCGATGATCGGTAAGGAACGCCGACACGCCGGGCCAACTGTCCGCCAATCATGGCAGCCTGCGCATTTTCAGGTGTCCCAAAAGCAGGTGATCCACTTTTCATATCAACATTTGAGGTAAAGCCCCCGTAAGCAACAGGGCATCCCGGGGCAACCAACTGTAATAACGTCATCCCGGCAAGTGCTTCGGCGTGTTGCTGTGCCAAGGCCCCTGCTACTGTTATCGGTGCCATCGCGCCGGATAAGGTAAAGGGCGTGATGACACATAGCTGGTTATGCCGCGCCATTTCCATCGCCCCCTCAATCATCACGCCATCCAAACGAAGCGGAGAAGATGTATTGATGATCGTAAAAAGCCGGGTCTTTTCCTTGAAATCATCCCAATTGTGACAACCATGCGCTATGCGGGTGATTTCCAAAGCATCTGTTATCCGTTCTTTACCCAACGCATAAGCATGGAAAACCTTATCCGTCAGCAATGCCATATCAGCAATGCATTCGAGGTGCCGTATACGCGGAAGGATATCAACCGGCTCTACTGGGTACCCTGCAACAAAATGTACAATATTCAAAGACTGACACAGCTTGAGAAGGTTACGATAATCTTCCTGATTTCCAGGTCGCCGCCCACGTTCGATATCACTGACGTTTGGGGCAGATGCGACCGAGCCAAAAGAAATGTTCCCGGGGGATAAATCCAAATTATGTGCGGGATTACGAGCGTGTAAAATGACATTAGAAGGCGCATGTGACATCGCCTCCTTGATTAGTTCCCGGTCCATATAAACCCGGTCACTTCCAATTTCTGTTTTCGCACCTGCTTTATGTAAGATTTCTTTTGCTTCGGCATGAAGAATGTCTATGCCAACTTCTTCAAGAATGCGATACGCCGTATCGCAAATAGCATCGATTTGCCCCTCGTCCAGTATTTCTACGGGGCGATAGGACGTTTGCACCTGAGACCAAGGTAACTGTTGAATCCCTGATGCCGCGACATGAGGCCTTTTATTCCTTTTACGCCCAGATCTTTGCAACATGTTCGCGTCTCCCAATACAGAACTAAATACCTAAAGCAAACCTAATCGTTCTTAAGCTTCACCTTCCAACCCAAACGCCTGTGCCACAATATTCATCCGCGTTTCAATCACGTCATAATCGCGCTCTTTCAAAGGGGAAAATCCAATAAGAAGAAGGGCTTCACGTGTTGTTTCATCAAGGGAAATCATCGCATCGACCACGGCCATATGGAGCAGATCAACCGCTTTTCGAGAGCGCCGCGCCGTTATAAAGGGAAGTGTTGGTGTCGGTTCACTTGTGGCTATAACCCTTAGCTTTTGGGCTGCGGGCTCATGACGTAGTGCCAACTCCCAACTAAGGGCATCAATGGCCGCAAAATCGGCCTGTCCCATAGCAACTGCCTGAATAGACGCACGATGGCTACCACTCTCAACAGAAGAACCAAAGTCATCTGTATTTCCGACGGAGCTTAGCGTGTATAAAAGTGCTGCATAGCCAGATTGAGACCCCTTATCATTATAAGCAAAGGTCAATCCTTTTAAGTCATCCAATGTATCGATTGAAGTCTCTTGATGAACAACGATGACACTGTAATAGGAACCTGCCCCGCAGTTTATGCCATAAGCGGGGGTCCCCACTAAAGATACCTTATCTTTCAAAACTGTTTTAAAAGGCAAGCCACAGGTTTGGGACAGAAGTAAATTACTGTTTAACCACTGCTCCATCGGGGTATTTGTTCTATCCAGAACTGGGGGAGCAATAAAGCCCTGATCGGCAAGGCTTGTACGAAGCTCTTTATAAAATTGATCATTGTAAACCTGGATTTCCGGCCAGTCATACATCGGAAGAGAGACAATCGCTTCACTCATCTCGTCATCCCTAATTAACGTTTGCTATTTTAGCGGATGTTTTAGCTCTGGCATTAACAGGCAACTTGGCAATTATAGCTTTAGGCCTTTTCGGTGTGAAGGGATACGCGACAGGCTCTTTTTTTGAAAAAGTAAATCGTTTGAAAATTTCAGTGTAACTTTTGAAACTGTAACCTCGGTTCATTTCCAAAAAACGCTGTCTATTTTTCTTAAAAATACCAGGTAGCTTATACCAGGAAACGGTTGGATAGGCATGATGAACCACATGCAGATTATTGTTTAAAAAGAGAAAACTGAAAAAACCTTTATCTTCGACAATAACCGTTCTGGCACGCATGGACTCATGAGCTTGATGTTCCAAAAACGTACGTACCATCAATAAAGAATACGCAAAATAACTACAAACAAGATAGGCCCAGACAGGCATATCACTAAAAGTATAGATAACCATGACAACCAATACACTCATCACATAATGCACCACCCATGTGAGAATGATTTTTTGATTTCCATTGATTATTTCAGATATAGCGAAACCGATAGAACTGAGGGCTGGACCGATCAACATTCGCCCAAACAACGTGTTGTTAAACTCAAACACTGCTTGTACCCACCCCGGACGTTTCTCCCAGGTTTCTAAATCTTGATATGCGCTCTCAGGATCTTCAAAAGGATCGCTGATACTCGCGTTTTGGTGATGTTTTATATGTGTTTCTTTGAACCGAAAATAAGGAACTAATAATCCGACCGGCATAACTATCAGGGCATCGTTCAACTGTTGCGACACAAAGGGGTGACCATGGATACATTCATGCTGTAGAGAAGAATGCAAAGTAATTAATGGAATAAGAATAAGCATCTGCAGATACAATGGCAGACCAAGGGGATTAAAAACCATCAAACCTAACAAGGAATAGCACGAAATAATAAGTAACAAAGTTCGCCATTCAGCACGATCACGCAACAACACTTTCAACCTCCGTCATTTAACTTAATAACGATGCGGCAGAAAAATATTATCGACAATAATACAATACAATCATTATAATAATAATTAGATACTAATCGTGCATTTTGTAACTATTATGGAATAATGATGTGAATTCACAGCAATCAAATTTAAATAGTTCGGATAAACGTGATGTCGCCCATATCTTTCGAGAGAGAATGGCGCTGCTGATTTCGCAAAGCGGTAATAATTTAAGTCAATTTTCAAAATCAATCGGTATAGATCGCTCTGCGTTAAGTCAGTTTCTGGCACCGGATTCAACCAGACTTCCCAGAGCTGAGACACTTTGTGCTATTTCAAGAGCCTGTGGTGTTTCACTTGATTGGCTTATGGGCTTGATTGCCAATGACGGTAACAGTGATGAGATTGTACCTTCTATAGAAATCATGCAAATGAACGAGGAACAAGCCACCCGTAAGCTGGAAGAATGGCACAGAGAATCAATTGGCTATAAAATAAGGTACGTCCCCAATACCCTGCCGGACATCATGCGAATTGATGAAGTCAGTGAATTCGAATTTAAATACAACCACCTCTTTATTCGAAAAGCACAGGACCAACAGGCAAAACAACATCTTATTAAAACGGAAAAACCAGATACCGACATGGAAGTCTGCATGCCAATACAGACACTAGAACTCTTTGCCAAGGGCGAAGGTATATGGAAGGATCTTTCAAAGGATGTACGACAAAAACAGCTGGAACACATGTTAAAACTTGTCGGCGAGTTTTATCCAACTTTCAGGCTTTTCTTTTTTGATCAGAAAGCTGTTTATTCTGCACCCTATACCTTGTTTGGCCCTCTACGAGCTGCTGTTTATCTTGGTAATATGTATTTATTGGTGAACTCTGTCGATCATATCAAAGCCCTAACGCAACATTTTGATCGGTTAATCCGCCTCGCTACCGTCGGCCCGGATCGAGCTGAAAAACAAATCCAAACATTTTTAAATAAAATAAAATAACGTCACACACTTTATTCAAATAGCGACATGCGCTATCGTCGCTATAAGGCAATATGATGTTATTTGA
>NZ_CAKZMP010000073.1 GCF_937128705.1 uncultured Kiloniella sp. | reverse complement strand
CAGGATTATACGTTTGGAACAATGGTGCGGGAATTGGATCTGCCACGCAGTTTGAACCGCTTGCCGTTGACCGAAATTCAGTTCAACCTGGAAACAGTGCCGGAAGATTTGAACATGGGTGGGCTGAGCATGCGCACCTATCCAAATGCCAAAGCTGCATCGAACTTTGATATGTTTTTCAATGTCATTGAGGGAAAAGACGGCCTGCGGATTGATGTGGATTACAACAGCGATGTTTATTCAGCACAAACCATCACCCGTTGGATGGAGCATTTTGAAACAGTTTTGAATGAAATTGCAGTGAATGCTGACCAGCGCGTTGCGGACCTTCAATTGTCCAAAACGCCGACTGTGCGGGCAGAAGGCTACGGTGATTTTGATCGCACTGCGATGGTGCAAACACTGGTGGCTGCCACGGCGCAAGCACATCCAAACGCAATTGCACTTGAAGATCGTGACGCAACGCTGAGCTATGCGCAGCTGATGCAGAAAGCTGATGCGCTTGCAGCCCAAATTCAGGCGCAAGTGCCTGGTACAGGTGCGCGGATTGCTGTTTCGATGGATAGGTCCGTAGAATTGGTGGTTACCTTGCTGGCAATTCTGAAGTCTGGTCATGCGTATTTGCCGCTTGATCCAACACAACCCAAAGCACGTTTGCAGTTAATCCTGGAAACCGGCAAGGTGTCCGCGATTGTAACCGATACGCCGGCTGGTTTGGACTATGCAGCGGATATGGGTTTGGCGATCATTGATGCCAAAACAACCCCGATGGGGGGGCAACCGGCACCAATCACGATTGATCCAGAGGCCACGGCTTATGTGATCTTTACGTCCGGTACAACAGGCACGCCCAAAGGTGTTGAAATCCCGCATCGTGCAGTAGTCAATTTCCTGCACTCCATGGGTAAGGCTAACCCAGCGTTGGTCTGCAAAATCTACATGCACAAAGCTTTCAGACCCTGTGATCTCTGTAACCGCAACCTTGGTTTTAAAAGAGATCATGCTCGGATCACTGTCGATGTGCAGATGATTAGGACGGAAGCCCAATGTGTAATCACCATCCCCAACCTGAGACAAGACACCGCTGGTCGGCGCAGAGAATTTTTCGCCGTGACTAACCACACCACCCTTAATACTAACGGGCAAGGTATTGATCGGTGGATCAGAGAAAACGTCGGCAGTCAACAAATCACTAGGATTGCGATAGATGTCGATTGTTGATCCGAACTGGGTAATCCGGCCTTCGTGCAATGTCGCGGTGTTACCACCTAACAACAGTGCCTCTGTTGGTTCGGTCGTCGCATAGACAAAGATCGCGCCGGTTTCAGCAAAAACCCGTGGCAATTCTTCGCGAAGCTCTTCACGCAACTTGTAGTCCAAGTTCGCCAGCGGCTCATCCAAAAGAACTAGGTCAGCACCTTTAACCATGGCACGCGCCAAGGCTGTACGCTGCTGTTGACCACCTGAAAGCTCAAGCGGTGTTCGATCCAGCATTGGTTCCAGCTTCATCATCGCAGCTGCTTCACGAACTTTACGATCAATCTCGTCAGCCGGAGCGCGGGCAATACGTAACGGAGACGCAATGTTCTCGTACACTGTCAATGCCGGATAGTTGATGAACTGCTGATAAACCATAGCAACATTGCGATCTTGTACCCGAACGCCTGTTACATCAATACCATCAAAGGAAATACGTCCCTTAGTCGGCTTATCCAAGCCGGCCATAAGCCGCATCAAACTGGTTTTACCTGAAAGGGTCGGTCCGAGAAGAGTGTTAAGCGTACCACGCTCCAGACTGAGGTTTGCCTCAGCTATGTGTACTTCGTCTCCGACCGTCCTCCAGATATTCTCTAGAGATAACGTCATTTCAACCCCACGAAACTCAACTTTATAGTTGGTTTTGTTTTTCTATTTTTGTTTAGCTGGCTTTTGCCAGTTTTTTAATATTCTGCGCCATCCATTCGGATAGTGCTTCCTTGTCTGCTCCCTTGATTCTCAGTCCTAGTTTGCTTCGACGCCACAGTACATCATCCGCTTTCTGCGCCCATTCATGGATCATCAGATAACGCACTTCTGCTTCATAAAGATCAGCTCCGAAATTCTGACCTAAATCCTCTAGCGACGTAGCATTACCAAGTAAAAGCGAATAACGGGTTCCGTAACTCCGTATCAACCGCTCTGCATGGCTTTTTGTTATAAACGGGTATTCTTTTTGTAATTTAGAAACTTGTTCAGTTGCCTGCTCACACGGGAAATCGCCGCCGGGAAGGGTAGCGCCCTGAGTCCAAGCTCCCCCAATTTCAGGGAAAAATCCAGAAAGTTTTTCAATGGCATGTTCTGCCAGACGACGATACGTCGTGATCTTCCCACCAAAAATATTCAGGGCAGGGGCGCCATCAAGCTCGTCAACTTTCAAGACATAATCACGTGTTGCTTCCTGTGCCTGGCTTGCACCATCGTCATAAAGCGGGCGAACACCAGAATAGGTATGAACAACCTGATTTGAAGAAATCGACGTTTTGAAATAGCTGTTTGACAGGCGGCAAAGATATTCAACTTCGTCCTGAGAAATTTTAACATCAGCAGGGTCACCTTGGAAATCTTCGTCAGTGGTCCCGATCAGCGTGAAATCCTTTTCATAGGGAATAGCAAAAACAATACGCTTGTCGTCATTCTGGAAAATATAACAGCGATCATGGTCAAACAGCTTTGGAACGACAATGTGGCTTCCCTTGACCATTCGTATAGAATGATGAGACGAACTTTCCATTTCTTCATTCAGGAACTTCGATACCCACGGGCCAGAAGCATTTACAAGAACCTTACCTTTGATGATCTGTCGATCGCCATCATTTGTGCTTTCACAGGTAAGATTCCAAATACCCTCTTTGACTTTCGCATCCACACACCGGGTCCGACAATGAATATCTGCCCCTTTATCCCGGGCATCTATCGCATTCAACGCAACTAGGCGCGCATCATCAACCCAACAGTCAGAATACTCAAAACCTTTTGCAAATCCTTCTTTCAAAGGAGATCCTGCTTCATCGGTTTTCAGATTTAATCCGTGACTTGCTGGCAGCTTTTTCCGCCCGCCGAGATTGTCGTACAAGAAAAGTCCAATACGAATAAGCCAACCGGGCCGTTGTGATTTGTTGTGTGGAATTTTCGTCATCAATTTCGTTTGGAGTACGGTGCATTCCTGATTCTAAAAAGGAAGAGAAAACAGCTTCAAAAGTATGTGCTTTAGTAAATTTTATATCATAAAAAGGCATAATAACCTGAGAAGAAATATCAGAATTATTTTGATACTTTGGTAAAGCACCAACAACATCTGCTAGCCCGCCAACTTTGGCAATTGGATAGCATTCCGCGCTTAGATGAATTATTTTCATTTTATATTTTATGCGTTTTAATAAACATACAAAATTATACTTTACATTTTTATTGAAACCCCATTTTTGAAGAAAATGCAGTCTTTTGCCTGATTGATTAATAATATGAGCGAAAATTTGATGTTAACAACAAAAAGGTTGATAAAATCGCAAATATGTAATTAAATTGTAGTCCTCGTTTTAATAAAAACACTTTTACATTAATAAAGGTTTAATCGTTTGCCGTTAAATGTCATTTTGTTTTATAGAATTATAGTATTAGTTCAACCTTTTTTTAACCCGATTCATCAGAAATGGCTTCTATACAATGGTTTTTAAAACCAGTTTCGTACTATCAATCTTAAACCGAACAGTTATGAAATTAAAAGTATTAATCTATTTCTTGATTTTTTTTAGTGTACCGCTAACTTTTTCACAGAATATCTCAGGCACAATAACAGACGAAAACAATAAACCTTTAGAGTATGTAAATGTTGTGCTACACAATGCAGACTCTAAAGAAGTTCTAACAGGCGTTGTTTCCAATGAAAAAGGGACTTATATTTTTGATGATCTTTTAAAAGAAAAGTATTATATAGTAGTTTCCACTTTGGGTTTTGAAACAAAAAAGTCTGAAGTTTTTGAATTGTTGAACACAAAAAATTTGGATTTTATTTTAAAAGAAGAGTCGCAAATCCTAAACGAAGTTGTAGTTAAAAGTAAACGACCCGTTATACGGCAAACCGCAGAAAAACTGATAGTAGATTTAGAAAAATCTGAAATGATTAACTCTAATTTAGAAGATGTTATAAAACGTGTACCCGGATTGATTGTAACAAATAACGGAATTAATTTTGCAGGCAGAAGTGATGTTAGAATTTTAATAAACGGTAAAACCACAAGTTATATGGATGTTGAAACATTGTTGCGGGATTTACCTGCCGATAATATTTCGAAAGTAGAATTAATAGAGCAACCCGGAGCAGAATTTGATGCAGAAGGCTCTGGGCCAATAATTAATATTATTTTAAAGAAAAACGTGCGTTTAGGAACTCACGGTAGTGTAAATGCTTGGGTTGGGGAAGATGAAGGTTTTGAGCATGGTACAAGCTTTGCGGTGGCGAGTTATAAAAACAAACTAAACTGGCAGGCAAATGCTGGGCAATCTAGCCCAACGTGGCGAGACGATTTATTTATAAAACGAATAGTGCAAGATCCTAATTCGCAAGAGGAAACAACTTATAATCAAGCGACGATAGAACCTTATAATCCTAAAACATTCAGACTTGGTGGAAGTTTAGATTATTATATAAACGATAAACATTCCATAGGTTTTGGAGTGCGTTACAATAATTCCAATTCCGAAAGAATATCTAAAAGCAATACGTCAATAACTTCTCTAAATTTAGATGAAATGATGGTTTCAGAAAATTCATTTGAAAGAGCGCGGCACACCATAAATATAAATCCATATTACGAAT
>NZ_CAKZMP010000072.1 GCF_937128705.1 uncultured Kiloniella sp. | reverse complement strand
CAGTAATGGGAAAAATTGTCCGGCTGTATGTTCGTAAGCATGGGAAAGAGGAAGGAACGAAAGAAATACCTCATCACCCAAGCCAAGGTGATAGAGAACGTCCCAAGCGCCTTCACAGTTACAAAGTATTGCGCCGTGACTTAACATGACTCCCTTGGGAAGGCCGCCTGTTCCTGATGTGTAGATGAGACAGGCAACATCTTTTCTAGTGAGCTTATCTGCCTCTGCTTCGATATCTCCCGAGAGGGTATCCCCTTCGGCGATTAAATGCTCCCAATCATGTATTGGCAGTTCTGATTTGCCTTCGCTGATCTCAAAGATGTCCATGTCATCCTTGTCGATCGTATCCATTGTAATGGCCCACAGACAATTGGGGGCTTCCTTTGCCGCGGGAAGAGACCTTTTACAAAGAGCTTTCGTGGAGACAATAATCCCCTTGGCATCTGAATGGTCAAGGACGTGCTTATGGTTGGCGTGGGTATTTGTTGTGTAGGCTGGAACAGATATCCCTCCGGCAGCCATGATGGCCAGATCCGCAATAAACCATTCGGGTCTATTTTCGGCAACAAGGACAACTCTGTCACCTTTTTCAAGCCCGATCGTTTTCAGGCTACGTGCCAGTGCGGTTATCCGCCGAGATGTTTCCTCCCAACTAATGGGCCAGTATTGTTTGTTCTCTTTGAACCAAAGAAAAGGTTGTTCTTTTTTTTCTTTCGCGTGCGCGTAAAAAAGACTGACAAGGTTCTTGTAATGCGGCGGAGAAATAGTTTGTTCCATGTTCCTTGTTAGGCCTTTACCTGTTCGCGTGATTTCTTATCATTATGTATTGTAATATTTGGCGATTCACGCCTTGTTTTCAATTTCTAGATCCTAACTTATACAGACAACGTTCGTATTTGAAGACCGCGTTTGCGGAATGAGAGGAATTTTTATGACCGAAGCTGCTCACCCCAAAGAAGTAAATGATGAAAAGCTTGGTACTTTACCCGCCTGGGATTTGACTGATCTTTATCCAGCACCAGATTCTACCGAACTGGAAAATGATCTGGTTGCTGTCGAAAAATCAGCCATTGCTTTTAATGCTAAATATGCGGGGAAGTTAGCGGATCTGGACGGGGATGCTCTTTGTACTGCGATTGAATCGTTTGAAACGACGCAAGAGATTATGGGCAAGGTGATGAGCTATGCCTATCTGGTCTACGCTGGTAATATGAGTGATCCGGAAGTTGGAAAATTTTTCCAGTCTATGCAGGAACGCAGCACAGGTATTTCTTCACACATCCTGTTTTTCTCTCTAGAGCTGAATCAGTTGGACGAGGGTGATCTACAGATCAAAATAACAGATAGCTCCCTTGCCAAATATGCCCCTTGGTTGAGAGATTTACGGGCACAAAAAGATTATCAACTTTCTGATGAAGTCGAGAAAATCCTTCACGAGAAGCGTGTTTCCGGTCGCTCAGCATGGGTGCGCCTGTTTGATGAAACGATGGCGAGCCTTCGCTTTCCCTATATGGGGGAAGAATACAGTTCTGCGCAGATCTTGAATAAACTCAGTGATCGCGACCCTAAAGCACGTAAAGAAGCGGCTCAGTCACTGGGAAAGGTGTTGGGCGAAAATCAGCGCCTTTTTGCGCATATCACGAATACTTTGGCGAAAGATAAAGAAGTCGAAGATCTGGCGCGCGGTTTCTCTCGCTCTGTTTCTTCGCGGAACCTCGCTAACGTTGTCGAAGACGAAGTCGTTGATGCTTTGGTAAGTTCGGTGTCTGATTCTTATCAGGATCTTGCGCATCGTTATTATAAGCTGAAAGCAAAGTGGTTTGGTGTAGAGCAACTTCCTTACTGGGATCGTAATGCTCCCCTGCCGGATGACGATGATGATGTTATTACGTGGGCTGATGCAACAGAGACGGTGTTGACTGCCTACGCAGGATTTTCGCCAAAGCTTGCTGAAGTGGGACAAAAGTTTTTTGATAACCCTTGGATTGATGCGCCTGTTCGTCCGGGTAAGGCGCCGGGTGCCTTTGCTCATCCGACCGTCCCTTGTGCGCACCCTTATTTACTTGTGAATTATCAAGGTCGGACACGAGATGTGATGACCTTGGCGCATGAGCTTGGGCATGGCGTGCATCAGGTTCTAGCCGGGGGGCAAGGACCACTCATGTCGGATACGCCGTTAACGCTTGCTGAAACGGCTTCTGTTTTTGGTGAAATGCTGACTTTCCAGTCTGTCTTGAAAAAGAAAGCGGATGCCAAGGCGCGTAAGATCATGCTGGCTTCCAAAGTGGAAGACATGCTGAACACTGTCGTGCGACAGGTCGCGATGCACCAGTTCGAAACTCGAGTTCATGATGAACGTCGTAAAGGGGAACTGTTGCCCGAGCAGCTTGGTGAAATTTGGATGGAGACCCAAAAAGCAAGCTTGGGGCCTGCTATTCGTTTCGAAGATGAATACGCAGCCTATTGGTCTTATGTCCCACACTTTATTCATGCACCGTTTTACGTTTATGCCTACGCGTTCGGGGATTGTCTGGTCAATTCACTCTATGCGGTTTACCAGCAAAGCGAGGATGGGTTCGCAGAAAAGTATCTTGATATGCTCTCTGCTGGTGGTTCAAAGCGTCACAAAGAGTTGCTCGCGCCCTTTGGTCTAGATGCAAGTGATCCGGATTTCTGGAAACAGGGACTCAAAGTTGTATCTGGATTTATTGATCAGCTGGAAGCTATGGAGCAATAATATTGCTCTGTTGTGATTTACCAGCCTCAAGGCAGGAGTTCCTTGAGGCTGGTAATGACTTAAGCCAAGGTAAGTGACCCAGTTTCAAGGAATGATTCAAGGTTTTTGATATAAGGCGCTGGATCGATGTTGTGGCGATCAAGCCATTCCTGGCTGTAATAGGTATCGAGATAGCGATCACCGGAATCGCAGATCAAGGTGACGATACTGCCTTTTTCTTTACGGGCTCTCATTTCGGACATGAGAAGAAAGGCACCATAAAGATTTGTTCCTGTGGATGCCCCGCATTTGCGTCCAAGTAGTTTTTCCAGAACGTTGATTGCAGCAATTGAAGCAGCATCTGGAATTTGGATCATACGATCAACCAGACTGGGCACAAAAGAAAGCTCAACTCTTGGGCGGCCGATGCCTTCAATTCGTGATCCAGAACTGGTTAGGTTTTTATCACCCGTTTTGTAGAAGTCATAAAAGACTGAATTTTCCGGATCAACCACACATAGTTTTGTTTCGTGCGTACAGGATTGATCATAGCGGATAAAGCGGCCGAGTGTTGCGGATGTGCCGCCCGTACCTGCGCTGGCTACAATCCATTCCGGGCAGGGGTGGGGTTCTAGCGCCATTTGCGAAAACAAAGACTGCGCAATGTTATTATTGCCCCGCCAATCGGTCGCGCGCTCTGCATAGGTGAATTGATCCATATAGTGACCGTTTAACTCGTGCGCGAGCCGTTCTGATTCTGTGTAGATGTCTTTCGCATCAACCAGATGGCATTCACCACCATAAAATTCAATTTGTGCCAGTTTTTTTCGAGCTGTGGTTTTGGGCACGACGGCAATAAATCTTAGATTTAGTAATCGGGAAAAGTATGCTTCGGATATTGCTGTGCTACCTGATGATGCCTCGATAATGGTGGTATCCGGCCCAATCCATCCGTTACAAAGACCATAAAGAAAGAGTGATCTTGCAAGCCGATGTTTCAGACTGCCTGTCGGGTGTGTGCTTTCATCTTTAAAATATAAATCAACGCCAAGGCAACTTGGCAAATCCAACTTGATAAGGTGGGTATCCGAAGATCGGTTATAATCCGCTTCGATTTTGTTGAGAGCTTGTTGAACCCAAAGTCTTTTATTCATTAGAAAATCCGAAAATCGTAGTTCTTAAAAACACAGGATAGCATAAGCTTTGATCCTGTTGATATCTTTGCGGGCGAAGGTATATGAGCAGTGATGTTATTTTTTCTCAAATATAATCATATTGTGGATTTTTATTGGGATAATTTCCCAAAATTTATTGTTGTCTAGGTGCGAGAAGATTGAGTTGGTACTTTTGAAGATTAGACACCATATAAAGGTTTAACGTTTCATATTTGGCAAGTTTCAGAGATTGTACGAAAGATCAGCAGAATGCAGGATGACGAAGATCTCCAAGATATAAGCGATTCAGGATCACGTCTCTCGGGGCGTTTGAAACGCTATGCCAAAGTCGGGAGCTCTGTAGGAGGACTTGCTGCACAGGTTGTTGGAAATCGTGTATTGGGGACAGGTCTGAACTCTGCAAAACATTCGGCAGAGTTGAAGAACGCTTTGGGGGGACTTAAAGGGCCCTTGATGAAAGCGGCACAAATTCTTGCGACGATCCCCGACGCACTGCCCAAAGAATATGCTGAAGAGCTTCGACAGCTTCAATCAAATGCACCATCCATGGGGTGGTTGTTTGTGAAGCGTCGTATGAAGACGGAGCTGGGGACGGGGTGGCAGAAAAAATTCCAATCCTTTGATCAAGTCGCAACGGCAGCTGCATCACTTGGTCAGGTCCACCGTGCGATTGCTTTGGATGGGCAAGAGCTTGCCTGTAAATTGCAATATCCGGACATGATTTCGGCCGTTGAGGCTGACTTAAAACAGCTTGCTTTGTTGTTCGGGATTTATCGGCGTTATGACAAGGCGATTGATCCTTCAAATATCTTACACGAATTAACCGATCGCTTACGAGAAGAGCTGGATTATCAACGTGAAGCGCAAAACATGGGACTTTACGGGCACATGCTTGTAGATGAAAAACATGTATGTGTACCGAAAGCTGTTCCCGAGTTAACGACCAATCGTTTGATCACGATGAACTGGCTTGATGGTGTTCCGCTTCTTGATTTCATCAGTTCTCATGAAAACGATCTGGAAATGCGAAATCAGGTCGCGATGAATATGTTTCGTGCCTGGTATGTTCCCTTTTATAAATATGGCGTTATTCATGGTGATCCTCATCTTGGCAACTATTCCATACGAGAGAACGGTGATGTCAATTTGTTGGATTTTGGATGTATCCGTGTTTTTGATGCATCTTTTGTTAAGGGGGTTATTGATCTTTATTTTGGGCTTGAACGAGATGACGAAGACTTGGCTGTTCAAGCTTATGAAAGCTGGGGTTTTAAAATTCAAAGTCGAGAGATGCTAAATACGCTGAACATATGGGCGCATTTTCTTTATGGACCTCTGCTTCAGGATCGAAAAAGAACCATAGTTGATGATTATCAGGGGGGCGCTTACGGTGCCGGAGTAGCAAATAAGGTACATCAGGAGCTACGTCGATTAGGTGGGGTCAAACCACCAAGGGAATTTGTTCTCATGGATCGTGCTGCTGTCGGCCTTGGGTCAGTGTTCATGCACTTAAATGCCGAAATAAACTGGCACCAACTATTTCATGATCTCATTTCCGATTTTGATCACCAGATTTTGTTGGAAAGACAAACATCTGCCTTGAACGAATTCAATGTTCTAATTCCGACACATGCATAAAGTAGATCTGTAAGCAGCTATTTGTCACCTGTGTATACAGGCGAATCGATATTTTTAATATACTACATCAATAATTTGTTATTTGTAGGTGGAATTATTTCCCAATTGGCACAGGTGTTTTCCTTGGTTTATGGCGTTTTTAGAATGTTTTTGTGCAGTGCACACTTGCAGCTTTGATTTTAATTGCCTTTTAATAACGATGACAATTTGTTGGATGTTTCTATCCAATGACAATTCTTGTGGGGAGAAAATATGAAAATTGCTATTCCCAAGGAGCGTCGCCCGAATGAAACACGGGTCGCTGCTTCTCCAGAGACGGTGAAAAAACTCGCCGCTTTGGGGTGTGATGTCTTTGTGGAAAAAGGAGCAGGTGTTGCAGCCAGCTTCACGGATACAGCGTATAAGGATGCTGGCGCGACGATTGGGAAAGATGCCGCGACGACCTACAAGGATGCAAAGGCTGTTCTAAAGGTGCAAAAGCCAATTGCAGGCGGTAAAGATGATGAACTTAAGGTTTTGCCTAAAGGTACCATCGTTGTCTCAATAGCAGATCCTTATCGTTCTGAGAAAGAATTGGATGCTTATGCAAAGGCTGGATTAACAGCATTTGCAATGGATTTTGTACCACGTATTACCCGTGCACAATCGATGGATGTTTTGTCCAGCCAATCAAATTTGGCAGGATATAAATCTGTGTTGGACGGTGCTGCGGTGTTCAATCGTGCTTTTCCGATGATGATGACCGCTGCCGGGACTATTGCTCCGGCCAAGGTCTTTGTCATGGGGGCAGGGGTTGCCGGACTACAAGCTATTGCAACGGCACGGCGCCTTGGTGCTGTCGTATCGGCGACGGATGTTCGTCCGGCTTCGAAAGAACAAGTTGAATCGCTTGGGGCAAAGTTTGTTGCTGTTGAAGACGATGAGTTTAAACAGGCTGAAACCGCTGGTGGTTACGCAAAAGAGATGTCGGATGCCTATAAGGCAAAACAGGCAACCTTGATTGCAGAGACCATTGCCAAGGTTGATATGGTCATTACCACGGCATTGATACCAGGACGTCCTGCGCCAGTATTGGTAACGGCAGAAATGGTCAAGTCAATGAAACCAGGATCGGTGATTGTTGACCTTGCTGTCGAAAACGGTGGTAACTGTGAACTGTCTGTAGCCGGGAAAGTTGTTGAAAAGGATGGCGTATCCATCGTTGGTTATAACAATGTTCCCGGACGTTTGGCGACGGATGCGTCTTCGCTCTATGCCAAGAACGTTTTCAATTTCTTTGAACTTATGTTCGATAAAGAAGTTAGGGAATTAAAAATCGACTGGAATGATGAAATTATCAAAGGAACCTGTGTAACGCACGAAGGTTCGATCGTTCATCCAGCGTTGGCCCATACTGAAAAAAAGGCGGCTTCTAAAACAGAGACAAAGACAGCGGCCGAAGGTGAGCCAGCAACACCAAAATCAGTGGCCCAGAAGACTGCTGTAAAAACGCCAGTAAGAAAAACAGCTACGACGAAAAAAGCACCTTCTAAACGGGCGCCTGTAAAGAAAACAACAGCGAAGCAAACGACAAAGGCTGCGGCGAACAAAGCTACTCCAAAGCCTAAAGCCGCGCCTAAAAAAGCGTCGGCTAAGCCCGCTGAAAGTAAGCCCGAGACAAACACTGAACCTAAAGATGGGGGAGATGCCTAATGTCTAGTGAGGAATTTATCAACAAGGCAACTGACGTCGCTAATTCAGCACGTGCCTTATCTGACGAGGTTGCATCCCTTGCATCTGAGGCCAGTCGCCTTGCTATCGACACGGCCGGGCAAAGTGCAGGGTCCCCATTTATTATGGGCCTGACGGTGTTGGTTTTAGCTGTGTTTGTTGGCTATTACGTTGTCTGGAATGTAACCCCTGCATTGCACTCGCCTTTGATGGCGGTAACCAATGCCATTTCATCGGTCATTATTGTTGGCGCACTGATTGCGGCGGGACCAGCCGATGTTGGTTTTAGTGAAATCATGGGTTTCATTGCCATTGTGTTGGCTGCTGTGAACATCTTTGGTGGTTTTATCGTCGCGCAGCGTATGCTGCAAATGTTCAAGAAAAAGCAATAGGGGGAGCTTACTATGTCATCAGATCTTTCTGCTCTGTTATATCTGGCTGCTTCAGTCTGCTTTATTATGGCGCTTCGCGGGCTTTCGCACCCGACAACCAGCCGACAGGGAAATATTTTTGGTATCGTTGGAATGGTTCTGGCCATCGGAACGACCCTTATGGCACCTGGCGTGGTGAGTTTTGGCACCATTCTTCTTGGACTGCTTGTCGGTGGGGCTATTGGTACTGTCATTGCCTTGCGCATTAAAATGACTGCCTTGCCGCAACTTGTTGCAGCCTTCCACAGTCTTGTCGGTTTGGCCGCGGTTTGTGTTGCTTTAGCAACCTTCTACAAACCAGAAGCCTATGGTATCGGACGGGTTGGCGATATTCAGATCTCAAGCCTTGTTGAATTGGCAATTGGTACAGCCGTTGGTGCGATTACCTTTACGGGATCAGTGGTCGCGTTTGCTAAGCTGCAAGGACTTGTTTCGGGTGCACCGCTGGTCTTCAAGATGCAACACATGCTTAATGCTGCACTTGGTGCGTTAGTTGTTGTGCTGCTTGTTTTGCTCTGTACAACACAGGAACCTCTTTATCTCTGGGTATTGATCGCGGTTACACTGTTACTCGGTTTCTTACTGATTTTACCGATTGGTGGTGCGGATATGCCTGTTGTTGTGTCCATGCTGAATTCCTATTCAGGCTGGGCCGCGTGTGGCATCGGTTTTACCCTGCAAAACAACTTGTTGATTATCACTGGTGCGCTGGTTGGCTCTTCAGGGGCAATCCTCAGCTACATCATGTGTAAAGCCATGAACCGTTCTTTTATCAGCGTTATCCTTGGTGGCTTTGGAGCCGAGGCTGATGATGGTCCCGCCGGGAGCGGCGGTGATGATGATCGGGTTGTAAAATCCGGCTCTGGCGATGATGCGGCTTTCCTGATGAAAAATGCGGGGTCAGTTGTTATTGTGCCGGGATACGGTATGGCTGTTGCACAGGCTCAGCATACGCTGCGTGAAATGGTTGATTTGCTCAAAGCTGATGGGGTTAATGTGCGCTATGCTATTCATCCTGTTGCTGGGCGTATGCCGGGGCACATGAACGTGTTGCTGGCTGAAGCATCTGTGCCTTATGACGAGGTGCTAGAGATGGACGAGATCAATCGTGATTTCAAATCAACGGATGTTGTTTTTGTTATCGGTGCGAATGACATTACTAACCCAGCTGCCAAGACAGATCCCAAATCACCTATTTATGGGATGCCTATTCTGGAAGTTGACCAGGCCCAGACCGTTCTCTTTGTGAAGCGTGGTATGTCTGCCGGATATGCTGGTGTTCAGAACGAGCTTTTCTTCCGGGACAACACGATGATGCTGTTCGGTGATGCGAAACAGATGTGCGAGAAGATTGTGAAATCTTTGGAGCAACTCTAAGAGCTTCTTATCGTTGCTGTATTGGAAAAAGGGCATCCTCGGATGCCCTTTTTATTTGGTTTACGGTTGTACGATCCTCGCACTAAAGAACCAACATGCAGTAGGATTTTTACAAATTATTGCTTGATACTTGGCTTGAAAGGGATCATGTATCCCGTCCCTTTTTCCAACCTTATATAAACGAGGATGAAGCCATGAGTGATATCTCAATTGGTATTGATTTCGGTACGACGAATACTGTGATTGCTTTGGCTGACCAAAAGGGAGCGGTGAAATCCGTTAAATTCAAGCACGATGATATTCTGCATGATGTTTATCGTAGCCTGCTTTGTTACGAGAAGCATAGTCCGGCTAAAAACTCTAGAGTAGATGTAGCCGGTGGCCCTTGGGCGCTGGAACAATACCTAACGGCGCGCGGTGAAGTGCGTTTTCTTCAGTCTTTCAAAAGTCATATCGCCAGTAAGCTGTTTCAGGAAACGCAAATATTTTCCAAGCGTTTTACCCTGCAAGATATTATGGCTGATTTTTTTACGCAGTTTGTCTCGGATGCCGGAGATCAGATCCCTGAAGAAAAAACAAAGGTCATCGCGGGGCGTCCAATTATCTATGCGGGGCATTCTCCGGATGAAGACTTGGCGCGCGAGCGATATGATGCGGCTTATAAAAGTATTGGTTTTTCTGACGTAAGTTATGTCTATGAGCCTGTTGGCGCGGCGTATTACTACGCAAAAAATATTGAGAAAGAAGCAACTATTCTTGTTGCTGACTTCGGCGGCGGAACAAGCGATTTTTCTCTCATCAAGTTTGAGCGTTCAGGCTCAACCTTGCGATCTACTCCTTTAGGCTATGCGGGGGTTGGTATCGCGGGTGATACCTTTGATAGCAGGTTGATCGATCATGTGGTTTCACCGTCTCTTGGTAAGGGCAGCGGATACTATTCCTTGGATCGTAAGGTTCTTGATATGCCCAACAGCTTCTACAATCGTTTTTCCAAGTGGCACGAGCTTGGAGTTTTGAAAAGCCCGACAACCCTTCGCGAACTTCGTGAATTAAAATCAGTGGCGGTTCATCCGGAAATGATCGAAGCCTTTATCGATGTTGTCGATAATGATTGGAGCATGGATATTTACGATGCCATTTCCAAAGCGAAAATGGCGTTAACTCATAGCAATGAAACGAATTTTTCGGTTCACTTCAGTGACAAAAAAATTGAGAAGACGATTTGTCGACAAGATTTTGAAAGCTGGATTGCCAAGGATTTGGCTGTGATCGAAAAAAAGGTCGATAACTTGTTACTGGAAAGCAAGATTCCTCTGTCTCAGATTGATAAGGTCTTTATGACGGGGGGAACATCTTACGTTCCGGCTGTGCAGACGCTTTTTGCCAAGCTTTTCGGAAAAGATAAATTGGCAAGCGGGAAGCAACTTGAATCCGTTGCTTACGGCCTTGCTCTGGTAGGTCAAGACCCAGACTCTCAAAGCTGGGCTGTTTAGATCGTGACTGCTTATGCTTTAAAGTAAGGATCGGGTTGCTGAATAGAGAGATGCTCGAATTTGTTTTAGACGCAAAACGGGCCGCCTTCTGAGTTAGAGGGCAGCCCGTTCTTCTTCCAAGAGGAAGATATCTCGCCTTAAGCGACGTTCACAGAACGCCGATCAGACTTTAATAGCCTTCACGTTCCATACGTTTACGTAGAAGTTTGCGATAGCGACGAACTGCTTCGGCACCCTCGCGCTTTCTGCGCTCACATGGTTTTTCGAAGTGACGACGCAACTTCATTTCACGGAAGACACCTTCGCGTTGCAGCTTTTTCTTAAGCGCGCGAAGAGCCTGATCAACATTATTATCACGAACGTGTACTTGCACGGGCGATCAGCTCCTTTCTAACGTCAGTCCATGATTGGTCTGACAGAGTTTTCTCGGTTACCCGAGTTGAACACATAAAGAACATCCGCTGGACCGATGGTACAGCAGGTTCATGGCAGTACCTATCACAGCCCTTTATGAATGTGAAGGGAAGAATAAAGAGCGCCCCAGATTCTTTAGAGATTCTTTTTCCCAGTATTTCTGTGCTTTAGCACTATAATATGATAACTTTTGCAAAGACACGGCGTTTTATTTTGATCCTGTGTAACCAGAGTTCCATAGTATAAACATGACCTTACTAAATATATCAAAAATGGGGCATCCTGTTTTACGACAGATTGCTGCGTCTGTTTCTGACCCGACATCGACCGAAATCCGCGAGCTTGTTGAAAACATGGTCGAGACCATGACAGCGGCTGGTGGTACAGGTATAGCAGCCCCTCAGGTTTTCGAGTCGAAACGTATTTTTGTCTTCTTCGTTTCCGAAGATCGCGCCAATGCTGAAGCTGAAAGATTGGGGATTACGATTGAGGGCGAGGCAGCTGTGCCTTTGACTGTTCTTGTGAACCCCGAAATTGATTTTATCGGCAATCAAATAGATGAAAGCTGGGAAGGGTGTCTTTCCATTCCGGGCTTGATGGGGAAAGTTCCCCGCCAGAGATCAATTCGCTATCGCGGGTTGGGGCTTGATGGTAAGCTTATAGAGCGTGAGGCCACCGGGTTTCATGCACGCGTTGTTCAGCATGAATACGATCATTTGAACGGTGTTCTCTACCCAGAACGAATGACAGATATTAAATCACTTATTTTTTCATCAGAAGTCGGTTATCAAAAATCTGATGAATGAGATCTTTGGGATAAGTGGAATGTTTCTGCATACTATCTTCCCAGAGCAAAATTGTACGTGAGCTAGGAAACTTAAGGAATCGTGATATGAGCGAAGCAAAAAAAGTCAAACTGTTAGAAGCTTTGTTATGCATTGTTCCTTTTGAGGGGTGGAGTGATGCTGCTCTTACTGAGGCGGGAACCAATTGTGATCTCTCATCCCAGGATGTTTCCATTCTCTTTCCAAGGGGCATAACTGATGTGTTGCGATTTTATAATCAGCAGCTTGACCATCAGGTTATGGAAATTTTGGAAAAGAACGGCGCGGTTGACATGAAAGTACGCGATCGAATTACATTAGCTGTAAGAACCAAACTGGAGCTTATGACACCGGATCGTGAAGCCATTCGCAAAGGCGTAAGCTTTTTCACAATGCCGCTTAAGGCGACTGAAGGTATGCATAATGTTTATGATACCGTCGATGCCATGTGGTTAGCCGCCGGGGATACATCCACCGATTATAATTTTTATAGCAAACGCTTGTTGCTTGCGGGTGTTTATAGTTCGACCCTTTTATTTTGGTTGGATGATCGTTCTGAAGATTTTGAAAAAACCTGGGGCTTTCTTGATCGACGTATTGCCGAGGTTCTCAAAATTGGCGGCGCGTTAGGTAAAACAATAGGTAAGGTAAGTGCGCTGGCCAATAAATTTCAAGCTTGTGTCCCTTTTTCCAAGAAGAGCCTTTAAGAGAACCTTGTCATTCTTTGCATCTTTGTCAGATCGGTTGATCGTGGAATATTTTTTTGAGCCAGTGGTTAGCCGGGCGACTACGGCCTTGGGTGTTGATGACAAACTCTTGACCTTTAGGGGCTGATTTTAACTCCCAACCTTTGGGTGTTGGTGTCCATTTGTCCGTCTTTTGGTGATAAGATAGCGCGGGTGACGGATGTGCGAACCATTTAGGTAAATTCCAGACGGAGCGAGTGGAGCCCTCAGCAGTTAAAACTCTGTCCAGATCGATCTGAGGGAAAACACCGCCGCCGGGAATATCGAGTTCTTGCTGACCGATCTTTAACTTGTCTTTTGCAATGTAAAGGGTGTTGTTTGCCCCAAAAGAATGTGTGAGATGAGGGTGATCCGCATAGGCTGGGTAATATTTTGCTGTAGAGTGAATATCCGTGCCAATGTTGATCATCTTTTGAACCTGTAGCCATCCATAGATAACGTGTAGGTCTGGTTGTTTGGGTAAAGGGCGCAAATTATTATCTACGCGCCTGAACCAGCCAAAAAAGAGAAAGAGATCTCCAGCAGTAATGCCTTGATTGGCAAGATGTTGTTGAGCTGCACCATATTGCCCAAAGCAACAGGTCCAATCGGGATGACGTGGAAGGCTGTCGGGATAGAGATCTGGGTCCAGATGCGCTCTGTCTTGAGGGGAAGCTGCTTTGGGTTTTAGCTTCTCAATGACAGCCCCTAAGTGCCCAATCGGCGAGGCGATATCCTGATAAGTCTTTGGCCCCATTGGGTGAGGGATGGGCAGGGAAAACATTTTTCCATTGGGTAGGATTGGGCTCGGGCCACCGCCATACTGGGCATCAAACCCTTTTCGACTCAGGATAATCCGCATCTCATCACGATGTAAATTAATTCCGGGGAATGATCCGGGTAAAGTGGCCCATTTTGCGTCCGGGTTTTGCTTCGTCTTTTCCATATAGATGAAGCTTACTGGCGGGATCAGAGAGGATCTCTTCCCATTTTTCAACATCGTCCCCGAGTAGATTTGTCATGACGGCATCCGAGTGACGGAAAACAGATCCAAGGTTTAATCCTGCAATGGAACGGATAAACTGTTCAAACTGGGATGTGACGCAGGCATCCATGGACCAATGGCCAGAATTGTGTGGGCGTGGGGCCATTTCGTTGATCAAGATTTCATCATCCGTGGTGACAAACATCTCTACGGCCATCATGCCGACGAGTTCCATTTCTTCGGCCATGTGTCGCGCCAAAGCTTCTGCTCGATCACTAATTTTTTGCGAAATGCGTGCCGGGACGATTGTTTGGTCCAGAATATGGTTTTTGTGGCGGTTCTCTACTGGAATATACGCCTGACAGTCACCTTGAATACTTCTGGCTACGATAACAGAAATTTCCATACGGAAATCGACTAGGGCCTCTACAACTAACTCTGCTTGATCCAAATTTGGGGCAACTGCATTCCATGCATCGGTTAATTTCGTATCAGCAGCTATAAAAGTTTGTCCCTTACCATCGTATCCCATTTCTGTGGTCTTCAGGATACAGGGTCGGCCCATGTCTCTGACGACGCGATCAAGTGATTCCGGGTTCGTAACTTCCATATAACGTGTTGTTGGTACGTTAATAGAGTTGCAGAAATCCTTTTCACGTAATCTATTTTGGCAAATGTGTAGAACGTTTGGACCAGGATTAACCGGGATACGATTAATCAGAAACGCGGCGGTTTTGGCAGGAACATTTTCAAATTCATAAGTGACAACATCAACGTGTTCAGCAAAATCAGCAAGGGCCTTTTCATCATCATAAGCTGCTGTCGTTGAATATTTAGAAACTTCACTTGCAGGACTATCAGCTTCGGGACAGTAGATGTGGCAATGATATCCCAGCTCAGCAGCCGCAGATGCAGCCATTCTTCCGAGTTGTCCACCCCCAAGAATACCAATAATGGAACCTGGGGCGAGTGGGGCTGAAAGCGACTTGCTCATAATCGTTGTCTCCACGGATTTCCGTAAAACGTTGCCTGAATAATAGGTGTCTTAATTATAGGGTATCAACTGGCTCTATGGCGACAGCATCTGTTTGTTTTTGACGCCAGTTATCCAGAGCTTCTGCAATGTCTTCGTTTTGTAGCGCAAGTACTGAGCCAGATAAAAGAGCTGCGTTGATCGCGCCAGCTTTACCAATTGCCAATGTCCCAACGGGTACTCCGCCGGGCATCTGGACGATTGACAGCAGGCTGTCTTGTCCCTTGAGGCTTTTACTTTCGATTGGAACACCAAAAACAGGTAATGGCGTCATAGCGGCTGCCATCCCCGGCAAATGCGCAGCACCACCAGCACCCGCGATAATAATGCTCAGACCTCTATCGCGCGCCGTCGTGGCGTATTCAACCAGACGATCTGGGGTTCTATGAGCAGATACGATACGTTTTTCGTAAGATATACCCAAGGCTTCGAGGGTTTCGGCCGCATGTTTCATCGTGGGCCAGTCGGATTGGCTACCCATGATTATACCAACTTGCGGAGATTTCTCGGACATTGCTTAATCCTGATTTAGCTGTGTATCGGAGCGCATTATTAAGACGTGTGAGAAAAGAAGGCAAGTAAAGAGAACACAATGTTTTGTCCGGAAATTACGGAGAATTACCGTTTTTTGGTAACTTTATGTAAAATGATTGTATATAAAGTGCGTTGAGTATTTATTTTTTGGCGCCTCGTTTGATGGGATGGCTTTAAAATAACAGATGTTCCGGCAGGAAGCTGGAATGAAAATAAAGCAAAGGGATTGCTTGTCGTATGAAGGTCCAAAGACCAACCGGTGGAACTGGCTCTGTAAGCAGTGTCGGGCGTGTTTCGGCAACACCGACTGTAAAACCAGCACAAAAAGTTGATGGAGTGTCTGATGCGACAGCTCCTGTAGATGTTGCCTCGATTGGTGGCATTCCAGAGGCCGAGTTCACGCCAAAGGTTCGTGCTGCTATCGAGAGACTGATGAAAGAAGTTCAGGATGTTCGTCAGGAGTTGGATCAGGCCAAAAAAAGAGTGGATTACCTTGAAAAGCTTGCAGATCAGGACGTTCTGACACCTGTTCTAAATCGCCGTGCTTTTGTGCGCGAGCTTGATCGGATGATGGCGTATAGCGAGCGCTATGAGGTGCCGGGCAGTGTTATTTATATAGATGTGAATGGCATGAAAGAAATCAATGACGGGTTGGGGCATGAAGCCGGTGATGAGGCTATTAAACATGTTGCATCCACATTGCTCAGTAATGTGCGTTCTTCTGATATTGTCGGGCGTTTGGGGGGGGATGAATTTGGTGTGATTTTACTTCAGGCTCCACCGGATGTCGCAGCAGAGAAGGGACAGTTATTGGCTGGGGAAGTTGCAAAGATACCTTTTGATTATGAGGGGAATTCTGTGAATGTTCATGTTTCCCACGGTGTCCACAGTTTTCAGGGCGGGGATGCTGATGCGGCGCTCAAAGCAGCTGATAAGGCAATGTATGAACAGAAAAAAGCCAAACAAAATACTTCAGAAGAACGAGATGTCTCTTAGAGGTATCTGAAAACCCACCCCTAATCGGTTAGAAAATATTTAGGTTTTTGCAGACCGTGTCTGGGAATGGTTGTTCAGGCTATAATATCTGGCAGCAACTTGCTTTCAATTCTGTTCATGCTGTCTTTAAGATTAAGCTTTTTCTTTTTTAATCTTACAAGCTGTAACTGATCAAACGGAGCGTGCTCTTGCAAGCGGGCGATAACATCATCCATGTCTCGATGCTCCTGTTTGAGCCTTTCAAGTTCTTCGATTAGCTCTTTTCTACTACTACCTGTTGTATTTTCCACGTGTCAGGGTCTCTTGAACTCACATTTAACAGAAGGAGTTACTTATACTCTGACTTTAAAAATAAACATAGTTTTTGTGTAAGTTTTATTTCGATCGTTGTGGATTTGTTGAAAAGAAGCTGATTTTGGTTTGCTGAAAGAGCATTCTAGATAACAGTTAATAGCGATTCGATAGTTTGTTCTTTATTCGCAGTGCGCTATAAGCTGTGGTGAAAATGTTTGATCAAAGCCAGTTGCCCATAAATCCTTTTTGGAACTTCTCTCTTGATGTTTACGGACAGCAAGGAGTTGCTCCTGCCTGTCTGGTTTTGCAGGAAAAGTATGATCTGGATGTTAATTTATTGCTTTTTTGCTGTTGGGCTGGGTTTTGCGGAAAGCAACTGAGCACAAAAGAGCTTTCCAGTTTGATCTCTGGTATTGAAAAGTGGCGCGATCATGTGATCCAACCCTTGCGCGATATTCGGACATGGATGAAGTCAGAAACCATAAATGGTTTTCGCCATACCGAGGGATTGCGAAATCTTGTGAAAGATTCGGAACTATGGGCCGAAGCTTTGCAGCAAAACTTTATGCACCTTCATATGACGTTGCGACCTGCTTTATTACCTTCGTCAGGAATGGCCGCAAAAAACATGGTTTTATATTTGGAGCTATGTGAAGTTGACGCCATTGGAACCGTAGATTGTGCTGACTTGGCCGCAATTGTTCGTGGCGGGTTCCCAGAGCTGCCACCTTTGGAAGCTGTGTGGCTGTTTCAGTAAAAGATCGAGCTAATTTTCCTGTCGCATCATTGGCAGGTGCTCAGGTAATCTAGCCTGGTGTGTGTGGGCTTGGTTTAGGATGATAAGTTGGTGAAGACCAAAATTGATGTACAGGTCAGTGGATTTCACGTTTAGTTCTCTGGGCGCTTCTTGCTATTTTCATCCCATCGGTTCATCCCCTGGATCTCGATATCAAATAAATCAAGAATTCTACCCAAGCTATAATCTACCATTTCGTCCAGGTTATTTGGTTTGGCATAAAAGGCTGGAACAGGCGGTGCGATGATTGCGCCCAGCTCGGACAGGTTGACCATGGTACGCAGGTGCCCTGTGTGAAGTGGTGTTTCCCGAACCATAAGAACCAGTTTTCTGCGTTCCTTTAAGATAACATCTGCTGAACGGGTCAAGAGACTCGAGGTGACGCCACTTGATATTTCAGACATGGTTCTGACAGAACAAGGGGCAATGACCATGCCGAGTGTTCGATAAGACCCGCTGGAAAGGCAAGCGGCAATGTCTTTGACATTATGGGCGACATCAGCAAGGTTTTTGACGTCTGAAATTTTTAAATTACTTTCGTAAGCCAATGTGATTTCAGCAGAATTACTCATGATTAGGTGAGTTTCAATGTCGGTAGGGCGTAAGATTTCCAAGAGACGAATACCATAGGTTACACCGCTTGCTCCGCTGATTCCGACAATAATTCTCTTCTGCGTCATGGGTAACTATCTTTCATAAATGTGATAAAAAAATGAAATATATGTTGCCTTGCTCTTGGCAAGTTTGTCTGACAGGTCTAGCATATATACACGCTGTCTTCTCAACAATGTTTGTGGGTTTGGGTTGGTACGAATAAAACAAGATAACTGCGGTTGGGACGCTTTGGAAATATCCCATATGCGAAAGCCTAATAAACGGCCTGCGGTCTTGATTTTGCCATCTCAAACACGATCAGTACTTTCTAAAAACTTTTTCAGATATTGTAATGGAGATTTTTCATGAAAATTTCTAGTGCAATGATGATTCTTGGAAAAATTAATTGAAGTAAAGATTCACAACATTAAGTGTGATTGGTAGCAATTGAAACTTAGTATTTAAAGGGAGACGAATATGGCCACTGCCGAACGCATCGAGTCCTTGCGCACAAAACACGTTACTTTAGAGAGCGCTATTGATCAGGAGAGTACGCGCCCGCATCCCGATGAATCCCTACTAATGTCACTTAAAAAGCAAAAGCTTCGCGTTAAAGACGAAATGCAAATGTTGAGTGATCCCCACTAAGAATGCCGAGGTATTTAACGTACCTTTTGCTTGCATTTAGATAAATGAAAAAAGCACTCGTTCGGTTGTTCCGGGCGGGTGTTTTTTTTATTATCTTGCCTGTAAAAAATTTGTAAAATAATTATCTAATGCAGGCTTCTGTCTATTGGGGAAATTGATCCCCTAGTTAATATGCAGCAAGCTATTCTGACCGGTCGGGGAGGCTGGATAAAAAATATATAATCATGTTGGGACAACATCATGGGTTTATTTGATGACGTGCAAGCGCGTTCTTTGGCAGAGTCAGAGACTTTCTGGGCCGAAGCCGCATCGGAAATTAATTGGTATAAGCCATATGCCAAAGTGCTAGACGACACTGACGCGCCTTTTTATCAATGGTTTAGCGGGGGAGAACTAAACACCTGCTATAACGCGCTTGATCGACATGTAGAACAGGGGCAGGGCGATCAGACAGCCTTGATATACGATAGCCCTGTCACCGATACAAAAGAGAATATCAGCTATTCCGATCTCTTAAATCGTGTCGCCAAATTTGCGGGGTCACTTGTTGAGCTTGGTGTTGCAAAGGGTGACCGCGTTATTATTTATATGCCAATGATACCGGAAGCGGCGGTCGCAATGTTGGCTTGTGCAAGGCTTGGTGCTGTTCACTCGGTCGTCTTTGGCGGATTTGCAGCTAATGAGCTTGCAACGCGTATAGATGATTGTAGCCCGAAAGTTATCGTCTCTGCGTCTTGTGGAATAGAGGTGAGCAAAGTTATTCCCTATAAGCCTTTGCTTGATGAAGCGATTGATCTTTCAACACATAAGCCTGATCACTGTGTAATCTGGCAACGCCCGCAAATAGAAGCATCTATGACAGCCAAGCGCGATGTGGATTGGGCACAGGCAGAGGCGAAGGCCTCGGCTGTTGATTGTGTCCCTGTTGCTGCGACAGATCCGCTTTATATTCTCTATACCTCTGGAACCACAGGGCAGCCCAAAGGAATTGTTCGTGATAATGGCGGGCATGCTGTTGCCCTGCATTGGTCGATGAAGAATATATATAATGTTGAACCTGGCGAGGTCTTTTGGGGGGCGTCGGACGTTGGCTGGGTTGTCGGACATTCCTATATTGTGTACGGGCCGTTAATTTACGGGGCAACCTCTGTCATGTACGAGGGAAAGCCTGTTGGCACGCCCGATCCCGGTGCGTTTTGGCGTGTTATCTCAGAACATAAAGTTTCCGTTCTCTTTACAGCCCCCACAGCTTTCCGGGCAATCCGTCAACAGGACCCAGACGCTACTTATCTGGAAAAGTATGATCTTTCACACTTTAGGACTTTGTTTCTTGCTGGGGAGCGATGTGATCCTGATACATTGAATTGGGCGTTGGAAAAACTAAAGGTCCCGGTCATTGATCACTGGTGGCAGACAGAAACAGGATGGCCGATAGCCTCTAATTGTCTTGGAATTGAAGAACTACCTATTGTAGCTGGATCTCCTGCCCGATCAGTTCCCGGGTGGGATGTTCGTATTCTTGATGCTGAAGATCATAATGAAATGCCTGCGGGGGATATCGGGGCAATCGTTTGTAAGCTGCCTCTGCCGCCAGGAACCTTCTCGACCCTTTGGAATGCGAAAGAGCGCCACCGCCAAGCTTATTTGACAAGTTTCCCAGGTTTTTATGAAACAGGGGATGCTGGTTATAAAGATGAAAATGGTTATATCTATGTCATGTCCCGGACAGATGATATTATCAATGTCGCTGGACACCGCTTATCAACCGGGGCGATGGAAGAAGTTTTAGCGGCTCATGAAGATGTTGCAGAGTGCGCGGTAATTGGCGTGGCAGATAAACTCAAAGGCCAACTACCACTCGGCTTTATGGTTCTAAAAGCGGGAGCCAAAAAATCTCATAGCGACGTTGTTGCCGAAGTTATACAAAAAGTCAGGCACGATATTGGCCCGGTTGCGGCCTTCAAGCTTGCTGTGGTCGTCGGACGGTTACCCAAGACGCGATCGGGTAAAATTTTGCGTGCGACGATGCGTAAAGTTGCCGATAACGAAGACTATAAAGTTCCTGCGACCATTGATGATCCGGCAATTTTGGACGAAATCAGAGTAGCCCTGACAAGCATTGGTTACGCGAAGTCGTAACGTCGTAATTGTTTCTGGTGGGGATTGTATCTACTGATCCGTCTTAAAATATGTAAGCTTATTTCAGGACGGGACAACCAATAAAAAAGGCCTCTTAAAAATATGAAGAGGCCTTTTTTTGTTCAGATATGGTAGATATCAATCGGTCTTTTTGAAAGCACGAGTGAAAGCTTCGTAGGGATCTTCCGGAAGTTCTTCTTTGACCGGTGCAGCTACAACTTCCTCTTCCATTGGTTCTGGTTTTGGAATGATGCGGCCAGCTTTTTCAGCTTCTTTGATCGCTTTGTCGATTGTCGCGTTCAGATCGACTTGCTTACAAAGGCCAAGCAATACGGGGTCACGAGGACGAATGTTACTAATATTCCAGTGAGATCGATCTCTGATCGCCTGAATGGTTTTCTTTGTCGTACCAATCAGTTTTGAAACATGGTTGTCCGTAAGCTCTGGGTGGTGACGAACCAACCATGCAATTCCGTCTGGTTTATCCTGACGTTTTGCAATTGGGGTGTAACGAGGACCCTTTGTCCGTTTGGACGGCTGTGGCAAATCATCCTGCTGATAAAAACGCAAAGATTTTGACGAATCCTTTTCGCAGCGTTCTAGTTCCGCGCGCGTGATCTGAGAATTCGCAATGGGGTCCATTCCCCGAATACCTACAGCGACTTCACCATCGGCAATTCCTTGCACTTCGAGTGTGTGAAGTTGACAGAATTCTGCAATCTGCTCAAAGGTTAGCGATGTGTTCTCGACCAACCAAACGGCGGTCGCTTTTGGCATTAGTGGTTGAGACATTGGTTCTCCTAATCGTGCCGTCGGCTAATGATCCTTCGGCTACGGTAATACGTATCCAACGGGTGGCTTACCCCGAATATACCGCGAGGCCAAGCAGTAAATAAAGGATTGAGGTGTTTTTTTATTAATTAGCTGGCTTTGGGGCTACTTTTCAAGTTTTAAAACAATTTTTCCGATATGTTTGGATGATTCCATTAATTTATGAGCTTCAGCAGCTTCTTCCAATGGTAGGACTTTGTAAATCAGAGGACCAAGCTTACCACTTTCAATTAACGGCCAGACTTTTTCAGTTAGATTGTTACCAATCTGGGCTTTAAATGCTCTGGAACGTGCGCGCAGGGTTGATCCGGTGATTTTTAAGCGTTTGAGCATTACAGGCATAAAGTTTATATCTGCCTGTGATCCGGACAAGAAAGCGATGAAACAGAGGCGGCCATCTGTTCCCAAACAGGAAATATCGCGTTGTATGTAGTCTCCGCCGACCATATCCAGAACGACATCGACGCCTTTTTTCTGGGTGAAAGCCTTAGATTCTTCTACAAAATCCTGTGCTTTATAATTAATAGCCAAGTCGGCCCCGAGATCCAGGCAGGCGTGGCATTTTTCATCGCTACCTGCCGTGGTAATCACTTTGGCACCAAAAGCTTTGGCTAATTGAATGGCGGTTGTGCCAATGCCAGAGGTTCCGCCATGGATCAGAATAGTTTCGCCGGATTTAAGCTCACAGCGATCAAAAACATTGCTCCACACAGTGAAATAGGTCTCTGGTAGCGCAGCGGCTTGTTCCATCGAAAGATTCTTTGGTATAGGCAAACACTGTCCAACCGGGGCAGTACAATATTCAGCGTACCCACCGCCACCAACAAGGGCGAGAACCTTGTCTCCTGGTTTATATTGGTTGATTTGTGCCCCTGTTTTGACAATCGTTCCTGATATTTCAAGGCCGGGAATATCGGATTCTCCCGGAGGAGGTGGGTAGAGACCCTTGCGTTGAATCACATCTGGACGATTTACGCCTGCATAACTGACTTTAATAAGGACCTCATCTTCTGCGGGGGTAGGGATCGGACGGTGTGTCGGCGCCAGTTGGTCTGCGTCACCGTACTCTTTGATTTCAATTGCCGTCATCTTTTCGGGGAATGGTCCGGAAGTATCTTGTGCCACGCGTTTACCCTGTCGGTTATTAATCTACTGTTTCTCTTTTAGATCTTCAGTTTAATATGCAGAGATGGCGATTGCCAATGGCAACAATTGATGTGCTTGAAATTCATAATTAGTAATCAATGCCAAGGTATATGTGGCTGTATGTGAACAAACCGTATTTAAGCAAAAAAAGTGGGGATGGTATGGATATTGATGATCTTGAGCCCAGAAAAGGTAAGCCTCAGCTCAAAAATTTAGAGCCTATGGGGTTAGATGAATTAAGAGAATATATTGCGCGGCTAGAGGACGAGATCACGAGAACACAGATAGAAATAGATCGAAAAGAAAAGCATCGTCAGGGGCTGGACGGTTTGTTTAAAGCTTAAGTCCAGTCATTGGGGTGTTTGTCGCGCCGCAAAACTGTAACGGCCTTAAAACTGTAACGATGGTAAGGGGGCATTTTGTTCGTCAGTTTAGAAATAGTTTTACCAGTCTTTGCAATTATCTTGTCGGGATACATCGCTGGTAAAAGACAATGGGTGTCTTCTGCTGCTTTGAAGGGGCTATCCTTTTTTGTATATTATATGGCAATCCCGGCCCTTTTGTTCCGTACAATGGCTCAAGGGAACTTGTCAGCGGATATCGACTTTTCTCTTATCGTTGCTTTCTACAGCGTTTCACTTTCTATTTTTATTTTGAGCGCGGTTCTCGGACGCTTCTTGTATGGGCATGGGCTAAAAGAAGCTGCTGTGATGGCAATGGGGGCGACCTATGGCAATCTTTTATTACTTGGTTTTCCCTTAGTCTATTCTGCTTTTGGAGATAAAGGCATGGTCCCTTTGACCATGTTGATTGCTTTTCAAGCTCCGATACTTATGGCCTTAACGTCGATGTTGACGGAATATGACCTGTCGCGTGAAGGGGATGGAGGGCAAGGGGCCAAAACCATGTTGCTTTCTTTGGCAAAAGCGATTTGGAGCAATCCCATTATCATAGGCCTTATCGCAGGTGGGCTTTATCAACTTTCAGGTTATGAGTTTGTCTCGGTTATGGATCGTTTCACGGCTTTGTTAGGTGGAGCTGTTGTCCCCTGTGCCCTTTTTTCTTTGGGGGTATCCCTTACTGAATTCAAACTTGCTGGTGATTTGAAGCAAAGTTTTTTAATTGTTGTGTTAAAAACAATTATCTATCCCTGCATCGTTGCAATCCTTGTTTTTAACGTTATTGATGTTCCGCCTTTGTGGGCAGCAGTTGCTGTTATTTTGGCCGCGCAGCCGACAGGTGTGAACGTTTTTATCTTAGCGCAGCAATATGGGGTCTTTACGGCAAGGGCGGCGTCTGTCGTGCTTTCGTCTACGATTCTATCTGTTGTTACGGTAACGATGTTGATCGCATACTACGTGAACGTCTTACCCAAGTAATTGTTATCAATTCTTATATTACAGGAGAAATAAATGTCGGGCCTCAAAGGGAAAGTGGCGGTCATTACAGGATCGACCAGCGGTATTGGTAAGGGGATTGCTGAAATTTTAGCAGCAGAAGGTGCTGATATTATGCTGAACGGTTTTGGGGACCGATCCGAAATTGCAGACCTGGAGAAAAAAATCGCTACAGATTTCGGTGTAAAAGTAGCCTATTCAAGTGCTGATATGAGTAAATCATCTGAAATCACGGGGATGATATCTGAGGCTCAAGACAAACTTGGTGCTGTTGATATTTTGGTGAATAACGCAGGGATTCAGAATGTTTCACCTGTTGATGAGTTTCCTGAAGAACGCTGGGATGCGGTTATTGCCATTAATCTCTCGTCTGCCTTTCATACGATAAAGGCGTCTTTACCTGGGATGAAAGAAAACGGATGGGGCCGTATTATCAATGTTGCTTCTGCACATGGTTTGACCGCATCGCCAAATAAATCAGCATATGTTGCGGCAAAGCATGGCGTTGTAGGGTTGACCAAGGCGGTTGCGTTAGAGGTCGCGACGAAGGGGATTACCGTGAATGCGATCTGTCCTGGGTGGGTCTTAACTGATTTGGTTCGTGCTCAGATCGAGGCCCGAGCAAAAGAGAGTGGTAGAACTTTTGAGGAAGAAAAGCGGGCTTTGGTTTCTGAAAAAACGCCATCTCAGGATTTTTCAACACCTGAACAGATAGGTAAACTTGCTGCTTTCTTATGTAGTGAAGCCGCCGACCAAATGACGGGGGCACCCTATTCAATAGATGGGGGATGGATGGCGCAATAATTTACAAGCTATTATTATAGTTATTTATTTTGCATCTGATGAATACTAGAACCTAAGGGAAGCTTTTTATTTGCTTCCCTTTATTTTTGCCTCTTGAAAAAGAAAAAATAGATCTTAAATCTTTAAGTGTAAGAACAAGATTTATGTTGTTAACTCTTTTTTAGTTCATTTCTTATAATCTTGTAATGTCAAAAAAGGTTTTTTAGTTCTTTTGTTACTATTTGTCTTTTTTTTGATGCCTCCCTGTTGACTTGCCGCCGGTTTTTTACCGGCGGATTTTTTTTGCGTAATACTTTGATATCATTTGAATAAGCATTGATTCAGAGAGCGAAAAGCGCCTGAAAAAAGGCAAATTTTGTCGTAAAAATGTCAAAAAACAAAACAACCCCTTGACGAGAGGCTCGAGTCTTCATAACCTCTTGCATAACAAAGGCAAGTTGACAGGGTGGACAAACAGACCAAACGACATAGATCGTAATGTCTGTTAGATATATTGCCAAAAAAAACAAAGGCCGAGCTTATCGAATATAAGCTCGGCCTTTGGCATATTTGATCTGAAAATTATTTCTGATCTATTAGCTCAGGTTCTTTGGAATCCCCATTTGAAATTGGGATAGTTCGTGGTTTTTTTGATTCTGGAATCTCGCGTGCCAGCTCAATGACAAGAAGGCCGTTTTCAAGATTTGCCCCAGTTACCTTAATATGGTCTGCCAAATCAAAGCTTTTTTCAAAGGACCTATTTGCAATTCCTCTGTGTAAATAGGTGACTTCTTCGTTTTTATCGCGTTCTTTTTTGCCGGAAACATGAAGAGAATTTTCCTTGATGGTGATCTCTAGTTCGTCCTGTGCAAAACCAGCAATAGCCATTGTGATGCGATAATCATGTTCGGCTATTTTCTCTATGTTATAAGGGGGGTAGCTGGATGTTGCCGTGTCTGGTCGGGGGGATGCATCAAGCATATTCATCATGCGATCAAAGCCGACAGTTGCACGTAGTAATGGTGTTAGGTCACGATGGTGCATTGCGTGTTCTCCTTCTGAGCAACAAGCTAAACAATGAGCCTACCGTCATGGTCAGGCTCGGGAATACTAAGAAGCCCTATTGGCACTCCTTGTACTGTTTGAGTTAAGATGTGATCTGAGTGTTTTCAAGATATGACCATAAAAAAATAGCGGGATGATTTAGGAGATTGATTTTTTTTAAGAAACGCGGGCAAGAAACTCTGGCTGAGTGGCCCGAAAACCCGAGGGCTTTCACATTGGTTATTCAGGCCAAGAATTTGTTAAGGCACCTGTGGTAGGTTGAATAAAACTCTGCATGTGTCTGTGTTATTATGCAGGGCAGCGACGATCAGGCGGTTTATGGTTACGTATCTGGATTCGACTTATCAAGAAGCCTTGTCTCTCACCAAAGAGGCAAGGGATTATCTGGCCAATAGAGCCAGTAACCGTCATCCATGGTTGAAGCCGGAAGACAGGTTGCAAATTTGTTGTGAAAGTATGCGGCTTACAACTCGACTGACACAGGTTATAGCTTGGCTCTTGTTACAGAGGGCAGTTCTTAATGGCGAGATAACTTTGGATGAGGCCATAGAGCCGGAAAACAGGATATCTGGACGCCACGTTTGTGAAGCTGCAGATGAATTACCGGATGGTGCTGACCCAAGAATGGTCGATTTGATGGGGCGCAGCTACCAGCTTTATATGCGTGTGGCGAGACTGGATTCTCAATTGGATAGAGCAAAAAAAAAGGCTCCGTAAAACGGAACCTTTTTTAACATTTAAACAGTTTGGCTTAGTTCTTAATGCCAAAAGCTGCAAAACGCTTGTTGAACTTAGCAACCTGACCACCGGTATCAACCAAGCGGTGCTCGCCAGTCCAAGCTGGATGACTCTTAGGGTCAATATCAAGACGCATAGTATCGCCTTCTTTGCCCCATGTAGAGCGTGTTTCGAATTCACTGCCATCAGTCATTACAACTTTGATGGTGTGGTATTCTGGATGAATATCTTTTTTCATAGTCCGTATCCCCTTAGGAAGCGGGGGCTATTTAACCGAACCTGCGCCAAGAGGCAAGTTAATTCCACGAATCGTGTAAATTTACCTGTCAGAGGCATAGGGTCGCATTGAAGCCGTTAATAAATTGTGGTTTCTCATACTGGAGTGCAAAGGTCAATTCCGTTATTAGGTAAGTTATTATTTTTATGGAGTCCAGAAATGGAGTCCTTCATCAGGAAAGACAAGTATGAGCCGCAACAGTGGAAAGAGTTTAGCTGCCGCATCGAAAGAAGATGCGCCTAAAAGCAAAGAGTTAAAGCACCTGTTGTTATTATGGCAGTTTGTGCGGCCTTACAGGCTACAGATTTGCGGCGCGATGATCGCCCTCGTCATTGCTGCAGGCACTGTGTTGGGACTTGGGAGAGGGCTTAGAGCGCTGATCGACCAAGGTTTTTCCAGTGGAAATGGGGAACTTCTTGATCAGGCTGTTTTTGTTCTTTTTGGCGTAACGGTCCTTTTAGCCCTGGCTAGTTATTCGCGATATTTTCTGGTGTCGTGGATTGGTGAAAGGGTTGTTGCCGATATACGTTCCGCCGTATTTGGGCATATTATTAAGATGTCTCCTGCCTTTTTCGAAGTCACCAGAAGTGGTGAAGTTCTTTCAAGACTGACAACGGATACAACGCTTTTACAGGTTGTTGTTGGGTCGTCTTTCTCTATCGCGCTTCGTAATTTATTGATGTTTTTCGGTGGGTTAGTTCTTCTTATTGTAACGTCGCCGAAATTAACGGGGTTTGTTGCGCTTGTTATCCCCTTTGTATTGATCCCAATTCTATTCTTTGGTCGGAAAGTGCGGACCCTGAGTAAAGACAGCCAGGACAGAATTGCAGACGTTGGTGTATATGCTGATGAGACAATCGGGGCGATTCGTACCGTACAGGCTTTTAGCCATGAAGCGCTTGATCGCCAGTATTTTTCGGATCGTGTCGAAGATGCTTTTACCACGGCAGTGACGCGAATCCGATTTCGAGCACTTTTGACGGCGATTGTTATCGTACTCGTTTTCGGTTCGATCAGTGCGATTCTTTGGGTTGGAGGTCGCGATGTGTTGGAAGGTCGTATAACCGCCGGTGAGCTGTCCTCTTTTGTCTTCTACGCAATTGTTGTCGCGGGATCACTGGGTGCCTTTAGTGAAGTAATAGGCGACTTACAACGGGCGGCTGGGGCAACAGAGCGTCTGTTGAGTCTTCTGGCCCTAAAAACAGATATTGCGGCACCAGAAGCTCCAACACCGTTGCCTGCAAAAATTAAAGGGGCAGTCTCTTTCAAAGATGTGAGTTTTAATTATCCGTCCAGACCAACGCAATCGGCGATGACAGCGTTTTCTGCGGATATCAAAGCAGGTGAGAAAGTGGCTATTGTCGGGCCTTCTGGGGCAGGGAAAACGACAGTTTTTCAGTTACTGCTTCGTTACTATGATGTGCAACAGGGCGCTGTTGAGATTGATGGTGTTACTCTTCCCGACTTTGACCCTGTTGAAATGCGTAAACACATTGGCTTGGTTTCTCAAGAGCCTGTGGTTTTCTCGGCGACTGCCTACGAGAACATTCGCTATGGCCGTCCAGATGCGAGCCGCGAAGAGATAATCAATGCAGCCAAAGCTGCGTCTGCACACGAGTTTTTGGAAAAGCTTCCTGATGGATATGATACTTATCTCGGCGAGAAAGGTGTACGTCTTTCTGGTGGACAGAGACAGCGTCTTGCCATTGCGCGGGCTATCCTGAGAGATCCCGAAATTTTACTTCTGGATGAAGCAACGTCGGCTTTGGATTCTCAAAGTGAAGTTGCGGTTCAAAAAGCATTAGATAATCTGCTGGATGGGCGTACAACAATCATGATTGCTCACCGCTTGGCGACGGTCTTGAAAGCAGATCGTATTTTGGTCATGGACGAAGGCCGCATCGTGGCAAGTGGAACGCATACTGAGCTGGTTAAGCAGGACGGTCTTTACGCACGGTTGGCTGAGTTGCAGTTCGGGCCGGATTTGGATGCAGAGTTATCGGTCCAAGCAGCAAGCTAAACTTCTTTTTTGGTCTTTGTCTTATTGCCCTATGAAAAAATAAGCATCTTATAGGGACTGCTGAGGTGACCTATTAACGTTGTGTCAGTTTTAGCTCTATACGGCGGTTCCGTCTGAAGGCAATTTCATCGCGGCTACTGTCGAGAGGCTGAAATTGGCCAAAGCCTGTTGCCGCCAGTCTGGATGCCGGTATGCCTTGGGTTATCAGAAACTTGACTACGGATATGGATCTCGCTGTTGAAAGCTCCCAGTTAGAAGGGAATTCAGCTGTAGAGATTGGTTGTACATCAGTATGGCCATCAACACGTAAAATCCAGTCGATATCATCGGGGATATTGGCAGAGAGCTCTTTGAGGGTTTTTGCCAATTGTCCCAACTGTTCTTGCCCACCAGCTTCCAGTGTTGCTGAACCACTGGAAAAGAGAACTTCTGACTGAAAGACAAAACGATCTCCAACAATGCGGATGTCTTGCCTATTGCCTAAAACCTCCCTTAGCTTGCCAAAGAATTCTGATCTGTATTTAGCCAGCTGTTGTACCTTTGTGGCCAGTGCAACGTTGAGGCGTTTTCCCAGATCTAAAATCTGTGTTTCCTGTGCAGCATTAATGGCTTCGGTGATTTCCAGCGTAGCTGAGATATCCGAGAGTTGTTGACGAAGCGCAGCTATCTGTTGGTTTAGGAGTACGACTTCGGTTTGAGCTTCTTCTGTAAGGGCTTTCTGCCCCGTAATACTCGTTTCTGCGGTTGCGAGCTTTGCCGTCAGATTGTCCCGGAGCTCTTTCAGCAGGGCTATTTCAGCGAGTTGGGTTTCAACTTTCTCTTTATCAGCTTCAATAACTTTATAAGCGTCTTCCAGTTCGGCATTTACTTGTGCTGATTCCCTAGACAGGTTGGCAGCAGCCAATTCCAATGCAGAAAGCTGATCTTCTATGTTCTTCTTGTCGTCTTGAAGTTGTTGTTTTTCGGTTGCGAGCTGGTCGTTGTTTTCTTGTAACAGAGCTTGTGCGCTAACAAGGTCCTTTAATTGCTTACTGACAGAGAGTAATTCGCCTTCCAGATTTTCTTTGTCTTCCGAGAGAGACGCTAATTGATTCGCGAGACTGTCACGTGAAGATATGGAGCTTTGTAATTCTGTTGTTAGCTGTGTCACGCTGGACCGCAATCGAGTGTTCGCCGATTTCTCTAGTGAGAGGAGCTCTGCAAGTTCGCTAATTTCCTTGTTGAGGTTTGAAAGTGCCTTGTCTTTGCCGCTAAGTGCGTTGCTGAGGGTGAACTGAGCAACCATGAAGACCATGAGCACGAAAATGATGACAAGAAGCAATGTTGCCAAGGCATCGACGAAACCAGGCCAGATATTGATAGATCTTTTACTACTTCTGCGGCTGGCTGAAAACATTCGGAGTTATTCGCCTTCTGCCATTGCTGCCAATGTGCGAGTTAACAGACGAATTTCGCTTCTTATTTCCTGGACAGAACTTTCTCTGCCATTTGCTATTTCACCAGAAAGTTGCTCCAAGCGAAGGTCCATGCTTCTTAGGTGTCCTTTAGAGGCTTCGTCTAGTCCGGCGTTTGCTTGGGTAGATTGTGTTTGCGCCAATTGGCTGAGGATTGGTTTTAGCTGTGATTGTGTTTCTGCAATGCTGAGCATAACGCTTTGTTCTGCGCGCATATGATCCGTCAGTGTGGACATCCGTTCCGTTAGTGTAATTAAAGACTGATTCCCGCGAACACGTTCTTCCTCATCCCGAGACATTGTTCTTTCCAGTTTCTCAAGGCTTTCGGCTGTTTGTTCTAAAAGCGCAGAAATATAAGCTGGAACTGATTGGTCACCTTCAGCGCCGGGACCGCCACTGGAAAGCTTGGTGATGCCTGACAGCCATTCTTCCAAGTGGTTGAGAAAACGGTTGTGTGCCTGTCCTGCTTGTAATTCCAAGAAGCCGAGAACCAATGAACCCGCTAAGCCAAACAATGAAGAACTGAAGGCTGTTCCCATACCGGATAATGGAGTTGCTAAACCAGATTTCAACTCGTCAAACATAGCAGAGGGATCATCTGCTGTTGTGCTGAGGCCAGCGATTGTATCGCCGACGGCATTGACGGTTTCCAGCAGTCCCCAGAAAGTTCCAAGAAGACCTAGGAAAATCAGCAAGCCGATCAAATATCTGGAGATATCGTGGCTTTCTTCTATGCGGCTTTGGATACCATCGAGAAGAGTCCGCATGGAAAGAGTGGAAAGGCTCAGTTTGCCTTTTTTCTCTCCAATCATGGTTGCCATGGGGCCGAGAAGCCTTGGTTCTCTGACTTCGTTCATTGAACCGGCAAAAACCAAACCGCCTTCTGTTTCTCTTTTTAGGTGTTCCAGCCAAGCAAGCTCTGGATTAAGAGAGAGTACTTGCCGGAAAATATAGATAATACCCAAGAAAAGAACGCCTAAAATCATGCCGTTCATAACTGCATTGGCTATGAAAGCTTCCTGGAGACTTGGGGCAAGCGCTGCAACAGCAATACTTACGATCCCCAGAAAAATCCCCATTCGGATAAGGTAGCGTGTTGGCCGTTTCATGCGTTAAGCGCCCTCTGGTATTTAGAAACTTTCATGCAAGGTACAGCTTTTATTAGGCAAAACTAAGACAGCCACTTCCCGTGCACGAGAGTTGCTCTAAGAATTAGTTTTGGACAGGAATAATCTCTACCCGGTCCGGGTTGCCGTTTTTAGCTTTGTTACCTAATGCACGAACATGCATTCTAGTGCTCGGTATGCCTTTTTCCATAAGTACACCTCGGACAGCGAGGGCTCGGGAGAGAGAAATCCGGCGGGCTTGCGCATTACTTTCGTTATCACCCGCATAGGCCAGAAGTTGAACAACTTTACTGTCGTCGGCTAAAAGCTGATCTGCGAGTGTATTTAGTTGTGCTCTTGCTTCTGAACTCAAATCCGCATCACTTGGTTCAAATAATAACTGGATAGGCCCAAGTTCTTCCGGGGAGGTAACGGCGGCAGTTTCGTTGTTTGGTAACAATTCTACGGGTGAAGGTGTCGCTTCAGCCTCTGTTGGAGGAGGTGGCGGAGCAAGCGCTTCCGTGCTCTCTGTTAAGGTAGTTTCCGCTATTGTTGGTGCCGTTGGTATTGCCGTTTCAGAAACAGTCTCAGCAGGCTCTGGAACTGGTGGCGGTGTCAAAACAGGCTCTGCGGTCACAGTTTCAATCTTTGGAGCTGGGGCTGTGATTGACGGTGTTGGCACTGTTACTTTTGGTGCAGGTGCAGAGAACGTTGTTCCTTCAGCTGCTGTTGCGGCTGTTTCTGTAGTCTCTTCCACGGATGGAGCTTTGGGGGATGGAGCTTTTTGAGCAACAATTTCTGGTTCAACAATCTTCGGTGTTGCAACAGGCTCAACCTTGGTTGGTTGTGTCTCTTCCACGGCCGGGGCGGGGGGGATTCTGGAACTTGGTGCTTGGGCCTGACTAACAGGTTCAATCTTTTTAGACGTGGCTTTGGGCGCAGGTGTTACTGACGCAGTTTCATACACAGGAGCTTGAGGTGCCGGAGCCGAAGGGATTTTTTCTATAGCTGGTGCGTTCTGTACAGCGCGACTTCCACCATTTGGGGGCGGAACCAATAACTGTGATTGGGGTGAAAAGGCCGGGATTTGAGATGGATACTGTGGCTGTTGCCCTGTGCTTGCTACTCGAGTACCGGATACCTGTGATAAGGGGACAAGAGGTTGTCCGTAAGGATTGTAGAGGCTTGAATTTGTTGTTTGCCCCGGTTGTTGCGGATAGGTCCCCTGAGCATAAGAGTTTTGACCATATCGTTGTTGCCAGGAATTATAGTTCTGCGGATTGCCCTGTGCAGAATATGGACTTTGGTTATATCCTGAACCTTGAAAGTCAGCGAAATTGTTTACTGTGACCTGACTATGAGGGAAATTTTCAGGTGGGAAAAGCAGGTTTCCCGGTCTGCTGAGGTATTGATTGTTTCCGGCACCAGGGTAGCCCGCTGGGGGCGTTTGCCCACTGATTTGCCCACCATAGGAATATCCATTGGAATAGGCAGGAACGGATCCAATCAGTTGTTCATTAACATAAACGCCAGAACTTCCAGACCCGCCAATGATTGTTGTGTTCTGTGCAACCGCTGCTGATGTACTGCATAGTAGTGCGAGTGTGGCACAGCTTGCCTGTAACAATGTTGAGCGATTTTGGTGTCTATTATTATGCATATAGCTCATAGGCTTGAACAATTTCCATCCCCCAGGATGATTCTCAAATGTGAATCTTTGTCCGTAGCTTAATGCTCATAGAGGGATACGACAATAGGGAAGGCTAAAAGAAACAAAGGCTCATCGATGATGAGCCTTTGTAAAATAGTCAAAATGGTAATTTAGAGAGCGCGGAAAGCTAGTATTTACCGGACTCTTTGAACAATTTCACCATCTTAGGGTGCAAATCAATATTCGCACAAAGAATACTCTCGCTTTTTAGTTTGAAAGCTCGTCCATCGATTTCTGTGACCGACCCGCCAGCTTCTTTTACAAGAAGTAAGCCGGCAGCAACATCCCAAGCTGAAAGGTCTCTTTCCCAGAATGCGTCATAGCGTCCGGCTGCAACATAAGCGAGATCAAGAGCAGCTGCCCCCCATCTGCGAACGCCGGCAGTTTGTGCCATCACAGCATTGATTTCACGCAGGAATGGGCCTCTGTCACCGCGTCCAAGGAAAGGAGTTCCTGTCGCAATGATCGTACTATCCAGGCTTACACGGCCAGAAACACGCAGACGACGGTCATTCAAATAAGCGCCATTACCTTTTTCTGCCGTGTACATTTCATCCTTGATCGGATCATAAACAACAGCGGCAACGATTTCGTCACGAACTTCCAGAGCAATAGAAATGGCAAAGTGGGGCAAACCGTGTAGAAAGTTTGTTGTGCCATCAAGGGGATCAATAATCCATCTCTCGTCCTTGCTCTCGCCTTTTTCTACGCCGGCTTCTTCTGTAAGAAAGCCGAATTCAGGGCGCGCTCTTTTCAGCTCTTCCTTGAGAATTTTCTCAGCTTTAAGGTCTGCTGTTGAAACGAAGTCAGCAGGTCCTTTTTTGGAAACCTGTAGGTTTTCTACCTCACCAAAATCGCGTTTCAGGCTACGGGCGGCTTTTTCAGCGGCGCGGATCATAACCGTAATACGGGGGGAGCGATATACCATCGAAATTACTTTCCGTGTCAGAAGGCCATACTTTAAGGGGCCGTGTTTTAAGAGGGGCCTGATTAAGCCCCTCTGTGATAAACGATTTAGTCTTTGGCTCGTTCCACATAACTACCATCAGCAGTGTTAACAACAATGCGTGTGCCAGCTGCGATGTGTGGGGGAACCAAGATACGGGCGCCATTATCCAGAACACCAGGCTTGTAAGAAGAAGACGCTGTTTGTCCTTTGACAACGGCGTCTGCTTCGACAACTTCACAGATTACGGTGTCAGGCAAAACGACAGAAATTGGCTCTTCTTCGTATAACTCAATAGAAACTGTCATTCCATCTTGGAGGAAGATAACAGGTTCACCAACCATGTCTTCGTGCAAAGCGATTTGCTCGTAACTTTCATTGTTCATGAAGGTAAGCATGTCATCTTCGCGGAAAAGAAACTGATATTCGATTTGATCCAGGCGGACACGATCAACATCTTCACTTGCGCGAAAGCGTTCATTCATTTTGGTACCATCGCGGATATCTTTTAGTTCCACTTGCAGGTACGCCCCACCTTTGCCCGGTTGCGTGTGTTGAGTTTTCATGGCACGCATCAGGCGGCCTTTGTGCTCAATAATATTGCCAGGGCGAATGGCATTACCGTTAATTTTCATGATCTGTGCCCGTCTTCAGTTGTCAAATAACATCAATTAGTGTGTGTACTTTTATGTCGCTGGGGAAACTATCAGGTCCTAAGCGTTCAGGCAATCGCCTCGTTTACTTCTATGATTGCCGTTGTCGAATTATCAGGATGGCTCCATACGGCAGTTTGTAGCGCGATGAAATCGGCCCCGGCTTCAGCATGTGCTTTCGCGATTTCAATTGTGATGTCATCCATGGATACACAAGGGGGCGTCATCATCGTTTGCCACCATGTGAGAAGTTCCAGACCTTTGGGGCCGCCTTCTTCAAATTCACGAACGTCAGGATCTTCAATTTCCGGCAAGGGGCGCCTATTGTTAAAGGCAACGTAATCAGCCCCAGCCTCGCCAACTAGGATTGCATCGTGCCGAGATATACCGCAGTCAACACCAACAATATAATCTGTTCCAAGATACTCGCGTGCTTCTTTATAGCTACCTGCATCGTTTAGATGCACACCATCACACCCAAACGCTTTGGCGTTTTGGTAATCATCTTCTATGAGAAAGGCGATATCACGTTCTTGCGTTATGGGCTGAAGGGTTTCAACAGCTTTCTTCAATGTTTCTGCGTTGTTAGCTGTCCCACTCAGCAAAACACAGGAGATCCCGCCTCCGTCCAAGGCCTGAATATATGTGGCTTTGAACTGTTCGACGTCCTTGTCACCAGACAACAGGTCGGTGGGTGTTAGGAGATAAATTTCTGAATTCATACCTTCTCATACCGAAGCGGGTGCTTGCTGGCAATGGATAGAAAAGAATAGCTCATATCACAAAAGCGAATAGGTCATTCCAGAAAAGAACAAATGAAAGAGCCAGAAAAGAAAATGGGGTTCAAAAGAACCCCATTCAAATCAAAGAATTATATTCTTGTTACAGGTGCTTTCCCATCGCAACGGCTGTATCCAACATACGAAGGCTGAAGCCCCACTCGTTGTCATACCAAGCCAGAACGCGCACAAAGTTACCCCCGATAATCTGGGTTTGCGTGGTATCAAAAACAGATGATGAGGGATTGTGATTGAAGTCACAGGAAACCAACGGTAGGGCATTAATGCCAAGAACACCTTTGAGGTATCCTTTGGAAGCATCAATCATAGCGTTGTTGATTTCTTCAACGGTGGTATCACGTTCCGCTGTGAAAGTCAGATCAATACAGCTGACATTGGCGGTTGGAACGCGAATTGCGTTTCCTTCCAGCTTGCCTTCAAGTTCAGGAAGAACCTCACCGATTGCCCGGGCTGCCCCTGTTGATGTCGGGATCATTGAAACGGCCGCAGCACGTGCACGACGCAAATCTTTATGCTTTGAATCAACCGTTGTTTGATCGCCTGTGTAGGCGTGCGTGGTTGTCATAAAGCCGTTCTTGATACCGATTTGATTTTGGAGAACGTCAACAACCGGGGCCAGACAGTTTGTTGTACAGGACGCGTTAGACACAATCTTGTGGTCAGCGTTAAGTTGCTTGTGATTAACACCGTACACGACAGTTAGATCACAACCTTTTTTAGCAGGAGCAGAAATCAAAACTTTTTTAGCGCCTCCAACCATGTGAAGGGATGAACCCTCTACATTGTTAAAGGCACCAGTACATTCCAGCACGATATCGACGCCGTAATCGCTCCACGGCAATTTAGCCGGGTCGCGGTCATGCAACATTCTGATTTTTTTGCCGTTGATAATGATGTTTTCATCATCCGCTTCGACCTCTGCATTGAGGGTGCCGTGAACGGAATCAAATTTAAGCATATGGGCGTGGATAGCGGGATCCCCAGATGCATTAATAGCAACGATTTCGATGTCGTCACGATTGGTTTCAATTGCTCCACGAAGTGTGAGGCGACCAATGCGACCAAAACCATTGATTCCAACTTTGACTGTCATGATTTGGAACCTATTTTCTTTATTTAGTTACACGTATTCGAGGCTTTTGCCTCTTAGTACAACACCCCAACCTTTCGGATGGGGTGCTCATTTAATTGAAGATTAATTCAGGGTGCCTGTCGACGCCCTGCTGTTATCCTCGGCTCTTTTCAAAAATGCCTGTTGCATAGCATCGGCATTTTCTTTTTTACCAGCCCAAGTTTTGAGGGGGGCTGCTTGTAGGGCACGACCATAAGAAAAACTAAGCTTCCATGGCAGATTACTACCGATCTTGTTCATGGCATTGAGATGGTTTGTTGCTAAATCATCACTTTGACCACCAGATAGGAAAACAATGCCCGGAACAGCAGCAGGCACACAGCGCAAGAGGGTTGCGACAGTGCGTTCAGCAACTTCGTCAACAGAACTCTGTTGAGGACAATCCTGTCCGGCAATCACCATGTTTGGTTTTAGAAGAATACCTTCCAACTCGACTTCCTGATTTGCCAATTCGGCAAAAACGGACCGCAGAACTTCTTCGCTAATGGCCTGGCAGACATTGATGTCGTGATCACCATCCATCAGGATTTCAGGTTCAACGATTGGAACTAAGCCAGCTTCTTGTGCAAGCGCAGCGTAGCGTGCCAAGGCGTGTGCATTGGCGCTAACCGCTGCAAAGCTGGGGGTTTCTTCAGTGATTTTATAAACACCACGCCACTTGGTGAATTTGGCGCCAAGTTTTGCATACTCTTTCAAGCGATCCCTGAGGCCATCAAGGCCTTCGGTGATCGTCTCAGTGTCATGCCCGGCAAGTGGTTTGGCCCCAAGATCAACTTTAATGCCGGGAATGATCCCTTGATCTTGAAGGACTTTACTAAGGGGCGTGCCATCAGCTGCATTCTGACGAAGGGTTTCATCATAAAGAATGACGCCGCTGATAAAATCATTCCCGCCTTTTGCTCGGAACAAAAGCTCGCGGTAATCGCGACGAGAGTCTTCGGTTGATTCTACGCTTATAGAATCAAACCGTTTTTTTATGGTGCCTGTGCTCTCATCAGCGGCAAGAATTCCCTTGCCGCTGGCTACAAGAGCTTGTGCAATATCTGCAAGTGATTCAGTCATATCTAAAATCCTTTAACAGATCCTAAGCTTTATAGACGTGCTTTAACTGCGTCTACGATTGCTTCAGGTGTAATTTTAAACTTCTTGTAGAGTTGATCAATTGGGGCCGAAGCACCGAAATCGGTCATCCCGACAAATGCACCTTGTGATCCAATCCACTCGTGCCAGCCAAATGGAAGGGCAGCTTCAACGGCAACTGTTAGTGTGCCGGGGGAGAGGACTTCATCACGGTAATGCTGTGGCTGTTGCTTGAACAGTTCCCAGCATGGCATGGAAACAACGGCTGTACCAATGCCCATTTCTTCAAGAAGTTTCTGACCAGCAATTGCAATCTCGACTTCTGATCCCGTTGCCAACAGGGTGACCTGACGCTCCAGTACAGATGGGTTA
>NZ_CAKZMP010000071.1 GCF_937128705.1 uncultured Kiloniella sp. | reverse complement strand
GAAAGATGCGTTTTCGTCATGCGATCCCTCACCGCCATCACCCGGCTGAGTATGATCAATCGGACCATACTGAACAAAGGTAAGATTACCTGTGTTTCCGTCATTATTAAGGGTTCCATCGATATGAACGGCAAAAATAACATTGCCGGATTCATCAATACCCCAGACCACTTGTGGCTGATCAGCATCTTGATGAAGAGTGATTACGGAACCACCAGACGTTAACAAGCTATCGATGTCACCAGACAGATCGAAAGTAATGGCTTCCAGATCATCTGGAGTAGATGGGTTTGTGTTCAGAGGTGCATCAGTATCTGTTGGACCATCAGAACCATCAGTTTCGTCATTAGAACCATCGGTCTTGAGATCATAGGTAAAGGTGTTCTGAGCTTGACCGACAGTATCGCCCAACTCAGCCCCATCATCACCTTTTAAAGCTTTATATCTTGTGTCTAAAACAGCTTGTACAGACGCAGGAACACCAGGAATATCATTTGAGTCAGGATCAACACCTGAAACCTCTTCGCCCGTTTTCGTGCGTGCGGTTTCATCGTGGATCAATGTAATTGGGGATGTGAACTCTGGAATGTCTTCATTAATAGAAATATCAACAGATACGGGGCCAGCTACAGACTGATTATTTTCGTCAACCGGCGTTCCATCAGCGTCTGTCAATTCTGAACCAGAACCTTCCGGTACAGTTTCAGTTGCAACAGCATGGACCGTAATTGTCGCAGGCCCCTCATCACCCTCGGCACCTTCACCGCCACGTGGCGTACCATCAGGTAAACGATCATTCGTCCAATCATTAGGATTAAAGGAAATATTCGTGGTCAGGCTTCCCGACCCATCATCAGATGTATCTGCTGTATTACCACCATTCGCGTCATCAACATTTTCTGAGACATCAATGAAATAGCGAACATAGCCATCATCTGCGCCTTCTTCGCCGATTGTATTTTCAAGCGTGCTCAAGGCATCTGGAGAAGGAGCCACTCCAGCTGCCAAGGCAATCTGGTGCTGAAGAGAGGCAGGAAGATCAGAGGTATCCGTAACGAGAGTAAGTACAGGCTTACCATCAGTACCAAACGTTACCTGATAAACGTTATCTCCGTCCATTTGCCAGATTTCTGCACCCGGGACAGGTCGAATATCCCATCCCTCTGGAACACCATCAATTACAAGCTCATGCGCTTCTGAATCATCTGCAAAATCGGCAAATTCAACAGTTACAGGAATCGTAACGACGTCTTCTTCATCACCAGAATTAACAACACCGCCGCTAGGGGAAACCGTCCGCACCACATCACTAAGTGTTGCCGTTTGTTGACCGTTCTCACCACCATCGTCACCGATGCGTAGGTCGTCAGGAAGATCAGCAACAGCGTCAATTACAGCAACAGTTGTGTAACCAAGCGTCGCGCTCTCACCAGAATCTGGATCGGAAATCGTTGCTGAACCTGTAATCGTGATATCAGCGTCAGAATGTTGCGGAGGCAGCACATAGATGTCTTCAAAGTCAGAAGGAGAAACCGTTACAGGGAATCCGCCTGTATACTCATCGCCTTCTTCACTTCCGCCGATAAACAGGCGCACGCCTTCTGGCAGCTCGTTAATAACAACAGTATCAAGCGTCTCATTATCAGATGGAACAAAGGTCAACACCATACGCATCGGCGCTGAAAAGGCTTCCCGCGAACCATCCCCTAAGAATGGGCTACTATCTTCACCGGCATCACCATCTGTTAAATGATGATTAGGTAACCAGTCTTCAAAACCACCACCGAAGGAACCCGTAATACCACCATCAGGACCTTCTTCAACTTCCGTAATAGTCGTCAGGAAGCTGATCAATAAAGTTCCCTGCGCCGGATCTGTAATTTCATCCAAGCTGCTAAGTAAACCAAACTGAAGTTCTGTTGGATCAATAACGCCCTGCGCATTTAGGAGATCAATCGCACTACCGAGATCATCACTATACGTGCTTCCGCCGCCGCCAGTTGGGCCGGCACCCGCACCGGCTGCTGTTTCAAGCGTTTCACCTTCGGCAAGAGCTTGTGCCTGACCGATAAGAAGTCCAGCAGAAAGCTCAATACCACCAATAACAAGAACAGGCGCATCAGCACCCTGAGATTCTTCGACCAGGTTCTGGAAAACAATTCGGCTGTCTGCTTCCCCATCACCATTAGTATCGAACGTTAGAACAAAATCATTGCCCTCAACGATTGGCGTTGCAGCAGTCGCATCAAAGGTCAGATTGGCAGTCTGCCCCTTAACAAGAGTAACATTAACGGTTTCACCTGCGGCTGGTGCCGAAACATCAACTGCCCCCGCAGCCTGTCCGACAAGGGTCTCACGCCCAGTTTCCCCAACGACATTCACATCATTTGTATCAACCATTGCTTCACCACCGTTTTGTTTTACATCATCAGTCATTTGGAATCCCCCTTAAGGTTCCTATGTCTTTGTGCCCCTGTATTGTACATTTTTGTACGGCACATATTCTTGGCAGGCGCACTGCGCCCATTAAACTTTGGATTTATATTACTATGAACTATTTTCAACTCAAGTGATTCATTTCAAAAACCTACATCAATATATATGAGTTTTAATTGTTAATTTTATTTTAACCTTTTTCCGAGGCCGACAACACTACGTAATAACCCGTACAGACAAACTTATAGGATACTTGAGCTAACAAAGAGCTAAAGAATCCTTTCCAAAATATTACCAACTTAATGCGTCTGGATTATTTCATAAAAAAAAGCCCTACCGAATCGGCAGGGCTTTTAAATGACCATAAGGCCAAATTTTAGTATTGTCAGATCAGATTATTGAACCAGATCAATTTCCACAACGCGGTTACCTGGCTCACGTACACCATCTTCGGTTGGAACAAGAGACTGTGTCTCACCAACAGCATCCGGAACGATACGCCCCACATCAACACCTGCACGCGCCATTGCTTCCATCACTACTGAAAGACGACGCTGAGAAAGTGCCTGGTTGTAATCAACAGCACCAGAACGGTCAGCGTGCGCAACCATACGTACGGTTGATGCATCGTTACCCTGCGCAGCCGAAAGAGCCTCTTCCAGAGACTGACGACCAGCATCTGTAGCTACTGTGCTATCAAAGTTGAAATAAACTAGGAATGAGCTAGCCAACGGAGCCTCGTCTGCTGCTGGTGCAGGAGAAATATAAGGCTGGAAGTCTGTAAGCTTGAAAGTTGCAAGAGCATCAAGGCCGTTCATCGCAGCATCGAAAGCTTCTTTACACTCGGCACCACGGGTTGAAGGTTGATACTGAACAGAACGTCCAGCTTCAGTTGCTTCAATCCAGCAGTCATAATTAACTTGAGCTTTAGCAGCAAGCTGAGGCGCAACAACACGACCGCCACGGTCAAATGCCTTACGCATGCGTAAAAGAGCGTCAGCAAATTCAGGTTTTTGGTCATCTCTCAACCAGCGATCATCTGGCGCATCTGGCACAACAGAAGAACGACGTGCAGCAGTACGTGCTTTGTGATTGAAGTGCTCGGCATCAACCAAGTCCCAATTGTCATCACGCTCTGCAGAAAGCGCAAGATACCCGTCGTACAAAGCATTACTGAACTGAACGCCTTCTACTTCAAGCCCTTGAGCAGTATCAGTATCAAATAAACCACCGAACATTGCGTCCAGCGGTCCAGCATTTGCCGGTGCAGCAGCGATCACAGCCGCAACAGCCCCGAACAGAAAACTTTTTGTTTTCATTGTCCACCCCTTAATGAGTGCTGCAACCCACAGCAGAAATAAATTCAGAGATATCTATACCGTTTCATACGATTAAGAGCAAGCCATTGTGAACATTTTTCTCTACTTCCACGTTTGAACACGCTCAAATCACGTAATTATAAGGAAAAAATACCTTTTTCTACTTACAACTATGCCCCCATAGAGGATTGAAATTATTAAGAATCGGTTAAAAAAAGAATCCCAAAATGGTCACACCCTTTTAACAGCCGACTTGATACCTTCATTTTCATCGCTGCGTTTTCGCACAGCTTCTCTCGTAGATTAGTTAAAGAGTTTTGTATTTTGCTTGCTGTTATATCCAAGTCTGCCGCCCTTGCCTCAAAATCTGTTGCCTTGGGAATGTCCTCTTTGTTGGTATCCGTTGTAATTCTATCAACACTAGCCCATCCATCAGGAGCTCAGGCATCCTCCCTCTATGCAAAAGAAAGTACAATGCCTTTGCACCGAAAACCGGATAACAACGGCACTGTTGATGCACAGACTTACCCCTGGAGCACCATAGGTCGCCTTAATATTGGGGGCAAAAGTCACTGTACGGGTGTCATGATTAGCAAAAGACACCTCTTTACACAGGCAAACTGTCTCTACAACAAAGCAGAAAAGAGATGGTGGAACAAAAATGAGCTCCATTATCGCGCAGCCTATCAACGCGACAACCACATGGCATCATCAAATATTGCACGTGTAGAAATTTCAGATAGCTATAACCCGAAATCGCCAGACAGCTTGGCCAGCATTGCTGGTGATTGGGCACTTGTTACTCTGAAAAGACCTTTAGGCCAACATACAGGCTGGTTAGGCTTGAAAAGCCTCAACAAAAAAATGCGTCACCAACTAAGAACCGGGACAGCAAAAATGTTTAATGCCGGCTATCACAGCGGTTGGGAGCATGCTGTTCGCCTTTCCAGCGGATGTACACAACGGTTTTCGAAACAAAGAATTCCAAAGGTAGGGGCTATTCCTTGCCGAGGCACGAATGTGGCACAAAGATCATTACCAACCTTCGTTTACCAAAATGGAGCGTACCACCTTGTTTCCTCAGCCGCATTTACTAAAAATGATTCCCCAAGAAAGAATGATAGCTGGGTATTTGCAAGCCTGAAAACCGCAGGCTCTAAATGGGGTGATAGCTATCGTCCTTAATTTTGTAGCAGAGGAAAAGAAAGGGTACAGCCTAAAACCTTCCTTCCCCATTCAATTAGCCTCCCCCTAAAGGGATCGTATTTCAGGAGGGCTATAAACAGTTACCTCAGGGACAGGACCGACAAACTTCTCGACTTCAACCAACGTTGAATGAGCTGTTGGCCCCTGCCCCAGTTCTGACGTTCCTTCATCCCTGGTTAAAACATTTGGGTTCCCGGCTTTATCCAGACTACCAATAACCCCAGGCTCAAGTGGATCGTACCACGCCCCTGTGGGTAGCTGAACAACACCGGGCTGTACCGTTGCACTAATAATCAATCCGGCAAGCGTAGCACCACGATCATTATAAACCCGAACCACATCATCAGACTTCAGATTTCTCGCTTGCGCATCATCTGGATGCATCGTTATCGCTTCCCGGCCCGACACCTTGCTTTGCTGACTGGTCTTACCATGGTCAAACTGGCTATGCAGGCGCGTTGCCGGTTGATTTGAGATGAGATGCAAAGAGTATTTCTGCGCAGATGGCGACCTTAACCACTCTTTGGGTTCCAGCCACATCGGATGCCCCTTGCAGCTTTCCAACTCAAAAGAGGAAACCGTCTCGGAATAAATCTCAATCAACCCAGATGGTGTTCTGAGCTTATGGCCATCAGGGTCTTTGCGGAAATCTTCCAGCAAGACAAGATCCTTACCCGCAGGCAATGAATATTCGCCAGCCTCCCAAAAACTGTCAAAATCCGGCATATCAATACCAAAACTGGCAGCTCGCTGGCGATTTTTAGCATGAAACAGCCTGAGCCAGCCCATCTCATCCCGGTCTTCGCTGAAGCGATCCAGAACACCGATAGACCGCGCGATACCGCAAAAAATATCGTAATCGTTTTTGGCCTGACCAACTGGTTCAACAACTTGTTTTACCGCAAAAATATCATCATCGCGCTTTGCACAAACAATATCATTGCGCTCGGCTGTCATTGTTGCGGGCAAAACGATGTCAGCGTGACGGGATAGTGCATTCCACGTCTGCTCGTGCACAATGATACTGTCCGGTTTTTGCCATGCCTTCAGCAGACGGTTCAAATCCTGATGGTGATGGAACGGGTTGCCCCCTGCCCAATACACAACCTTAGTGTCTGGGTAAGTATAGCTCTGTCCGTTATAGGTAAAGCGGCCACCAGGGTTTAACAGTAGATCACTGATCCGCGCCACGGGAATAAAGTCTCGCACTTTATTAACCCCTTGATCCAATGAAGCCCACGTAAAGCTATTGAATTGATGCCCCACACCATTCACACCAGCATAGCCAAGGCCAAAGCCGCCGCCGGGCAAGCCGATTTGCCCCAGCATTGCCGCCAGAACAATCGTCATCCAATGCGTTTGCTCACCGTGGTCAGCACGTTGCAGGGACCAACTGGCCGTAATCATCGTCCGCTTGCTTGCCATTTCCTTTGCAAGACGACGGATGACCGACGCGTCAACACCGGAAACCTTCTCGGCCCAGACAGCGTCCTTTGGCTGTCCGTCACTTTCCCCGAGCAAATATGGCTTAAACTGGTCAAACCCAACGCAGTATTTATTCAAGAAGCCTTGATCGTGCAGTCCGCCATCATAAAGCTGGTATGCCAACGCCAGCATAACAGCAACATCACTATTCGGCAGCAATTGGTGGTGAACAGCGCCTAAAGCATCATCGACATCATCCCGGATCGGGCCAAAATTAACAAACTTTGTTCCGGCCTTTTTACAAGCGAGCAGACCTTCCTTTGCCGTATGTCGCCCAACACCGCCTGCGTTTATCTGCCCATTTTTGAGGGCAATCCCCCCAAACATCACCATCAATTGGCAATGTTTTTCCAGTACAGGCCAGGATGTATGTTGAGACAACAACCAGTCCATAGAGCCAACAACATGAGGCAGAATCACTTCAGATGCTGCATAGCTGTAGGTATTCACAGATTTGGTGTAACCACCAATAGAATTCATGAAACGATGAATTTGACTAGGCGCATGGTGAAAGCGCCCAGCACTGGCCCACCCATATGACCCTGCAAAGATAGATTGATTGCCAAAATCAGTTCGAACACGATCCAGCTCTTTGGCGACCAGATCGAAAGCCGTATCCCATTCAACCTCAATAAAAGGTTCTGCGCCACGTTTATCCGTTGCCGCACCGGGCCCCTTTTCCAGGTAACTTTTACGAATGGCAGGGTGTTTCACCCGACAGGGATGTTGTATGCCATCAACAAATGATTGTCCGATTGCAGATGGATCCGGATCCATTTCATGAGGGGCAACATCCGTTATTTTACCCTGATCAACAGAAAGATAATATGCCCCCCAGTGGGACGCCGTTAATCTTTTTTCCATCTGACAACACTCTTGTTTTACCTAATACCGTATAAAGCACATCCAAAGTTTCTAGGGCTGGCATCTAAACAAATTATTTTGGTGCCTGTAACCGGGGGTCAGCGATAGCTTCTTCGACCAAAGATGCATCCGATCGCATCGCCATATGCCGATTGGCAATAATGTCATCAATCAAAAGGATAAAGGCATTCCACTGAAATTCCTGCAACGCATCCCCTTGAAGATTTTCTGCTCCTTTTTTCAAACCAGCAGAAAATTTCTTGACGGTTGACCGCAAGATCGCTTTTCGATGCGATCCTTTGATCGAAATTTGATCTTCAATTTCCTGCTTAATTACAGAAGCCTTAAGCGGTATTACAACTTCGCTGCCACGTAAGGTAACAGTTGTATCCCAAGAAAACTCATCGTCTTTGGTTTCAGTATCACTCATATATTTATCTTCTCAGCTATCAACTTGTCACTTAGGTTCTTTTTGGGTCGGTTATTTTTTGGGCTTATTTTCGCGACGATAAGCTTTCACATAATCTTCCAAAAGATCGGCAACAAGCTCTGGGTCACCAAGAGAATCCCAAATAGACAGATCAATTTCGTCGTCATCTGTATAGCGCAAACCAAAAACGATCAGGTCTTCAGCACCGAATTCAACCAATTCGTCTCTCAGTCCATCAAGAAGCTCATCGCTCTCTGTATTTTTTTCGCTCACGTCAATATCCTCATCTATTATCCTGATTGTAAAAAAGCAGCCATAAACAGGCGCCTTATTCTTGTTTCCCTTATGTCAGAGCCATAAGGTTCATAAAAGAAAATTCGACCACTCTGGGTCACTAAATAAATGCGGATAACGAAATTTTACTTCCAAGAATAGCTTTAGGACTTATGAGGGGAATATTCTTAATTATTAGCGGGAGATCTAGTAAGTACAATTCATTCGAAGTGTATATGGTTATCCATTTTCTTTAAACTTGATTGACCTTTGGCATATTATTATGTCGGTATGGTCACGGAATGCACTGATTAAACAAAAGGCGGTAATTTAAAGTGATTGATGAGGTTGCAGAAGAAATAATCCCGCATAAAAATAAATTTAATTTTCGACGCTCTGTTTCCATAGGAAACTCAGAATTTCTTTCGACCGTGTCATATGTGGTTTGGTATGAATAAAGCACCCGGGAAACTTTTAACAGGTTCTATTATTTCAGGAGTAATTGGGGGTAATTTCTCTGCTGGCATGGCTGGGCTAGATGGTGGGTATAGGCTACTCTTCGCAGCAATTGGAGGACTAATACCAATACTTGTTTTTTACTTTTTAGTAAAAGAAAAGAAGATTTTTTGGGATACAATGTTTCCCAATTATGGCTCGGGAGCAAATGTATTACCACTAATATTAATTTCATTAACTTTGATAACTTATTTATCTTCACAACTTTATGTGAGTTCGGAAATATACCGAGAATTTACGGGTAATGTAATAATTTACCTGAACTTAAAAAGTACATTTTGCCAAAATATAACTGACAACGATGCCGTTTCACATCTCGGTTGTGATTTTTTTAATTTCAACCAAATTACATCAATTTTAATAAGCATAGGGGGTATTGCTTATCTCCTAAGCCTTAAAGAAATATTTTATCAAAAATACCCTATGTTTAACAAAAAAAATGAATCTAAAAAAACAACAATATCTCGGCTCATTCTTTTACTAGTATCAATTTCATTAATTGCCTATTTTCAAAATTTTATTGATGAAAACTCTTACTACATAAATAAAAATTACAGCCAGGCTGTAATAATTAATGCATTTTCTTCTTTAGGGTACTACCCATTTATGTTGTTAATTCTCACCTTATCACACAGATTAAAATTATTACTTTTTGGTGAGACACAGCCATAACGACAAAACAAAGAATTACATTGCAAAAGAAGCGATTGTGACTGCTGGTACTCTTGAAAACGTGATCCGTGGAAGTGAAGAGACTAATCCCAAAATGGGTGCAAAAATACTGAATAAGTTACGCCGTGAACCCAATTCAATATCTTGTTAGTTATGATTTTTTTTGTGTTTCAGACCTACCAGAGAAAAGTGAAACGCAGATCAGATTAAATAGGAATCTAAAAAAAAGAGGTCATAAGCCTAGTTATTTACAGAGTATTTACGGGCTATTTACTGGGAAAATCCCGGTTACGAACATCATTGGCATAGTTCTGAACAGCCTTTGTGATGTCTTCGTGGACCTGCGCATAACGCTTAACAAAAGAAGGAACATACCCCGTACCTTGACCAATCATGTCTTCGGTCACCAGAATCTGGCCATCACAATCAGATCCTGCGCCAATTCCGATTGTCGGGATTGTAATCTCTTCGCTAATCCGGCGTGAAATTTCGGGTTCGGTACATTCGATAACCGTCGCAAACGCCCCCGCCTTAGTAACCGCATGGGCATCAGCGAGAATTTTTTCTTCATCCCGCTGTGTCAGAAAACCACCAACTTGATTGGCATGTTGTGGCAACAGCCCCACATGAGCCAAAACGGGTACTCCGCGTTCAACAAGAAACGCGATGGTTTCGGCCATTTCCTGACCACCTTCAAGTTTAATTCCAGCACAGCCAGTCTCTGACATTATACGTGCCGCATTTTCAAAAGCCTGTGACGGTGATGCTTGGTAGCTACCAAAGGGCATATCCACAATCACGCATGCTTTCTTGCTGCCACGGACAACCGCGGCACCATGCGCAATCATCATATCCAACGTGACACTCAGGGTATTCGGCATTCCATAGATAACCATGCCCATGCTATCGCCAACCAACAGAAAATCGACATGCTCGTCCAGCAAATTAGCCAATGAAGCCGTATAAGCCGTCAGACTCACAATAGGGCGTTGCCCCTTAAGGCGCATAATCTGTGGGATTGTTGTGCGTTTAGCCATTATCTTGGTCTCTGTAATACTTTGGGTAATGCTTAAGATAAAACACAGCCATACTCAGACTTCGTTTTACGAATCAAAGGCACTATAGCCAGATCAATTGTGCACCGCAACAAAGCCAGTCAAATTATTCTAACATGCCTTTATTGTGACAGTACAATTAACTCAACAGCCCGCGTTCTTGAGCGGCCTCTCTTAATTCATCGCGAAAATCCGGATGGGCAATCGCGATCAGAGACTCTGCTCTTTGAGAGAGTGACAACCCCTTCAAATCAACCATGCCATATTCTGTCACTACATGGTGCGTATCCATACGGGGGTCTGTAGCCGGGCCATCCAGTTGAGATACAATTCGAGAGACAGTATCCGCCTTTGCCGTTGAGTGCAGGGCCACAAATGATTTCCCACCACGAGACGCATAGGCACCGCGAACGAAATCAAGCTGTCCACCCGGACCACTAAATTCTCGTCCCCTTAGATACTCGGCATTAATTTGCCCCGTTAAATCAACTTGTAACGCTGAATTAACCGAAATCATATTCTCGTTTTGGGCAATAATAGTCGGGTCATTAATATAAGATGCAGGGTATCCTGCAAGCGATGGATTATCGTCCATAAAGTCATAAAGTTCTTTATTACCCAAAGCTAAAGTGAAGAGGTGCTTTAATCGATGTAACGTTTTACGTCGTCCATTGATAACGCCGCTTTTTATCAGGTCCATAATACCTGGTGACAACAACTCGCTATGCAAGCCCAAATCATTGTGCCCAGCCAGATAACTGGCTACAGCATTCGGCACGCCCCCAACCCCCATTTGGATTGTCGCACCATCAGGAATTAACTCGACTATTTGTTTGGCAATAACCTCATCTACCTGTTGCGGTGCTGACGGTAAAACCTCCTGAAGCGGCGCGTTATTTTCGACGATAGCATCAACTTCTGATATATGAATGAGGGCTTCGCCAAAAACCCTTGGCATTTCCTCATTAACCTCGACAATCAGTTTTCCACAATTGCGAGCAACCGTGGTGCCATAATCACTGTTGGTTCCCAGACTAAAATACCCGTGTCGATCCATGGGGGAAACGGTTGCAATAAAACAATCAGCACCCAATGTTTCACTCATGAGGCGCCCAACTTGATGAAAAGTACTGGGAATGTATTCCAACCAGCGTTTACCTTGTTCCAGCCCGAGCTTTTCAATCAGACGATCATGACTGCTCATAAAAAGTGAATGTGGCTTGATAACAGACATAACTTTGGGATTTAGAATTGTTGTTCCGGCATGAGAACTGGCGTGCATATAATAGGTTTTCAGACAGGTAAGATCTCCGCCCAATGCACGATCCGCAACCGCCTGCATCAAAGCCGGAGGCATTGAGACCCCCATGGAAATCATAAGATTACTATTATCTTTGATTTGTTGTGCTGCTTTTGAGGCAGACATTAATTTTTCTAAGTAAAGTTCCTGTGACGAGGTCATCATTCCCCCAAAAAACGTGTCATCAAAATATTTTAAGTCAGAGAGTATTCGATAAAAGTCACAAATCGCAGACAATCAAATGAAATTAAAAATATACCGTTAGGGCAAGAATCATATTCACATCAGAACCATTTTCTGCAAGCGGTAACATTATCCGTTCAATCGTTTTATAGTTCGGAATGTGATACGAAGCGGGACCTTTGCGATAGTCGGGCATTTTTGTTTCGACAATATTCACATAGTCTTCGTCAAAGCCGGAACGGGTAAAATCCGGAAAGGCTTCGTCAATCCACATCCCCGTGCAATCCCGATTCATAGCCGCATAATGTGCTGTTCCAAACAGACGAAACCGGAACCTTATGGGATTTTGTTTTACATCAACCAGCCAGATGTTTGGCAAGAGCAAGGGAATATCCATCGGGTCAAGATGTTGCCGTCCAGGAAGCGTATTCTGATCAGGATGAATAGATAACCAATATTCGTACAGAGCCCGGTTTTTCTTGCCCCATAACTGACGCTCTTGTTCCGAGTATAATTTCAAGCCAATAACCTGCGAAGCTAAAATGTCGAGAGAATCTTCCCCAATGGAAAAACATCATACACAATAGCTTCCAGACTTAAAATCCGTTAGATTTTCTCTCTCATTTCAACCAAATGATTTCCTTCCACTCCATGATAAAAACCGTTAGAAAACGGAGCAAACTTGACAAGATCTGATAATATTTCCTGTGCTGCCCTTTCCTCTAAACTTCCATCTAGCCGCTCTCTGAAAGTTTGAATCACTTTCACCATATCCAAATCTTGAGGCCACAATCTGAAATGTGTTGCTCCCAATTGTGCAAGATCATCAAGTTCATGCAATAAATTGGTGACCGTATACGACATTGTCTGTGTTCCGTTCACGGCAAGGAATGGTTCCCCGTCCAACGTCTCCACATTCATACCGTCGGGATCTTGTTCACACACATACAAACATCCATCCTTACTCAACCCGTGCGACCTTGCATGATAACAACGTGCAGACAACGCCAAGGGCACCCGACCAAACGCCTGAATTTCAATTTCTCGATCCTTATTGGACGCTAAAAGCCGTTCGATAGCCTTTCCTGATAGCTCACACGGCAAAACAATTCGCCGGGCACCGTTTTGATAAAAATAGCCCAACGTATCTTCGTTATAAACATTCACAAAAGGGCCAACGATATGTTCCTTCCCCTCAAGTAATCCAATGGCTGAAAGATCATTCGCCTCTAACATCCAGGGACTATCCTGAACAACTTCATGCAGTTCCTTTCTTTCGCGCTTTGACATCACAAGCGAAAGAGTTGAGATCACAACTTCTTTGCCGGCCTGTTCGAGACGATCACAAATTTCAGGGATAAAAGGTGTTAAAAACGGTGTTCTCTTGGAACAGGTGACCTCTCCGATATAAACAACATCAACAGGGGCTTCATCTGCGATCTTGAAGTAGAAATCCCGCCTTTGTTCTGCAGGCCAATTATAAAGAACAGGGCCAAGCGTTAGTTTCGCCTGAGAACTTATTACCTTTGAACTCATTAAATCTTATCTCCAATTCTTTTCGTAAGCACCCGCGGTAGACCGAGTTCCTTCGGTAATATTTCCCATATCCATAAATGGAACCGGTTCCCCCTTCATTGCCGCATCAATGGCATGCCGATAGCCAGAGACCACCTGATGAACGTAAGCCTTTCCCCGTTGGCGTCCTTCTATTTTCAGTGCTTTCACGCCTGCCTGAATGAGTTCAGGCAACATCATCATGACATTCAACGAGGTCGGTTCTTCAAAAAGATACGACGGATCGCCCGTATGTCCGATAAACCTTCCCTTGCATAAAGTGGGATAACCAGCCGCCTCTTCGTTTGGAAAAGAATTGATCGTGAATTCCCCTAGCCTGGAAACAAGTTTTCCGCGACGTTGTTCATATTCAACATGGCTGGCCGGCGAACACACACCATTCATGTTGGGGGATTTTCCAGTAGCATAGGAAGAAAGAGAACACCGTCCTTCTGCCATGACACACATCCCGCCAAAGGCAAAAACCTCGGTCTCAACATCAATCTCTGTTATCAGCTCTGCAATCTCACGAACCGTTAAAACGCGAGGGAGAACAACACGCTGAACATCAAAAGCAGAGCGATAAAAGTTAATTGCTTCAGGATTAGATGCCGAGGCCTGCACAGATAAATGACGTCGCAAGCTAGGGTGATGCCTTTTGGCATAGTCCAACAAGCCAACATCCGCGAGAATAACAGCATCAACGCCTATTCTGGCAGCGGCATCAACAGCTCTATACCATGGGTCCAAATTTCCGGCCTGAGGATAGGTATTGATCGCAACATATACCTGCCTTCCCATGTCGTGAGCTTTTTTCACCCCTTCCTCAAGCTCTTCAGGGCTAAAATTCAAGCCCGGAAAATTACGCGCATTAGTCTCATCCCTAAAGCCGACATAAACGACATCGGCCCCGGCATCCAAAGCTGCACGTAAAGAAGCTGGCGTTCCAGCAGGACAAACAAGCTCCATTACCTTACCCCTCCGGCAGGCTGTTGTAATTTTTTCAAAGATGTTTTGATCTTGACGAGTTCCTTATCGATTTTCCTCATCCGATCCTCGGACCTGTCCAACTCTTTATCTATTTCACTTACATGTCGCATAATTGGAAACAGGATAGACCGTTGCGCAGTCCGAAAGTCTTTCTCAAGGCTTTCACCAAGGGAATTCACCTTTGAAAAAAACGTCGTAAAACCGGGCTTTATAAAAGGAACCGGACCACCTAATACATCGACAAGCCTGACATCGGCGCTATCGACTGCATTACGAAGGGTAAGGACGGCTTCGGTATCTCCCTCGATATTCAAGGTTCTTGAAAAAAAGAGAGCATCCCCGTCGACACGACCTTCCATCAGCTTCAACAAATCAACCATCGGGCCAGAAATTGTGGCCTGAGCCTCTGGACGCTCTGCATCGTTGCCCAGAACATCAATATGGGTTTCTCTTTCTTTAACAGACAGATAAAAACGGTAATGCAGGTCTGTTGGATTGATAAGAAAGTTGACGTTTTCCAAAATAGCCAGACGAGAGAAAATTTCCGGATATAATTTTTTCATTCTTACCAGAACATACTTGGCAACAGGATTGAGAGAGAATGCAGGAACGGGCCGCATCATAAACCCGGCAAACAGCATTGGTGTAAAAGGCGGCACACTGGAGGGTGCATTTTTGTCATGCATCTGGAAAATCTCTGAAATAAATCTCGTAATTATTCCATGGATAATGCTGAGCCCAAGCCAACAGTGCCTTGATCTTCATCAAATACACCACATGTTTAATTTACTATTCAGATATCAGAACGGTTCCCCTATCCCGTTGACCTCATCGTCAGAAAAATTACGCACTCGAAAGAGTTACAACACGACGCCCTCAGGAGCACTTTATGAGTATCGCCACAACGTCATCACCTAATGCCCAATCCGTTATTGCGAAGATCGGTATTATCACCGTTTCTGATCGCGCCAGTCGTGGTGAATACGAAGATCTTGGCGGGCCAGCAATACACAAGGAACTATCGCAAATTCTCTCATCCCCCTGGAAACCTGTCACGCGGATCATAGAGGATAATCAGGACCTTATCGAACAGACCTTAATTGAACTGGCCGATACAGAAAAATGTGCCTTGATCGTGACAACTGGCGGTACAGGCCCTGCCCCCAGAGATGTCACCCCCGAAGCAACAGAAGCTGTGAGTGAAAAACTCATGCCCGGTTTTGGCGAATTGATGCGACAGGTAAGCCTGAAATTTGTGCCAACTGCTATTCTCTCGCGCCAAACCGCAGGTATTCGGGGAAAGACCCTGATGGTTAACCTTCCCGGAAAACCATCCGCAATTAAAGACTGTCTGGACGCTGTTTTCCCCGCCATTCCCTATTGCATCGATCTTATCGATGGGCCGTTTTTAGAAACGAACAACAGCTACTGCAAAGCCTTCCGCCCCAAAAACAAATAGTCATCCGCGGCGAACACAGCACAGTAAGTCAGTGCTGTAATTATAGTGCTGAGTTAAAATAAGATAAAAGAACGCAGTTTATTCGCCGATCAAATGGGCAACAACCTGACGTTCATGTGCCATCGCACGGTGCTCAAAAAGATAAATTCCTTGCCAGGTACCCAGCGCCAATGCCCCATGAACGATAGGAATGCTAAGCTGTACGTCAGTCAGGGCAGAGCGAATGTGAGCAGGCATATCATCTGGCCCCTCGCAAGTATGGCGATAGAGGGATGAATTTTCCTCAACGAATCGACGAAAAAAATTATTTAAATCAAACTGTACATCGGGATCAGCATTCTCTTGAATCGTCAAAGAAGCCGAAGTATGCCGAATAAAAAGGGTTAAGAGCCCACAAACAAAATGCTGTTGCTCTGTCCAAAGAGAAACTTCGTGGGTAAAATCATAAAGGCCTTGCCCTTTTGTACGAATATCAAATATCGTCTGCACCTGTTTCATTCAATACCTCGGCAGTTTCAGCCCCTACAAGCCTTCAAAAATGTGAAAATTGTCTTTTGACAGATAATAACCATATTTTTGCTGGATATTAACCCATGTTAGAATGAAACATGTTAAATACGTTGGCCTTGCCGCGATCGCGTCTTAACAAAAGAGTATTGAACAGTACTGTAACCATGGCAAAAACGTTTGATATAGTTAAAGTTTTGGAAGTGAGCGAACAGAATTTAAAATCTGTCGCTCAAACCAATCTCTATCGCTATTGGTTAGAATTGAAAGCTGATAAAGCGCTGCCTGTCTGGTCTGATTTCAATCCTGGTATTGTACGTGAAGCCCTCCCCGATATTATGCTCTTCGATGCGCTGAAAGAAACCAGTTTCTTTGTGTCTATTACAGGTGATCACTGCCGGGAAAACTTTGGCATAAAAGCCAGTCGATCTCCCTTGGAAGAAGCATTACCAGAAAATGCCGTTGCAGATGCCAAATCTCGTTTGACCCATGTTTATAACACCAGAAAACCACACCTGGTTACCAAACAGATGAGATGGGAATCAGCAACAAAAAGAGAGCTACAACAACAGTCCTACACTGTACTGTTTCTCCCTTTTGAAGTTGAGCACGACACAATCAAGTTAAAGATACTGAATTCGCTCTACTTCTGTTAAATCACTCTGTTAATTATTTCTGTCCCTAGCATTCCTGTGCCTTTGTCATTAATGCGTGATCTCAATACGTTTCTTCTTGTGTCGACTGAAGAACAGTAGCTACTTTGCCAATTCTTTTTGTCACTTAAGGAACCTGAATATGAAAACACGCGTCAAATGGATCGAGAACGTCGCCTTTATGGCTGAAAGTGGCTCTGGGCACGCCGTTGTCATGGATGGTGCCGTCGAAGGTGGTGGACGAAATTTGGGACCTCGCCCCATGGAAATGCTTCTGATGGGAATGGGGGGCTGTTCGGCTTACGATGTTGTTTACATATTAAAACGCGGGCGCGAAAACGTAGAAGATGTCGATGTTGATGTTGAAGCTGAACGCGCAGACACGGACCCTAAAGTTTTCACAAAAATCCATATGCACTTTCGGGTCAAAGGTGAAGGCCTTAATGAGCAAAAGGTAGAACGCGCCGTTGAACTTTCAGCCGATAAATACTGCTCTGCGTCTATCATGCTTGGTAAAGCAGCTGAAATCACTCATAGCTTTGAGCTTATTGAATAATCTAGCCCCGAAAATTTATAAAAATCAATAGATTTAGGAAACCAGCAATGAGAGCAGTTCTACAACGGGTAAGTGAAGCCTCTGTCATCGTCGATGGCGATATCACTGGTGCCATTGAACAGGGACTGCTCGTCCTCTTTTGCGCAGAGCATGGCGACATCGATGATGAGGCAGCTTATTTCGCCAGAAAAATCAGTAAAATGCGGATTTTTACGGATGATGAGGGAAAGATGAACCGCTCTGTTCTAGATATAGATGGCTCAGTCTTGGCTGTAAGCCAGTTTACCCTTGCCGCGAACTGGAAAAAAGGAAATCGACCAGGCTTCTCTGCAGCCGCCACACCTGCGGAAGGCGAGCGACTTTATAAATTCTTCTGTCATGCCCTAAAAAATGAAGGCCTTACCGTAGAAAAGGGAATTTTTGGCGCGCATATGGATGTCAGGCTACTTAACGACGGTCCTGTGACAATTGTTATGGACTCAAAAGACAGCGCCTGAACCAAAGTACTTTTACTCCAAAGCTAAGGAAAGGTCTTTCGCAAACAGCTTTCCGGGTGCAGTACCTTGCCCTGTAATACCAGCTAGCCTCAACATATGCCAAACAAGAGCAAGATTACTTGAAAGAACAGGTTTCCCGAGTATTTGTTCTGCTTCTTCTAATATCCCGAATGTACGTAGATTGGTGCAGGAAACGAAAACGCCCTCACATTCAGACTTTT
>NZ_CAKZMP010000070.1 GCF_937128705.1 uncultured Kiloniella sp. | reverse complement strand
ATTCGAACCCGTGTTGCCGCCGTGAAAGGGCGGTGTCCTAGGCCTCTAGACGAAGGGGTCATCTTTCGGTGAGCAAGTAATTACCGATTTCAGAGACCCTTGGCAAGCACCTTTTTCATATAAAGTTCGTTTTTTTCATTTTTCTTTGAAAAATTCCAAAAATGATCAATTTTGGATTTAAATTCAGCAAGATAGATACAGATGAATACAATCAATTAGCTGAATTTACCCCTGCCCTCTTAATAGAATATACGAATCGTTTCGGTCAACGTCAGTGAGTCGGATAAAGAATATTGGAGCGAGAGATTCGTATCGTCTTAGAATCAAAAAAGCCGCTATAAAGCGGCTTTGAACCGAATGGCGACCCCTACGGGATTCGAACCCGTGTTGCCGCCGTGAAAGGGCGGTGTCCTAGGCCTCTAGACGAAGGGGTCATCTTTCGGTGAGCAAGGATTTACCGATTTCAGAGACCCTTGGCAAGTAGGTATTTTCGATTCTGTGATTTTTTTTTAAATTAGCTGTCTATTATTGTTTTGCTAGCTTGATTTCATTGGCTTTTTGCGCGACGGGCACACCACCGATTTCTTTGATCAGCTTTTCTTTCATCGCTGCGCCAAAATCTTCATAGGTGGTCGCGGTCTGAACAAAGGCTCCTGTGCCCCCAATAACAAATTTTTCGTAATACCGATCAATAAAGGGATCTTCATTGTTGATGGTCAAACCGTTAATCACAATACCCTGTGTTGTCGATTGGTTGCGGACAAGTTCAGGTGGCGCCCCTTGATTGGATCGCCCATCACCGGAAATATCGATAACTTTGCGCGCACCAATGAAGGGATTAATTTCCATTTGACGGGTCGAATAGGTAATAGCCCCACCAATAGAGGTCCCACCCCCAAAAATATATCTGGGTGTTTCATCAACGATGTCGGCAAATTCTGCGGCACTTTGTTCGTCGCGGATCAAGAACCAGTCGACAGCAACTTTTTGCAGAAGGTTGTTCGCCCATTGGATAATAGCAACGGCTACGCCACGATCCCCGGCAACGGCAATGGCTTGCACGACAGAAGGATCGCGAAAGGCCTGCGCAATTCCCCGCATCTGAAGATCAAATTCCTGGGCGGAAACACTTGTAGAGGCATCAACTGCCAGAACGAGTTCTAAATCAACTTGAGCGGATTCTTGCCCAAAGGCTTTCTTTTCAGGGAAAGGGGCTGATGTGAGGAAAACAGTTAAAAAAAAGGCAGAAACTATTCTGCCTAAGGAATGAAAACAATTAAAAGAATAGCGTTTGTTAGAAAGAAACGATTGCTTCATTCGGTTATCTTACCCGTTTATTGGTGCGGCGTCTTCTATAATTAATTGTACACCATCTGGTCCTGACCAGGTATCACGTTTTAGTTTACCGCAGACATGGATGGGCATACCCCCTGTATTCAAAAGCAGTTGTCCCAATTCATTATCAAGGGATCGAAAGGCTATCCCCTTGATGGTCCGCCCGTCAGAACCGCTTAGAATACATCTGACGTGACTTTCACCAACGAGACCGGGGCGTAAAACACGGACGGAAGGTAACACGAACCTAGGCTGAGGGTTGCCAACGCCAAAGGGGCTGCATGAATCCAGTAAATCGATAAGATCCGTGCTGGCTCCGCCAGGTTGAAGTGCCCCGTCTATACCGATGCTTGGTGTAAAAGAAACTTCAGACAACGCTTTAGAGAGGCGTTCTGATAAGAAGGCACACAGTTCTGTATAGTTTTCTTTGTGAACGGTCAGGCCTGCTGCCATGGCATGTCCCCCGCCATTTTCGAGCAAGCCTGCCTGACGTGCAGCAATGACGGCAGCGCCAAGGTCGACGCCGGGGACAGAACGGCCTGATCCTTTGCCAATCCCCTTTTCATCAAAGGCGATGACAAGGGACGGCATATTATAACGATCTTTAAGTCGGCTAGCGACAATACCTATAACACCGGGATGCCACCCCTCACCGGACGCAATGGCAATGCCTTTTAGTTCCGTTTCATTCCCAACGGCACCCAGTGCTTGGTCGAGGACGTCTGTTTCAATTGTTTTACGTTCTGAATTATATTCTTCCAGCTGTGATGCTATTTTAAGTGCTTCGTCAGCATTTTCTGTCGAAAGTAGTTTCGCGCCGAGCCAAGATTGTCCAACACGTCCACCTGCATTGACACGAGGGCCTAGGGTGTAGCCTAGATGTCCGCTGTCAGGTTTTTCAGAAAGTTTGGCCACATCTGATAGTGCAACAATACCGGGGTTATGTCGTTTGGCCAGAACCTTGACGCCTTGACTGACGTAGGCTCTGTTTAGTCCTGATAGCGGCACAACATCACAGACTGTACCCAAAGCAACGAGGTCCAGAAGCGACATAAGATTGGGCTCTCTGATATTGTGTTCACTGAGCCATCCTGATTCTCTCAGGCGTCGGTTTAGAGCAACAAGAACCAAAAAAACCACACCCACCGCAGCAAGAGATCCGTATTCGCGAGTTTCATCCTGTCGGTTGGGGTTCACAACGGCAACCGCGGGTGGTAACAACGCTTCAGCCTCGTGATGGTCAATGATTAGGACATCGAGACCCGCTTGCTCTGCACCTTCAAGAGCTTCAAAAGCCGATGTGCCACAATCCACTGTAATGATGAGTGAGCATCCTTGCTTCTGCAAATTTAACAATGCTGGAAGATTGGGGCCGTAACCTTCACTTACTCTATCTGGAATATGTACGGCAATTTCAACGCCTATTGCATTAAAGTAACGTATGAGAAGAGCAGAGGAAGTTGCTCCATCTACATCATAATCTCCAAAAACAGCTATCTTTTCTTTTTGTTCCAGAGCCTTGAGAAGTCGTGCTGTTGTGTCGTCCATTCCCTTTAAAACAGATGGGTCTGGTAACCAGTCTTTAAGGGTTGGTTTCAAAAAGGCTTCGGCTGTATCCAGAGTGACGCCACGGGCGGCCAGTAATCGGCCTATAATTTCGGGTAAACCTAGACGTTGACTGAGAGCAAGAGCCGAACGGTGGTCTTTTAAACGCTCTTCCCAACGCTTGCCTGTGATAGAGCTTTCGATACCCAGAAAAGTATCACGTTCTTTGCCCTGCATAATAATGAACCGACCAATTAAAAATGTTTAAGGAAATATATACAGCCTACGTACTTAGCCTACCGAGCTTCCCATAAAAAACAAGAGGCGCCCAGTGCGGCGCCTCTTTTATTTCTGCTTATCTGATAAAGGTTTTAAACACCCAGATTGTCATACCATGTTTTACGGTAGAAGTTGTGAGTAGCATCAACCACGCGAGATGTTCCCGTTTTGGAACGCATCACGATAGACTGTGTCGTTGCACCGCCTTGATAACGACGTACGCCGCGAAGCAAGCTACCGTCTGTTACGCCTGTTGCAACAAACATAACATCACCTTTGGCAAGTTCGTTGATCTCGTATTTACGGTCGAGATCTTCAATGCCCCAACGACGTGCACGGGCAACTTCATCATCATTTCTAAAGAGCAAACGGCCTTGGAACTGACCGCCAGTACAGCGAAGAGCCGCAGCAGCTAGAACGCCTTCAGGTGCGCCGCCTGCCCCCATGAATAGGTCAACGCCACTATCAAAACGACTGGTTGCCAAGGCACCGGCGACATCGCCGTCACCAATAAGAACAATACGGGCACCGCATTCGCGAACCTGTGCGATTTTCTCTTCGTGACGTGGGCGATCCATAATGCAGACAACCAGATCACTAATGTCAGTTTTCTTTGCCTTTGCCAGATTGGACAGGTTGTTTACAACAGTCTCATCAAGATCAACTACGCCTTCTGGAAGTCCGGCACCAACGGCAATCTTATCCATATAGGTATCTGGTGCGTTCAAGAAGTTTCCTGATTCAGCCATGGCAATAACGCACATTGCGTTGGGGCCACCTTTGGCTGTCAGTGTTGTACCTTCCAAGGGATCCAACGCAATATCAATGCCTGGACCGCCCTTTCCGACTTTTTCACCGATATAAAGCATTGGCGCTTCATCACGTTCGCCTTCGCCGATAACAACGGTTCCGTCAATCGCTAAGCCGTTTAAAGCGTCTCGCATAGCATTTACAGCGGCTTGATCAGCTGCTTTCTCGTCTCCACGCCCCATAAGGCGGGAAGAAGCCAGTGCGGCAGCTTCTGTGACACGTACGGTCTCTAGGGCCAGGTTGCGTTCCATATCTTTGTCCTCTGACTTTGGTACCGTTCAATAGTGAACGGTTATTGCTTTCAGATCGTTCTATTAAAGAGAGACGATCCGGATCATATTTGGTTTTTCTAGTACGCAATCGAGTTGCGAGATTTTTTCAAGAGATCGGCTCATTGCCGTTTCCACTGTTGCCTGTGTTGTAATCACAAGCGGAACTGACTTTCCGGGGTTGGATTCATGCTGAATGAGTGACTTAACAGAAATATCTTCGTCCTTAAGAATATTGGATATATCTGCGATTACGCCGGGACGATCTTCGACCTGTAAACGCAGGTAATAAGAACCTTCGCGTTTTTCTACGGGCTGGGCTATTGGTTTTTCAAGCGCGTTGGCCGGAACGCCGAAAGTTGGCAAAATAGTGCCGCGGGCAATATCTACGAGATCAGCAACAACGGCTGAAGCTGTTGGGCCTCCGCCTGCCCCTGCACCCTCGAACATTGTTGTTCCAACGTGATTTCCGTTACAGACGATAGCATTCAAAACGCCTTCTACAGAGGCAATAGGTTGATCTTTGGCAACCATGCAAGGGTGAACACGTTGGTCGATGCCATGTTCTGTCTTACGGGCAATGCCAAGAAGTTTAATGCGGTATCCGAGCTCTTCTGCATTTACAATATCAAGTGCCGAGATATTTCTGATGCCCTCTATGTAAACAGAGTCAAAATCAACCTCGGTACCAAAGGATACTGAACTTAACAGTGACAGTTTATGTGCAGCATCAACACCGTCTACATCAAAACTAGGATCTGCTTCGGCATAACCAAGTTCCTGAGCTTCAAAAAGCACTTCCTCAAAGTCGCGCCCTGTTTCGCGCATATTGGTGAGGATAAAGTTACACGTGCCGTTGAGAATGCCATACACAAGGTCAAAGGAGTTGGCTGCGAGCCCCTCGCGAAGCCCTTTGATAACCGGAATTCCGCCAGCGACGGCAGCTTCGTAAGCCAAAGCAACGCCGGCTTCTTCAGCCAGTTTTGCCAGTTCAGTTCCGTGGTGTGCAAGCAGCGCCTTGTTCGCGGTAATAACATGACGCCCCTTGGCGATTGATACTTCCACGACTTCTTTTGCGATGCCCTCGGAACCGCCTATCAGTTCCATAAGAACGTCAGCGTCGCAGTTTTCGGCCATGTCCACTGCGTTATCATAGTAGGTCATGTCGCTCATATCAAAATCGCGATTTTTACGGCTACGTGCTGATACCGCAACGATAGACATTTCACGTCCCGTGCGTTGGGCTAGGACGTTTAGATTATCCTGAATAAGTTTGACGGTTCCAGTACCAACAGTACCTAATCCGGCGATCGCAATCTTAAGGGGTTCACTCACGATTTATTTCCGCTTACTAATTTGTTCAAGAATACTGTCTTTTTTCTGCATCATGGCTTTGATGTTTTTAACAGCCTGACGCGTCCGTTGTTCGTTTTCTACGAGTCCCAACCTGACAAAACCTTCGCCATACTCGCCAAAACCGACACCGGGGGCAACCGCTACATTAGCATGTTCCAATAATAACTTGGAAAATTCCATTGATCCCAAGTGAGCAAACTCTTTTGGTAAAGGTGCCCAGGCAAACATTGTCGCGGGGGGACTTGGTATATCCCACCCTGCTGCACTGAGGCCTTTTATCAAGACATCCCGGCGACCACGATAGCGGTCGCGCATTTCACTGATACATTCCTGTGGGCCATTGAGGGCAGACACTGCGGCGACCTGAACAGGTGTAAAGGCACCATAGTCAACATAGGATTTAACCCGGGTCAGTGCGGCAACAAGTTTTTTATTTCCTGAGCAGAATCCGACGCGCCATCCTGCCATTGAGTATGTCTTGCTCATGGACAGGAATTCTACGGCAATATCTTTTGCGCCGGGAACCTGAAGAATTGATGGCGGCGGTGTATCGTTAAAATAAACCTCGGCATAAGCCAGATCAGAAATGATATAGATTTCGTGCTTACGGCAGAAATCCACGATCTCTGCATAAAAATCCAAATCCTTGACTTCGGCTGTTGGGTTTGATGGATAGTTCAGGATAATAGCCAAAGGTTTGGGAACGGAATGTCGAACAGCTATTTCCAACTGCTCCATGATATTCCCGCTCTGCGTCATCGGCATAGATCTGATGGCAGCGCCAGCAATGATAAATCCAAAAGCGTGGATCGGGTAACTAGGGTTTGGTGCCAGAATAATGTCACCCGGACTGGTGATCGCCTGTGCCAGATTGGCAAGGCCCTCTTTTGATCCCAGTGTTACGATGGTTTCTGTTTCGGGATCAATATCAACACCAAAGCGTCGATCATAATATGCTGATATTGCTTTTCTTAAACCGGGAATACCGCGAGATGTAGAATATCCGTGTACTCTGGGGTTTTGAACAACATCGGTTAGTTTGTCGATAACGTGTTGTGGTGGGGGCTGATCAGGATTTCCCATACCAAAATCGATAATATCCCTTTTCGCCGCTCGTGCCGCTGCTTTCAATGCATTAACTTCAGCAAATACATAAGGCGGCAAACGTTTTATACGGTGAAATTCCTGGTCCATTCTCAACTCGAAATTGTTGGGTTATCTCTATTTAGTCAGAAAAAAAGAGATATTCTTTTCTCTTCTGACCAAGGTGATTAGCCCCTATAAAAAAGGCCACGAAGCAGATAGCAGAATACCAGCTCCGTGACCAATGTTTTATGCGTTTTTATTTAGAGAAATTTATCAAAAATTTCTCAGGATAAGGTGCCTAGTTTACATATATTTCTACGCGTCTGTTCCCTGCTTCACCCGTTGGCATGAACTCGTGGAAAACAGGGTTACTGTCAGATCGTGCATCTGTAATGATTTGACGTACGGGAACACCAGAGTTTTGCAAGGCGCGCGTAACGGCTTCGGCACGACGACCAGAGATTTCATAGTTAACCTGTTGATGGCGCAATGCGTCTGTTAGCTGTGTTCTGGAACTTGAATGTCCAAGAACGGTAATGGCTCCGCCGCGTTGTCCGTACAATGCAGCGACATCACGAATGACTTGAATATCCTGATTGTTTAGGTTTGAAGAACCGTGCGAGAAGTAAATCACTGCGACGAGCTGGCCGCCAGCTTGAGCGGTATAGGGTGATCCGTATGCCGCTTGACCTGCGTAACCCTGCTGTTGTGCGTAAGGTGAGCCCCAGCTTGGCGTGTTGTACTGTGGTCCAGTGTATTGATTTTGTGCGTATGCTGGTGCGCCGTTTGGAAATGCGGGCGGTAAAGCGGCCCCCTGAGATGATATAACAGTTGTTTGCGATGATGCACCGGGAACGGCTTGGGGTGATGCTGGCACTGTGTTTGGTACAACCGGAGCTGCAGCCTGTGGTGTCGTTTGTGCAACAGAGGGTGCTTGCGGTACAGCTGGTGGAGGTGCAGCAGGAACAAGTGTTGACCTAGCAGTTAATGGTTGATCACTATATTCCGCATTATTACGGTCCGCGACCAAACCTTCGGCTACCTGAGTTCTATAATCGCCAGATGTCGTTTGAGGTGATTCGCCGGGTACACTTGAAAGATTCGGAAATCCTTCGGCGGGCACGACATTTTCGGCATTGGTGACCTGTGTCGGTTGTTCAGGTTCGTCACTATCAAACCAAGCGATAGGGTTCGCCCAATCAGGTGTTGAAGAACAGGCTGCAAGCATCAATGGAAGCACAATTGCTCCTACAATGCGACCTTTACCCCCAAAGCGGTATACACTACGTTTTCTCAACTCTGGCATATATTTGTCCTTGGCCATAACTAAAGACCGTTCCCCCATGCAAACGTCAAATAAATCGATACACATACATCAAAATTACAACTGAATAGATGTATTTAGCAACGAAATTGACCTCACTTGTTGTTCTTTGCGCTTCCAGCTGTAACAATGGGTGTATAACATTGAAAGAGCTACAAGGCGATATACTATTCGATAAAAAGACTAAACAGATCATAGGGAAAGCTGGATGGTCGATCAACACCCCGAGGGAATAAAGCTACCTGATCCCTCAGAAATTACTGAAACAATGACAGCAATTTCTGAAAAATCTCAGGCAATGATTGAACGCTTTTTAGCGAACCAAAGCGTGAAAACACTAGATAATGAGCCTGATCCCATGCGGATTGGCAAAGCATTCTGGGAATTGTCGCAACAATTCTGGTCGGATCCTGAAAAAGCGATCAAATTACAAACAGATCTTTGGCAAGGCTATAATTCTCTTTGGTTGGAAGCTTCACAAAATTTCTTTAACCCGGATAATCAATCCGAGGAAAATAAACCAAAAACGGCGAAAGAATCGTCTTCTACAAATCAAGAGCATAAAAAGAAAAAAGGTGACCGACGCTTCCAAGATGAAGCGTGGGAAGAAAATCCCTTTTTTAAATTTATAAAGCAATCATATCTTTTGACGGCGAATACGATTCACAGTTCTGTAAAGGATATTGACGGCCTGAGCGAGACAGACGCACGTAAGGTCGATTTTTATACGAAACAGTTTCTGGATGCGCTTTCCCCGAGTAATTTCTTGATGACAAACCCCCAAATTTTGCGAGAAACAGCAGAATCAGGAGGCAAAAATTTACTACAAGGCTTGGAAAACCTAATTTCCGATCTGGAAAAGGGTCGTATTAAAATGACGGATGAAGATGCTTTTACCTTGGGTGAAAACATCGCAACATCAGAGGGCAGCGTTATTTATGAGAATGAGCTTATGCAGCTTATTCAATACGCCCCAACGACAGAGAAAGTTTATTCTCGCCCTCTTATGATCATCCCTCCCTGGATCAATAAATTCTACATTCTGGATCTCAAAGCTAAAAATTCTTTCGTCAAGTGGGCTGTGGAACAGGGCTTTACGGTTTTTATGATTTCCTGGGTGAACCCAGATGAGAGTTTGGCCGATTACTCTTTTGAAAATTACATGCTCCGTGGCCCCCTTGCCGCACTTGATGCCATAGAAACAGCAACGGGGACGAAAGAAGTAAACGCCATTGGGTATTGTTTGGGGGGGACACTACTAGCTTCTACCCTCGCATACATGGCGGAAAAGAAAGATAAGCGCATCAAAAGTGGTACATTCTTTGTCACAATGACGGATTTTGCCGAAGCGGGCGAGCTTAGAGTTTTCATTGATGAAGAACAGATGGAAGTTCTTGAGAAAAAAATGTCTGATCGAGGATATCTCGATGGGGCTGAAATGGGAACGACTTTTAATATGTTGCGGGCCAATGATCTTATCTGGTCTTTTGTCGTGAACAACTATTTGCGCGGTAAAACCCCCTTCCCCTTTGATTTGCTTTATTGGAACTCTGATACGACGAGAATGCCAGCCAAAATGCATTCTTTTTATCTCAGAAATATGTACCTAGATAATAAACTGGTAGAACCCGGTGGGGTCGTATTAGACGGTGTACCCATTGATTTGGGTAAAATTGATGTTCCAAGCTTTATGATCTCTGCAAAAGAAGATCACATTGCTCCTTGGAAATCCACCTATGCCAATACGCGTCATTTTTCAGGCGAAAAAGAGTTTGTGCTTGCCGCGTCCGGGCATATTGCCGGCATTATTAATCCTCCTGCTGCTGAAAAGTATTCGCACTGGATTAATTCGGACACCCCCGATGATCCTGATAAGTGGTTTGAGGCTGCAAAAGAATACCCGGGATCATGGTGGCCTCATTGGGCAAAATGGGCGCAGAAGAAAAGCGGAAAGCTTGTCCCTGCCCGAAATCCTGGTGAAGGAATGTCAAAAGATAAAGCAGCTTTAAAGATAATCGAACCAGCACCGGGGCGTTATGTAAAATCCCGATAAGCTAGGTAAATATCTTTTCTAACGATTGCCTAAACTCTCAAACAAAACGTTGATTTAATAGCTGGTTGCTATTGTCAGCGTTTTGTCAGGCTCGGGTCTTATCTTAGGCCTATGTGCTGGCTTATATTATCTAAAATTCACTTTCCCCGACTAGTTGCGGCAATGAGTATAATTGCTGTGCAGGGGTGTGTTATTTCGACGGATCTTCCTGATTATAAAGCGACGTTGCCAAAGGTCGCTGATCAGTGGTCTTCCCATGAAAAGTCTCATGTTAATAAAAACGCTGTCGTTGCGGTCTCTCAAACGTGGTTTACACCTGATTTTCATCAACAAGTCAGTAAATTTATTGTTGAGGGAATAAGGAACAACCCGGAACTAAAATCGGCCAGAGCACGCTTAGAACAACAAATTGCTCAGTATGACGTATCCGAATCAGCTCTATTCCCCAGCATAGATCTATCCGGTGATGCCAGCAGAACAAAAAGCTCTTCAAAAGGCCTGAATGGCGAACGCATTAAAAATTATGAGAATTCCTTTAAAGCCGAAGCAAGAATTTCGTGGGAAATAGATGTCTGGGGACGTTTAGAGGCCGAATCACAAGCCTCTTATAGTGCCTTGTTACAGAGACAAAGCGATGTTGAATTTGCTGAGTTGTCAGTTGCGACACGTATTGTGTTGCAATGGATTGAGGTTATTGCCTTGGAGCAACAGCTGGATATTGCGCGTCAGGAAAAGAGCAACTTGATTGAGGTCGTGGAACGGACACGGGACAGATATCAACAAGGAATTGGATCAATTCTAGATCTCCGTCTTGTGGAAACTGATCTTGCAAATGCAGATGCTACGTTAACATCAAAGGTTAATGAGAGATCACAAGCTATTAGAAAGTTAGAGTTAATTCTTGGAAGATATCCTTCCGGGAATATTAAAAGCGCGAAAGAATTTCCAAAAATTGTAACAGATTTTTCTGCTGGTATTCCGTCTGATTTATTGGTGAATCGCCCCGATCTTCTTGTCGCTGAACAGAAGATTATCGCGGCGCATCACAATTTGAATGCGTCTGAGGCCAATCGATTGCCCAGATTGTCTCTTACACAAAGCACCAGTTATCAAAATAGAAAATTGAGTGACATTTTTGATCCCTACAGCCTTGTTGCCTCTATCGCAGGTAACATTATCCAGCCGATCTATGATGGAGGGCAACGTCGTGCAGTTATCGCGCAAAACAAGGCGATAGAGGATGAAACTATTGCAGAGTACGTGAACACTGCCTTGAAGGCTTTTGATGAGGTCGAAAATTATCTGGGAAATGAAATTCATCTCAAAAAACAAGAAGAAGAGTTAAGCCGTGCCGCTTTGATGGCTGAGCAAGGCCAAAACCTTTCACGCGAAAAATATTACAGCGGTTTGATTCCTATCCTGGATTTGTTGCAAGCACAACAGAGGTTTTTTGTAAGTAAATCCCGACTTATTAATGTTCAAAAACAAAGACTTTTGTCCCGGGTGAATCTTTACCTGGCTCTGGGGGGACATAACTCGCCGCTGCAAAAAAGCGTTTTATCTGATCCTGAACTGGCTAATCCAGAGCTTGCTGACCCAGAGATGGCAGAAGATAACAGGAATTTGTGATGACCTTCGATTTATCGTTAAAAAAAACAACGATTTTACTGTTGAAACTAATTTTCCCTATTCTGATTTTGTCAGTATCGATATTCTTGAGCTTGGTTGTCATTGAGGATGAAAACCCGGTCGTTGCCGAGATATCAAAACAACCGGAATTACCAAAGTTATCAACGTCCAATATTATTGAGCAGCACCCGAATTTTAAGATTAAAACCCAAGGTGTTGTACATCCAAAATTTGAGACGATTTTAACAACACAGGTTTCTGGTATTATTACAAAAACAGCAACCGATCTTAAGGTTGGTGATCGTTTTGTGAAGGGGGATTTCCTCTTTCAAGTTGATCCTCGCGATTATGAACTATCACTGGCGACAGCAAAGGCCAATGTGGCCAGCGCAAAACAGAAGCTGATCAAGGAACAAGCAGAATCAAAGCTCGCAAAATTAGAGTGGAAAAAATACGGTAAAGGATCTCCCTCCCCCCTAACCTTGCGAATACCCCAGTTAAACGAGGCAAGGGCCAATCTTGAGGCCGCAATATCAGAACAGAAAAAAGCATTATTAGCTCTTTCCAGGACGACAATTACTGCACCTTATGACGGAGCGATAAGAGAAAAGTTAGCTGCTGTAGGGCAGTATGTTTCTTCAGGGTCGAATGTTGCCAATTTTTTTTCTGATCGCTTGCTGGAAGTCAGGTTGCCTGTAACCCGTCGTCAGTTGGATAGTCTTTCATTCTCTGATGAGAGTATTCAATCAGCAGCCATCGTTATAAGAGATCCTCAACGAAAAGATAATCGTCATTGGGCTGGTCAAGTTATTGGAATGGAAAAAGAAATTCAAAAGAAAACCAATCAGTATATGTTGATTGCCAATGTAAACTCTGAGGAAAGTTTTTCTCTAGATCCATTGCTATCCGGTACCTTTGTTTTTGCTGAAATACAGTCTGAAACAATATCGAATATGTATCGGATACCGGCGAGTGCCCTTTATATGAGAAATAGTATTCTTGAAGTTGGCCTAGATGATGTTGTTCGCCAACGAAAAATCAATATTCATCACAAAGATACGGGGTTAGTTTATTTTACGGCAGATATTAAACTACCGACAAAAATTTTAACCCAGCCACCTGAAATTTTTGTCGAAGGCATGAAAATCAGAACTAATTCCAATGGTGCGGTTGGAAAATTAGATTCTATTAAAAGTTTAGCGATCAATAATTTTGACATTGATGGCAATAATAATCAGGTGGTTTTGATCAATGAATAAAATACTTCATTGGTTTGTCAAAAACCCGGTTACCAGCAATCTGTTAATGGCCGTTATATTACTGGGGGGTGTTGTCGCCAGTTTTGACCTTAAAACCCAAATATTTCCGCCTGCGAAGCTAAATGCCGTTGATATAACAATCGAATATAATGGTGCGACGCCTGAAATTATTGCCCGAAACATTTCGATACCTGTCGAAAATGCGCTCAAGAATATAGAGGGTATAAAAAATCTATACTCTTTCGCTGTTGAGGACATCGGAACAACAACGATCTTTTTTTATTCTGATGTGGATATTGATGAAAAAGTCTCTGAAATTAAAAGGAAGATTGATGCTCTTGGCACGTTACCCAAAGGGATTGAGCGTCCCCAAATAACGGAAACCAAAGATAAAGATCGTATTCTGGATATTGCTATCCATGGAAACGTTGATTTGGAAACCCTGACCCGTATTGGCGAGTTGGTAAAAAATAAACTCATTAGCGAAACCAGTGCGAGTGACGTGAAGCTCTTTTCTGCGCCTAAACGTGAAATATCGATAGAAATACCTTCTGATGATTTAAGGCGAACGGGCCTCACCCTAAAAGATATTGCCAATGCGATCTCTGTCGCTTCTGTAAATGTACCTGCTGGTTCTATCGGACACGGTAGTAATCAAATATCTATACGAGGAAACGAAAGAGCTTATCACCCGAATGATTTTGAATACATTTCTGTTGTTAATAAAATAACAGGTGAAAAAATTCTCTTGGGCGAAATCGCCGAAATAAAATTTAACCGTAAAGACGTAAATTTTGTTAGCCGCTTTAACGGAGAAAACGCATCAGGATTAGAAGTTTTTATTTCCGAAGGACAAGATCTTCTCGGTGTAAGGGATGAAATCGGACGTAAAATTGATGAGATCAAAAATCGGCTACCGCCAAATGTTGGTGTCACCATTTGGCTAGATGACAGTAAAGACATAGCTCAGCGTCTAACCATGTTGCTCGACAATGCTCTGGTTGGTATGTGCTTGGTATTTGTGGTGCTGATCCTTTTTCTTAACCTTAAGCTCGCATTTTGGGTGTGCACAGGTATTGCTATCTCTTTCACTGGGGGGATTTGGCTCCTCCCCGTGTTTGATATTTCTCTCAATCACCTGTCGACGTTTGCTTTTTTGTTGATCCTGGGTGTTGTTGTTGATGATGCAATTGTTGTTGGTGAAAGTGTTTACAACAGGCAGCAGAAAAGTGGCCCCGGCGCAAAGTCAGCCTTTCTAGGCGTAAAAGATGTCTGGAAACCTGTTTTTCTTGGTGTCCTCACGACGATTTTTGCCGCGGTTCCCGGTTTAATGTTCAAGAGTATTATCGGTAGCTTTCTTTTTGATATTTCTTTTATCATTGTTGCTGTCCTTTGTTTTTCACTCATAGAATCACTCCTGATCTTACCTTGCCATCTGGTTACATTTAAGCTCGGGAGTGACAGTCGGTTTAGCCACCTGATTAAAATGCCGCGCAGAAAGTTTCAAAAGGGATTGCGCGTGGTTATCCTTAAACTCTATCGACCTTTGGTTAAAAGAGCAGTTGTCTGGCGTTATTTTACCTTATCTATCTTCTTATCAATTGCGGTTCTGTCTGCAGGCTTAGTTGTATCGGGTAAAGTTCCGATGCAGCTTTTCCCCAATATGGTCGAAGGACAAATTATCTCGTCGATCTCTATGAACCGGGGGACGACAGCAGATGAAATGCACGACACAATGTTGCACCTTGAAAAATCTTTTGAGGCTGTCCTTCCGGCAATAATATCCGATTTTGATGCTACGCATGAAGATGATGTTTCATTATCAACACTGATAAAAAACAGAGCATCATTTATCGCGGATAATGATATTTATATGTTGGTAGAGCTTGATTCTGATGCCCTAAAAACAATCCCTGTACAAGAGATCGAAGCCAGGTGGCAAAAAGAACTTGGTGTTATTGCAAATGCAAAAAAGGTCAATTTTTCCTCAAGTGAAGATGGTGATGCCAATAGCATTTCGTTGAAAATTTTCGGGAAAAATTCTGAACAAATAGCATTACATGTTAAGGCGCTGAAACAAAAACTACTCGGAACCAACGGGGTATTTAATTTTACGGTTACGCAAGGAGTAGAACAAAAAGAGTTTCTCATTAATCTTTTACCAGAGGGAATGCGGTTTGGGGCAAATGTAAGCAGTATCAGCAATCAACTCTCTGATGCTTTTTACGGTACACGTGTGGATCGGCTACCCGGGGTTATGGAAACCATGGACGTTAATTTACGTCTTCCGGAAAATGAACGCTTATACATCGAAAATATTGAAGACTTCCCTGTGAAAATTACGGATCAGGATGTCCTGGTTCCTTTTACAAGTGTTGCAAAGCTAAGAGATGCGAAAACACCGGGCCATATTGAGCGTATCAACGGCCAGCAAATAGCAACAATCAATGTCAACTTTGATGAAGACCAGTGGGCACGCTTTGAATTGTTGAATGTGATTAACGATCTGTATCTGGCAGATATACGCAATGAATATCCAAATTTTAGCTACAAACTGGATGGTGACGCAGAAGAGGAAGATGAGTTCCTTTCAGAATCATTCAAGCTGTATGTTATTTTCTTTTTTGTCATCTATGCGATTTTGGCGATTGGAAGTAATTCTTATCTGCTGCCTTTTATTATTTTGACAGCAGTTCCATTTGGCTTGGTTGGTGCTATTTTAGGGCATAACGTCTTTGGTCTAGAGATTAATGCCTTTTCAGTCATGGGAGTACTTGCCGCAGCAGGTGTCGTAATAAACGATAACCTGGTTCTGATTGATCAGATTAATAAGCTGAAGCAACGGGGCGTGAAGAGTTCGGTTGCTATCTTACATGGTAGTATTTCACGGTTTCGGCCAATCGTTCTGACATCGTTGACAACATTTTTGGGGTTGTTGCCAATTTTGTTCGAAACAAGTTATCAGGCTCAGTTTGTTATTCCGATGGCAATATCCTTGGCATTTGGCGTTATACTCGCAACCTTTGTTACTTTGTTATTAATCCCTTCTCTCTATGAAATAGGTCTTGATATCTCTCGAATTATCTCATTCTTTAGGAATGCTGTGAAAGGTGATAAACCAAGATCACTCGTCCAAACCCAGATGTGCCAAACTCAACGTGAGAAAGTTAAGTCATGAAAGTGTTACTGGTCGAAGATGATCCGCAATTGGGGGCAACACTGGAAAGAGCACTACATCATGACGGAAGCGTTTGTGAATGGGTCAAGTCAGCCGAGGATGCCTCTCTTGCTCTCGAGGTCAGTGTTTTTGATCTTATCGTACTGGATTGGATGTTGCCAGATCAACAGGGTATCGATTTCCTGAAAGAAGCACGAAATAAAGGCATTACATTGCCTGTGCTTATGTTAACTGCGCGTACTGCAACATCGGAAAAAATAGAAGGCTTGGATAACGGTGCAGATGATTACCTGACAAAACCCTTTGATCTGGATGAACTATTTGCGCGACTTCGTTCTTTGGGACGACGTCGCGCAGTTCGCGCTTCCAGTATAATTACTGTAGGCCAATTAAGCTTGTGTCCGGATCGACACGAAGTCAAACTTGGTAATATTGAAATTCAATTATCAAAGACTGAGTTCATTATCCTGAAAAAATTAATGGAAAATGCTGGGCGTTATGTTTCCAAATCCCAGCTAGAAGAATACGCTTACACTTGGGATAATTGTGTGACACCCAATGCCATAGAAGCTCAGATTTCCAGATTAAGAAAACGGTTGGGATCAAATATAATTTCTACCCTTCGCGGTGTCGGGTATAAGGTTGAAAGTGTATGACGTTTTTTTCCGTTAAAACACGGCTCTATTATTACACTTTATCAATCACCTTACTTACTTGGGTACTGGTTTTTGCAACCGTTATCGTTGGTTTGAAGGGGCTTGTTGTAACTCTGACAGAAGATGAGCTTGAAGTCAGAAGTGAAATTTTAGCCAGCGCGCTACCCATAAGCTATTTTGATGAAAATGATCAGGCTCTGGTTAATTGGTTAGAGCAAATTTCACAAAACCCACCAAGTTTTATTGATGCTGGAATTGCTTCCGATAGTAGCTATCAAATTTGGTATAATGGTGAAATTATTATCAAATCTTATATAAGCCCCACGATGCCTGAACCAACCAAGGAAGGACCGAGTTCCTTTTTTGATCCAGAGCAGGATGATGAAATCGTTTGGTTGACCCATGCGACTAAAATTAAGGGGAAAAATGCCTGGGCTGTTGCGACGGAAGATATGGAGCTCGCCTTCGATGGGATTTTTCCTTTTGGCTTGGTTATTTTTATTTTTATTAGTGAATATTTCCCCTATGTGTTTGTCGTTCTCCCTCTGAGTTTTGTCTGTATTTTTTGGGGAATAAAAAAAGGTATTACACCGATTATTAACATATCGAGTAAAATTGAAGCCAGAGAAGGTAGAGATAGATCGATCATTAAATACGATGAAAATCCGATAGAAATCAAAGCATTGGTTGATGAAATTAGTGCTACCATTATTTTACAAAGCTATTTGTATTCTAAATAGGTATTACTATGTTTTTTGTCGATTTGTATGTATTTCGTCGATTAAAAATGCAAAAAAAATTCTTTTTATACCATATGCTAGACCTGGTGGTATTACCCACGACGACTATACAACGATTGCTCAAAAAGCCTTTGCAAAAATTAATATCTCTGTAAAAGGCCTCCATACTTATAAAGACGCAACAGAAGCGCTAAAGGTTGCCCAAGGCATATTTACTGGCGGAGGAAATACGTTTGTTCTAGTTAACCAGCTATACAAAATAGATGTAATGCACACACTCAGAGATGTAATCTTAAACGGCACTCCCTACCTAGGCACAAGCGCTGGGAGTAACCTTTGTGGCCTCACGATGCAAACTACAAATGATATGCCCATTGTGTATCCACCGAGTTATAAGACCTTAGGATGTGTTCCTTTTAATATCAATGCCCATTATTTAGACCCAGACCCTAATTCAAAGCACAAAGGCGAAACTAGAGAAACAAGGATAAAAGAATTTCATGCATATAATGATATCCCTGTTATTGGTTTAAGAGAGGGGAGTTGGTTAGAAGTTGATGGAGATGAAATAGTGTTAAAAGGTAATTTACCTGCTCGATGGTTTCAAAATGGCAAAAAAACAATTGAGATTCAGCCAG
>NZ_CAKZMP010000069.1 GCF_937128705.1 uncultured Kiloniella sp. | reverse complement strand
AGGTCTATGACAAAGACCAGAAATTGCCCGCGAATGGTGAACTGTTGACTGTGCAGCCCCTGTTATGGACGGGGGCGGTAAAGGGCCATGCATGGATGGTGCGTCCTTTACCTGTCGCGATGGTGCGCGGCTGCGCCTTTCGGCGATCCATGATTGATGCGCTGGAACAGGCGAACATTCCCTGGCTGGACGCGGTCGATACGGAGAGTGAAGATTCCACCTCAGTCGCCGTCGCTGCAGACTTCGCAGTCCGCCCTGAACTGCCAACCTTCAGCGACCCCGGCATCGAAGTCATCGATCACCGCGGCGAACTCCCAACCCTACCCCGATGCAGCATAAACATGTATCTCGCAGACGGCCCGAATAAGGTTCTGGCGGAAGAATTGGCGATCTATATCCGTGGTGCTTTTGGAGGGTAGGGAGAGGCGTTATTATTATTGATAGTTTTAAATTCGAAACCATAATACCTGTATTTATAAATTTAAGCTTATGAGAAATTTTATGACTTTTCCTTTATTCGTGTCATCAATAGCTCCTGATGTTGAGGCCATAATCCAATCCAAACTGACTGCTTTGGAGACAAAATACGACGTCCAAATTTTGTTCGCTATTGAAAGTGGTAGCCGAGCTTGGGGATTTCCTTCACCTGATAGTGATTACGATGTGCGATTTATCTATGCTCACCAACCTGATTGGTATCTCAGCATTGAACCAAAACGTGATGTCATTGAACTTCCCATAGACGGAGATTGGGATATTAATGGCTGGGATATCCGAAAAGCATTAGGGTTATTGATTAAACCAAACCCTGTAATGTTGGAATGGTTATCCAGTCCGATCCAATATCGCTGGAACGAAGTTGTGTGTGAGCGATTGAAGACTTTTGCCGCTAAGACGACTTACGGTGAATCCTGTCTGCATCACTACCGAAATCTCGCTACTAAACAGTGGGATAAACATGTAAGCGACAATACTGATGTGAACCTCAAGAAGTATTTTTATATTCTGCGACCTGCGTTGGCGATATCTTGGATAAAGCATGTTCCGAATACACCGCCTCCGATGAACTTTCATGAGCTCGTCGCGGGTCAAAATTTGTCACCTGGCTTAATTGGGCACATCGAAACTCTACTTGATCTTAAGAGTAAGGCGAAGGAAATTGGCTGTGGTCAGCGGATCGCAATGATTGACGATTTTATTCAAGAGCAAATGCAATGGGCAACAGTCGTGGCGAAATTAGATAACCGCCCCGACCTCCTGGATGAGGGGGGCGATATCTTTCGCAAAGTTATAAAGGGCGACCTATGATGTTCTGGGATCTTAGTGTGAAATACTCTCTAGAGCGTGACTGCTTATAAAGTGGTCTCAGATTTGGGTAAGCACGTTTCGTTATTGATAGGTTTCAATTGCAGTATTGAACTATGAGTTCGGTCAAACTCCGTATTTGCCTAACTCTCATGCGACCTCAAAAACCCCGGACCACCCAACCCCTGAATGCTTTTTCTTGCAACGATTATCAGGATAATCGTGGAAAGTAGCAGGCCGCTCCAGACGGCGGTGAAGACGGCGGCCCAGACGCCCCATGTGCCCCAGTTCAAGACATAGATGAAGAGCGCGGCGAAACCTGCTGAGGCGAAGATTTGTCTGTAAATCCCGATCCATACGGTCCAGATCGGGCGTTTGATGCCTTGGAAAAAGGACATCATGGCAAAGAGGGTCAGGTAGGCGGGCAGCATGGGGGCGGCGAGGAGTAGGTAGTCAAATCCGGTGGAGATGACGTCTGGGTCCTGAGTGAAGAGGCCCAGCAAGAACTTGCCGCCGAGTAGGAGTAACAGCGCCCCGATGAGCATCATGCCGATGCCAGTTCGCACGCACCACCAGAAGGCATAGCGCACTCTGTCGAGTTCCTTGGCGCCGTGGTTTTGGGCAATGATGGGCAAGAGAACGATTGTCAGCCCCAGGCCGGGTAAGAGAATAAGTTGCTCTATACGCAGGGCAATGCCATAGGCGGCGACGGCGGTTGCGCCAAAAGGCTGCAAGAAATACTGGATCACAAAAACGCCCACGGTGATGGTCAGGAAATTCAGGCTTGCGGGTGCCCCCTGTGCCACGATGTCTTTGATGATCTTAACGTGGGGAGTGAAACAGGACAGGGTTGTGTTTATCATCGCCCGTGATTTCAAGGCGTGGGAAAGCAGATAGAAGGCCACGAACCATTCGATAATAACGGTCGATATGGCGAGACCGTCAAAGCCAAGCCCCGGAATGCCAAAAGCACCAAATATGAACAGCGGGTTCAAAGCGCAATTGGCAACAAATCCCCCGATCAAGGCATTGCGGTTTGTCACCGTGTCCCCTTGGGCGCTTAGGATACCGTTGGCGGCAAAGGCAATCATAAAGGCTGGCGCGGCAAAGAGGATAAGGATCAGGTAATCATGGGCTAAACCTCGATAGCCGTTGAAAACCCCGAGTAAATCCAGCAAATGGGGGATGGTGTAATAACCAGCCGCGCAGAGCAGGAAAGAGAAGAGAGTGGCAAAGCTGAGACCCTGTGCCGCGATATCTTTGGGTGATGAGGTGCTTTTGGAGGTGGTAATATCTTGGGTGCGAAAACCATGATCCCCGGTTGTGTGATTCCCAGTTGTCTGGCCCCGAGTTATCTGGTTTAGGTTCTTACTATTCTGGGATTTATGGTCCTCGGGCTTATGATCTGTGGGCTTATGATCTTCGGGTTTATGGTTGGCTGGTTGGGTTTCTGTCTGAATAGTGGGTCTGGCCCCGATGGCTGTTCCTACTAGGGCTGAAATACCCTGTCCTAGACCAATACCAAAGGCGATGAGGATAAAAAACACGGTAAAGGAAACTGACAGTCCGGCCTGTGCATCTGTCGAAATCATGCCGGCAAAAAAAGTATCGACGACATTGTACAGGGTATTAAAAAGCATCCCGATGCCAGCGGGTATTGCCAAGGCTTTGAAATGGTCGGGAATGCTGCCGCGAACGAGGTTTCTTTCCCGGTGCTTTTTAGTGCTTTTTGTGCTGGCTTGGGCCACGGGGAAACTTTCTGATTATTTCAAATAGGATTTATTCCACAGGTCAGTTTATTTCTTTCCTTGGTTCATCATTCTTCTTTGATCCGCAATCTGGGTAAGGGTGCTTCGCCAATCCGGATGGGCACGGGCCAAATCGTGAAATGTATCTTTTTCCAGTAATAGCAGGTGGGAATAGCTAATGGATTTAACTGATGCACTTCTACTGGTTTCGTTGAGAAGGGCCATTTCGCCAAAGAAATCGCCATAACCAAGGCGGTGAATCTCGTCTCCTACACTAATCTCAACTGCGCCACTTTCGATGAAATAGAGACCATCGGCGCGGTCTCCTTTTTTGAAGACGTAGGCTCCATCGGCGAGAACGCGGGTTTGTAGCTCTTTCGTTACTTGGGTTAATTCAGAAACGTCCAGATCTTTGAACACTGGAAAAGATGTTAAAAGCTCGACAGTTTTTGCCTTGATATCAACATGGGTTTGCGATCGCCTTGTGGCATGAAAGAAATTTGCTTCGCTTGTCAGGCTTCGTGCCAAGTCGATACTTATTATTCCGGCTTCGCGAAGGTTTTTTATTTGTTCCAATTCATCCCTGTAAGCGATGCGTTCCAATATTCGTCGATCAAGGGTTCGGGCAAATTTAGGATATTGCAGACGTAATGCGGCCAAGTGCCGTTCAATGCTGCCCAATCGTTGATCAAGGATTTCCTGTAACAGCGTAACGGTCTGTGTTCCCAACAGACTTTGAAGTCTTCGATCAAGGAAGCTTTTCAGTTCTAATACAAGAATGCGGTTGATTAGTAAAAAATGAAAGTGTTTACCAATATGCGATGCTATTGGGCGATTAAAGTCCAGATGGGTATGTGCCCAGCTTAACAACTTGAACCGTGTGCTGTGCCGGTAAGGTTTTTTTGCGGCTGAAATATATCCTTCGCGACCGCTTTCCCTTGACGCATCGATCATGTCTTCGATGACAAGTAAATATCTATCGACAAGGTCATGGCGGAGAATGCCGCTTATTCGTTGATCAAACAAAAGCGACTTTTCTTGATTGGTTAAGGCCACCAGGCCAATGATCAGTCTATCGTTGTCGTTAATTTCGTGTTCATATGATTTGTCATCTGCGATGCGTGACAAGCGGTTGATATATTGTTCGGCTGTTTGCCGGGTCAATTTTGGATCCAGTTGAAAACGGCTGGCAAAACTATTTAGGCTGGATTGTACCGTTGACAGGGATTGAGTTAAGACTTGGACCCGAAAGGCGCGTTCGATCGGGGCGAGTTGGTCAAGTTTTAGCCATTTCATCAAGGCCGTTAATGTTGTCCCCTGTATCAATAGGGTAAATAGAGCAAAACCAGTGGCCTGGATTGCAATGAAGCGCTGTGTTTCACGATCTATCAATGGGTTTTCTGTGACGGACAAGGCAAGGGCAAGTGTAACAGCACCGCGTAGTCCCCCCCAGACAATGACCGTTTTTGTGGGGTTATCAACTGGTTGTGTGATTTTTAACGCTGTTAAAAACGGGAAAAATCCAAACAGGATCAAGGCCCTTGCAACCAGTGCCGCGATAACTGCTGTGAGAATAATCAATAGATCAGAAAAGGCAAAATCCGATAGCAGATCCGGCACAACAAGGGCGGCAAGAATAAAGACCAGACCGGTTGCCCACCATGCTAGTTGTTCTAAGGTTTCTTGAAAGAACTTGAAGGTTTCTGGTTCAAACCGGGGACGTGCCATGGCGCTGAGGACAAGGCCGCTGGTGACCACAGCGACAACACCGGATATCTCGATATAGTTCTTGGCCAGAATATAGATTACAAAAGGTAAGGCGACGGTAATTGTTAGCTGGGCAGAACGAAAAGAGCTAAGCCAAGAAATCAGAGAGATCGCTATGCGGCCACAGATTGTACCTGTGATTATCCCGCCAAGAAACGCAAACCCAAGTTGTTGGACGAGAAGACCGAATTCATAGCCACCCCCTGAAATAATAAGAGTTAGAAATGCACCAAAGGCGGCAATGGCCGTGGCATCGTTCAAAAGGCTTTCGCCTTCGACCAATCGGGTCAGACGTTCAGGAGCACCGAGGTCTCGAAAAAGACTGATAACCGCGCTGGGGTCGGTTGTGGCAACAATGGCCCCGAACAAAAGGCAGACCACAAGTGGCGCACTTGAAACCAGAGAAACAGCCCCACCGATTAAGGCTATGGCGACAAAAACCCCCAAAACGGCAAGGAAGATGACTGGGACAGTGTCTTTTGCTAGACGCCTGACATCAATGGTGATAGCCCCTTGAAAGAGCAGGATCGGCAATAAAACATCGAGAAACGTTGCTGATGAGACGGGTATGTTGACGACCAGTGCAGCGACTTCGTTAAACTGATCCGTCAGGCGGGTGTGGAGAAGCCAGCTTGCGCCAGAGGCAATAATGACACCGATAAAACCTAGTACAACGGTAAAGGGCAGACCTGTTCTTCTGGCCAACGGCTGGGTACAGGCGGTGACGATAAGAAGGGCAGAAATGGTTAGGACAATATCTGAAACTGGCAAGCGCTGTTATCCGTGACGTTAGGCATTTGTATTTTCTAAAGTAACTATATATGCCGCTTTACAATTTGCCCCAAGTTTTTCTGCAAATAATCAACAAACAAGTGCATTTTTATTTGGTTGTCACTGCTATTGGGGACAAACGAGGGGAGTTTTTCAAGCCTTGGGGTGGGCTGAGGTAACCTTTAAGCGGACTCCAACTCTCTTAACCAGAACTTACCCAAACCTTTGTCTCGTCTCAACCAACCCTCAAATTGATGCAGGATCAACGTATCTTTCGACAGGAAAGTCCAATGTAATCTGTGTGCCCTTTCCGACTTTACTTGTCAGTCCCAGAGTTCCATCATGAAGTTCTGTTAGCATTTTGCTGAGAGATAGGCCGAGCCCGGTTCCCTCGTGTGCTGTACGAGCATTAATGCGGGCTTGCCCAAAGGGCGCGAGCACGACCGGAATATCGTTCTCTTCAATGCCACATCCGGTATCACTGATGATCAGTTTGATGCTGTGATCACTGTTCTTTTTAAGATCAAGAAGAACTTTACCGTCATTCGGGGTGAATTTTACGGCATTGGTAAGCAGGTTAAGCAGGATTTGGCGCATGATGCGTTCATCCCCACGAAAATAAACTTTTTCTTTGGGGGCTGTTACCTCGATGTTAAGGGCCGCAGCATCGGTCCGACCCCGTATGATTTGCATACAGGCTGAAATGGTATCTTTCAGATCCAATACATCTTCATTCAGCTCAAACTTCCCTGATTCAACTTTGGATATATCCAGAACGTCGTTGATCAAATTAAGAAGGTGTTCGCCGGAATGGTGGACGTCATTGATGTATTCCCTATATCTGGGGTGTCCAAGATCACCAAGCAATTCATCTCGCATGACTTGGGTAAAGCCAAGGATGGAATTCAATGGTGTTCGCAATTCGTGGCTCATGTGTGCCAAGAATTCAGACTTGGTATTGTTGGCAATGTGGGCTTCGTCTCTTGCCCGCATCAAGGCGAACTCTGCTTCTTTAATATCGGTAATGTCTTTTTGGATGCTGACGATATAGCCGTCTTCGGTCACTCGATCACTTAGAAGAAGATACCGATCATCCTTAAGTTTCACGACAGTTGCTTTTGGGGGACCTTTGGCGAGATCAGCGCGTCGATTCATATAATCGTCTTCACTTCCCTCAATAACAATGACGGTGCCTCTTTCTATATCGAGTTTACCCAGTTCGTAGCCGACAACCCCCTGTTTTGCTTCGTCGTCGCTGTAGCCATAAAATTCTTTAAACTTGCTGTTACATATAACCAACAACCCATTCGGATCGTAGAGCACAAAACCTTCGCTCATTGCCTCCAGCGCGTCGACCAGCATTTTTCGGGAAGATACCGCCGAATTTTTAACTTTTATTTCTTCGGTAATGTCATACCCGCAAAACAAGAGGTAGTTTTTATTCTTAAGAACAACGGATTGAATAGATACTGAAAAATCATGCAATGAACCGTCTTTGCCCCTTAGACATGCATGAAAGCGGCTCACAGCCTTATCAGTTTTTATACGTCGGATCATCTCGGCCCGTTTTTCCGGCCCTAACCAGATATTAAGCTCCTGAGATGTTCGCCCCACGACCTCTTCCCTTTTGTACTTCAGGGTTTTAAGCCAGGCATCACTAATGGCGTGGATTAGACCAGTTTGGGGATCGGTGATGACAAAATAAGTCCCTGAAGCAGAGAAAATGGCTTCCAGAAGTTCTGCTGAATCAAGCTTGAAGTCCGTGAATAAGGATTCCGGGGTTGGCAATTCTCGTCCTCTTATAACAACAAACTTTTTAAAGCTCTGTTCTTTATTAATTTATTTTGAAGAGCTTGTGTTTAAATAAGAAAATAAAACGTAACAGAAGTTACAAGGGGAACGCAAATAATTGCGCTCCCCTTGTTGGATTAAAATTAAATATTTAGTACTTGATTTCAACCTATGAAGGTGCGGGATCTGTTCTGAATAACCCCAACTTGTATCCTGTTCGTGTTGCATTGTGGGAAAGTATGAACAGGGTCAGAATTGTCATGAGAATTTCAGTCACAGGCCCGACATACCAGATCCCCACTTCGCCAAAATACAAGGGAAGCACAAAGGTTAGCGGAATAGAGAAAAAGTAGGTTCTCGTCAGGCTGATAAGGGCAGATCTTTTTGCGTCCCCAATAGCTTGGAAAAAACCGGATAGAATCAAGCTGGGCCCGAACGCGAAATAAAACAGGGTGATTAGCGGTAGTATACGTGCTGTTTCGGCAATGATTTTTGGGTCATCGACAAATATTGATCCCAAAGGCCCCGCCATAAAATGGAAAACCAGTTGCAATGACAGACAGTAGCTGAATGCTGTGACGATTGCAATTTTCAGACTGTTGTTGACGCGCGGGAATATTTGCGCGCCCTGGTTGTTCCCAGCAATGGTTTGAAAGCCAAGGTTCAACCCAAGTAACGGCAAGAAACTGAAGGTGAGGATACGTGTTGTGATGCCATAGGCTGTCACGGTGGCTTCGTAATTGCTGCCGCCCCATTTTTGAAGCGAATAAAATACCGCGCCGGATGACAAGGAAATCCCCAGATAGGAAAGGCTTTGCGGGGCACCCAAGGCAAGGAAGTCGCGCCAAAAGGATGTAATTCTTTCGACGGGTGAAAATATAAGGGAAATAGCTGATGATGTGTTGTAGCGATAAAGAATAACCGCGATCAATGAAAGCGTTTGTGCGAGCAAGGTGCCATAAGCAGAGCCAGCGACCCCCAGATCCATTTGGACAATAAGCAGGTAGTTAAACAGCACATTTAACAAGGTCGAGAGAACCGAGATAAAGGTCATGAAGCCGAGTTTGCCTTCGCACCTGAAAGCATCGACACTGATGGTTAGGATAAAGATGAGTGGGGATCCATAAATAAGAATGGATATATAGGTATATCCCATCGCGCTTAATGTCTCAGACCCCTTGGTGACCCACTGGATCATCTGATCGCCGCCAAAGCTAAAAATGGCGATAAGAATAAGACAGACAACCCCGGAAAGCATATAGGCGCTGGTAAAAGCTGTGCTGGCTTTGCCAAATTCTCTGGCCCCCAGTAGACGGGCAAGGACAGAGGAAAAACCACCTGATACCCATGTTGATAGTGCGACAATGAGCATGAAAACGGGGAACATCATGGTGACTGCTGTCAGGGCGTCGGCCCCCACAAATTCACCGAGAAAATAAGCGTCAACCACTGTAAAGAGGCCGTTAACCAGCATGACCAGAATAATTGGCGTTGCTGTTTTAACGAATAAAAGAGGCAAAGAACCGGAGAGAAAGAAATTTTGCTGGGGTTGAGAAGCGTTGCTCACAAGGAAATCCTTTGAGGAATGGAATTATTTATAATCGGTGAAGCTTTACAGGTAGAAAGCAGGGGGCTGTGGTTGTGAATTATACCCAATTCACTAGGTATGTTTTGATCGAAATTGCTTTCATGGAACGATTTCTGAAGGTCAAAAAGCATAGATAAAGTTGAGGGTGTGTATTGATTAGCATTATTTGAGAATGTTTGGCACATATTATTTGATTTTAAGTGTCAAATAATCAATTTTTAATTTTTAAGTTATATTAGGGACGTGTTTGTAGTTTTAATAATGATTTTTAGAAAAAATCCTATTATTATTAGCACTATACTATGCTTATTTGATTGATAGTAAGTTGCAGAGTTTTGGGTATTTTTTATTGAGTCTTGTTGTTTGTGTGAGGTCGATCCCTTCTAGCTATTTATAGGTGGGTATACTAGTCTTTATTTAAAAAAATGAAGCTCAGTACATTATTTATAAAAGCAACTAATAAAATTGAACTGAATCAATGGGAGGACTAACAAGTGAACAATAAGATTAATGAAGACCTGTCACCAAAGGGAAAAACATCTGATACCCAAAATACTTCAACCCGGCGTTCCTTTTTAAAGTTTGCGGGCACCACGGCTGCTGTTGCCGGTGGGGCTACGCTATCAGCACCTTTTATCAGCGATGCGAATGCAGCCGCGGGACACAAGTGGAAAGTACAATCGACTTGGGATGCGGGGACGACTGGTTACACCTTGTTTGAAGAGTGGTGTAAAAGTTTTGAAGAACGTTCTGGTGGTGAATTATCTATTAAGCCTTTTGCTGCAAAGTCTGTCGCTGCAGATAATAATGCCTTGTTTGATTCAGTTCGTAACGGGGTTCTACAGGGAATGAACCCCTTTACGCTCTATTGGGCAGGGAAAATTCCGGCCTCTGTTTTCTTATCATCTTATCCCGTTGGCCCAGATCAGCCAGCACAGTGGGACACGATGTTCTATGGATTGGGGATGTTGGAAAAGGCAAGAGAGATCTATGCCAAGTTTGGCTTGGTCTATGTCGGGCCTATTCAACATGACGCAAATATTATTCATTCTAAAGTGCCTGTCAGTAGTGTCGAAGATTTCAAGGGGCTGAAGCTAAGGGTTCCCGGTGGCATGGTTTCAGAAGTGTTCCAGTCTTTTGGGGCCAGTACTGTAAGCTTACCGGGATCTGATATTTTCCCGGCGCTAGAAAAAGGTACAATTGATGCGGCTGATTATGTAGGGCCTGCGGTCAACTGGGATCTAGGTTTTGGGCAGGTTACAAAACATATCCTGTTTGGCCCTCCCGGACTGATGTCTGTTTACCAACCTGTTGATTTGATGGATTTGACTGTTAATAAACGGGCTTGGGACAAGCTTTCTCCTGCCATGCAACAGTTTGTAGAAGATCAGGTTAAAACCTATTCCCTTGATCATTATGTTTCTATCCAAAAACGTAATGTAGAGGCTCTGAAGAAATTCACAGACAGTGGCAGTTCTGTGTCTCGTATGGGACAGGCCGATCTGGACAAATTCCGTCAAGCAGCGATCCCGATTTGGTATAAGTGGGCGAAAAAGGATGCTGATGCATCTGCTGTGTTCAAGATCCAGCTCGACTATATGATGAACGGTATTATGGGGTATATCTCTGCCTCTGATATTAAAGGGCAGAGCCTGTAATCTTAATTTAAGTTTGTCATCCTTGCTGACAATGCAGACGACAGAATAGTTGGTTCTGAAGGGCCAACTATTCTGTTCGTTCGCACAGGCATGATTATCAGCTCGTCATTTTATCAGAAGTATTTGGGAGGTACCCATGACGGACGGACCAGATTTTGGTTTCGTGTTGCCGCATTGGCTTTACTGGACGTGGTTGGCTGTAATGCCGCTGGTCTTGATTTATTGGGCAAATGTACAGGAAAAGCACAAAGGAAAACCACGACAAGACACAGATGGAGTTAGTCTTCCTCAGGACGAGGCGGGGGTCATTCAGTATAAAGAAAATGCTTTTACCCGTACCATAGATAAAATCAGCGTTGCTTCGGGATATCTTTGTGCTTTTTGGACTGTGAACGCGGTTATTGCGTATTTTTACGAAGTTATTATGCGTTATCTTTTTAACATGCCGACCATTTGGGTGCACGAAGCCAGCTTCCTTTTATTTGGGATGCAATATTTAATATCTGGCGCATTTACGTTGAAAGAAGAGGGGCATGTCCGGGTGGATGTTCTTTACATCAAGCTTCCATTGAGGGGGCGTGTCGGGATGGATATTTTCACATCTGTCTTTTTCTTTGTATTTATCCTTGCACTGGTTGGTACGTCTGCGACGTTCTTTGAACAGTCTTATCAAATGAATGAAACAACCGTTGAAACATGGGCAATCCAGTATTGGCCTGTGAAAGCAATGATGTTGTTGGGCGGGGTACTGATTTTATTTGCTGGTATAGCTAAACTGACAAAAGACATCATGACCTTTCGCTCATTAGGGCAGGGAGGGCAGCTTAATGGCTGATGTTAACGGTATTTCTTCACAGCAAAATAAAATGGGTGCACCTTCGCCACTTAACAATTCAATCGGGCGCTATGGCACTATATTTATGGTGGTTTCAACCCTTGTGGCGTTCTGTGTATTAGGTGTGGAGCTCGTTAATATTCTCTTCTTTGATCCTTATGAAGATGAATATTTCCTTTTCCGTTCTGCGGGAATTTTGGCCGATACGGATATCAGCACACTAACCTACATTATGTTTGGCAGTCTGTTTGTTCTGTTGATGATGGGGCTGCCTTTGGCCTTTGTTACCGGGGGGCTTGGGGTTGTTTTTGTATATCTGGTTGGTGATCAGATTATGCTGAACATTATCCCGTCACGTATTTTCCCCATGATGACGAATTCTGATTTGGCGGCAATACCCTTGTTCATCTTTATGGCTTCGATGCTAGAACGTGCCGGCTTGATCGAAGAGATGTTCGATGTCGTCTATAAATGGATGGGCGGGCTTAATGGCGGGTTGGCTGCTGCAACCATTCTTGCGTCGACAATATTGGCCGCGATGGTTGGGGTCATTGGTGCTGCTGTTGTTACAATGGGTATCATTGCCCTGCCTGCGATGCTTAAAAGGAATTATGATCCTGAAATTGCCTTGGGGTCTATTATGGCCGGTGGGACGCTGGGTATTCTAATTCCGCCATCTATTCTGGCTATTCTCTACGCGGTTGTTGCTCAACAATCTGTCGGAGAACTCTATCTCGGTGCGTTGGCTCCTGGCTTGTTATTGTCCGGCCTTTATATTGGCTATGTCTTGCTTCGATCTTATTTGAAGCCAGATTTGGGGCGCGCAATACCCGAGAACGAAAGGTTGAGCCTGTCTGAAAAACTGCGGCTGTTGTTAAAGCTGGTCGCGCCGTTATCACTTATTGTTGTTGTTCTGGGACTTTTGTTTGCTGGAATTGCAACCCCTGTAGAGGCTGCAGGTATTGGATCTTTCGGGGCTATCATCGTTGCGATTATGCATGGTCGCTTTGATCTGATTGCTTTGAGAGAAGCATCAGTGACAACTGTTAAAGCCTCGGCAATGGTTCTCTGGATTATTTTTGGGGCTTCTATCTTTGTCGGGTTTTATATTCTCCAAGGTGGTCAGGCGTTTATCAACGACGCGATTTTAGGATCGGGCTTATCCCCTTATGGCATTCTATTTGTAATGATGGTGCTTTTGGTCATCTTGGGGATGTTTTTGGACTGGGTTGGTATTCTATTACTCGCGGTTCCGATTTTTGTGCCTATCATCAAAAGTTTGACCTTTGATGGTCTGTTTGGGTTTCCTGCTGTCGAGGGAGACAAGGTCGCGTTGTGGTTTGGGGTTCTGTATCTGATTAATATGCAGATGTCCTTTTTAAGTCCCCCGTTTGGTTATGCCTTGTTTTATATAAAAGGTGTTGCGCCAAAAGAAATATCAATGGCGACAATCTTTAGATCATCGCTTGCTTTCCTTGCTTTACAGGTTGTGGGGCTGGTGCTGTGTATCCTGTTCCCGGCAATTGTGACGTGGTTGCCAGAATTGGTTTACGGATAGTTTGGCTGGTTTTCATGTACTGAGGGTCGTTTCCCTCAGTACATGGTGCCAAAGTACATGGATTTGTATGGTATTGGATTAGGGTTAATTTCTGTGGCAAATCTACAGATCGGCGATGGGGCCGTAAAAATCGATTGGAAAATCAGCCTGATTGCGTCCTTCGACATTAAAGGGTGATTTTACCCGCCCTTTGAAGAGTGTCAGGATAATGTTCTGCCAACTTTTAACCGGGTCTTCATTGTCTTGCTGACACAGGTATTCAAACCAGCGCTTTCCCTTGGCAACATGGGTGATCTCATCGTCATATATGACCTGTAGGCGGTCCGCACTTTCATAATCTTTGACGAGCTTAAGCTTGTCGATCATGCCGGGTGTGACATCAATCCCGCGGGCTTCGAGTACCATGGGAACAACGGCCAAGCGGGCTTTGAGATTGTGTTCTGTAACTTCTGCTCCTTGCCATAACCCGGCATGGGCAGGTAACGCCCCATAATGGGACCCCAGTTGATCAAGTCTTTCACAAAGCAACAGATGATGCCGTGCTTCATCGTCTGCGACGGAAACCCAATCATCGTAAAAGCCTTTGGGCATTTCAGTCGAGGCAAAGCGAACGATGATATCCCAACACAAGTTTATCGCATGAAGCTCTATATGTGTCAGGGCGTGAAGTAGGGCGACACGACCTTCTACTTCGGGGGTAATCTTTCTTCTGGGAACCTCTTGCGGAGGGACAAGGATGGGGGCTTCTTCTCGCGCGGGCTCTTTTGGAATCTCTGCGGTACCGATACTTTTGATATCACCTTGTTGCCAAGCTAAGGCAAAGCGACGACTAAGTTTTGCCTTTTCGATGGAATTGGCTGTCGTTAAGGCAATACGGGCTGCTTCTGACAGAGTAGCGGGAATCTTTGTCATTTATTTGCCTGTTAAATTTATTTCTGTGTGTAATTTATTTGTTGCGTAAAAGACTGAGAATAGGCTTGCGACTACCGATGTTTAGGCCAAAAGGCTGGCGAGATCAATATCACCATGTCTTTCGTAAAAATCACTGGGTAAATCAAATGACATCCCGATAATAGTGTCTTTATAGCTGAAATAATTCACTGTAATTATTTCTGTTGTTTGATCATTGTCATCAAAGGATAGTTCTTCTTCAAGGGTGATGATTTCGACATCATCTTCAAGGACGTCTTCTTTTTTGAGGATGAAGTGTTCTTGATCGGATTTAAGACTTACCCAGCTGTTATTTGACGTATTATTTTCAAATAGAGTCAAAGCTTCGTTATCTAGGACAAAGAAGCTAAACCCATCTCCGCCGAAAACGGCAATTTCATCTGTGAAGAACAGTAGGGCGTCGTCATCGAGCTCTATATAAATATTGTTGTCTTCGTCGATAATATTATATTCATTTCCCTTATTGAATTCAGCAAGACTGATAGCGTTGGATTTATCCAACTTGGCATAGATAAGCGAAGAAAAGTTGTTATGTGTTGCTACATTTTCTAGTAACCGGTCAAGCCCAATGCTTTCTGTATCTGGGGTAGTGTTTGCGTTCAGGTGGTATTGTCCGTCTACAAAATCATTAATTTTTAGAGACTGTGATCCGGTCGTGATGACTGCCTGTGGCCAGTTTGCATTTGTTGACAACAAGGGCGTTTCATTTGGTGTATTCGGATCATCATTCAAGATGGTTTCGTTCAAAGAGGATACTGGATGTTCATCATCGGCATTTGCCGGGTTCATCTGAACAAGTACTAGAAAAAGAGCTGCACGAGAAAGGGCGGT
>NZ_CAKZMP010000068.1 GCF_937128705.1 uncultured Kiloniella sp. | reverse complement strand
TATTTTGAACAAGATAAAAGTGAGATAAAAGTGGTTATTTCCTTTATTGTGTGGATTATTTGTCTTTAAGTTGTCATATTTTGACAATTGGACTGTATGGGAAATGATTTTTGTGGTGCTTAGTGGTCTGGTCGTGTGGTCAAGTAATTCGTCTTTTATTGGTTCTTTCTGATTTAGGGGGGAGACTAATGGGAGGCTTTATTTTCAGCCTTAGTGCTGGTTGTTTGAGGCTTACAGGTGCTTTCCTCACAGATGCTTTACCGCCAACTATGGTTTGATGTTTGTGCGATAGCTGTTAAAAAGCCTTTTGGAATGCTGTTTAGGTATCATTTGTCGTATATGCTGGATGGAGCTGACACTAAGTTGATGGAAAAGAAGACGTTGAACAGGAAAGTATGCGTCGCTCCGATGCTGGACTGGACCGATCGACATGAACGGTCTTTTTTGCGTATGATTTCGCAACATACAGTTCTTTATACGGAAATGGTGACAACCGGTGCCTTGCTCCATGGTAAAGATCCTGAACGGTTTTTGCAGTTTGATGAAAAAGAACATCCGGTAGCCTTGCAACTTGGCGGGAGTGATCCTGAAGCAATCAAAACGTGCGCTTTGAAAGCGGCAGAATTTGGGTACGATGAGGTCAATCTTAATGTCGGATGCCCAAGTGATCGTGTCCAGAAAGGGCGATTTGGCGCTTGCTTGATGGCAGAGCCAGATTTGGTTGCAGAATGCGTTTCTGCCATGGCAGCATCTGGATTATCTGCAACGGTTAAAACACGTATCGGCATTGATGATCAGGATTCATATGAGTTTTTGCACGCGCTTGTATCTAAAGTGAAAAACGCAGGCTGCAAAACATTGATTGTTCATGCACGTAAAGCGTGGCTAGAAGGATTGAGCCCGAAACAAAACAGGGAAATTCCGCCCTTGAGGTATGATGTGGTGTATCGGGTTAAACAAGACTTCCCGGATCTGGAGATCATCCTTAATGGTGGTGTGCAAACACTTGATCAGGTTGAGGGCCATTTGGGAAAAGTTGATGGCGTGATGATTGGTCGGGAAGCCTATCAAAATCCTTATATTTTAGCAGAAGTCGATCAGAAGTTTTATGGTGGAACTAGGATCAAAGAGCGTGGTGAAATTGTCGATGAACTCTGCGATTATGCTGCCGTGCAGGTGGCCGAAGGAGTGCCTGTAAAATCAATAACGCGACATGTCCTCGGGCTTTTTAATGGGTTGCCAGGGGCGCGGGCTTGGCGGCGGAGCTTAAGTCAGAATGCATTTAAGCCGGGTTCTGATGAAGGTGTTATTCGACGGGCTTATGAAGACTTCTTATTGTCGGGACAGACCCGTGATGTTGCTTGATATGGTTTTCTGGCTTGCAGTGATGTAGGATTGTTCTGGCAAATTGATAAGGGAAGGGGACTTTTTGTGACTGAAACTATTGCTAAGTATCTTACACTGGGAATGTTTATGTGGGGGATAAGTCTTTCTCCTGCACTGTCTAGCCAAGTTGATTGTTCAAGACCTGTTGACCAAAGTCCGTTAGTGAAAAAAATTATTTATTTTGAGGTTGGTCAATCGGGCCTTTCGAAGGAGGCTCAAAAAAAGATAGATGATCTTTTTGATGTTGTTGATGGTCATCCTTCACTAAAGATTTGTGCAATTGGTCAGGCAGATAAACAGGGCGATCCCGAAGCGAACAAAAAGCTCTCTCTTAAACGCGCGCAGAGCGCCAAGAATTACCTGATAAAAAAAGGCATCCCCAAGAAAAGAATTGAAACGGTTTTCCGCGGTGAAGCCTATGGAAGTTTTTCTTTGTGGGGGACGGGTGATAAAGCAGATGAAGATCGTCGGGTAGAGGTCATTGCTTATAGCGAGTGAGGGTGAATGCGTTTGTTTTTCTTGAAGCTTTGATCGTGTCACGTTTTATTCGGAACGCCTAAGTAGGAAAAAATAATTGTCGGCTAAATATCAGGGTGGTCACATCCTCTTATATCACGGTGTTTTTGAAAGTATTCCGACGGGGCTGGAGAGCAGGTTGCATAATGTCTGTCCAGATGAGTTCAGGCGACAGATAAAGTGGCTGCGTAATCAGTTTGAAATTGTTTCTTTAGATGACTTTGTTAACGCGCAAGACAGGCGTGGCCTAGCAACAATTACCTTTGATGATGCCTATGCCGATTTATTTAACCAAGCGATCCCATGGTTGATTGAAGAAAAATTACCATGCACGGTTTTTCTCAATAGTAATCTTGTCGGTGGCCGTATTTTTTGGCGGGATAAGGTGCGTTTTATTCTGTCGCGTCAACTTGAAAAAGATTTTTTGATCTTCTTTGAAAAGGAAGAATGGGCGAAACAAATAAGAGCAGAACGATTTTACAAGGATAGTAAAAGGCCAGGATTAAGTAGTAAGCGTGTAGATCAGGCGTTGGATGTTTTTTTTGCTGCGAAGCAGCTGGACGGGCCGTTGAACTCTCTCACAAAAGTAATCGCTGGTGAATCAGAACTAATAAATGACGCTCTGGTTTGCTATGGAAACCACAGCGCTTCTCATTACGTTTTATCTTCTTTACCGCCAGAACAACAATGCGAAGAAATCAGATCGTGCCAAACGTGGCTTAGAGAAAGAGAGTATTTTTGTACATCTTCATTTGCAGCTCCTTTTGGAGGGGCAAATGATATAGATGAAAGTACTTTTCTCTTTGCAAAGAAAGCAGGTTGTACCGCTGTACTGATGAGCAGACAGGCCGTCAATAAAGTGGTGCAGAAAGATACTGTGACAGCACTCCCTATATTTGAGCGGTATATGACGCCACCGACGTTGGAAGAGTTAGTACATCTGTCTCGTGAACTGGATCAGATTGCATAAGGGCTTTATCTATTAAGTGAGATTATCGATCAGCTCGGAAGCTTCTCTAAGATCTCACCTGCTACGTCATTAATTTCCTGCCCGCGATCTTTTACATATGCGGCTGCTTTTTGTGCCAGCTTCTGTTGGAAAGACTTATCACTTAAAAGCGTTTCTAGTTGTTCTGTGATATCTTCTGGTTCAGATAGCTTGACGACGGCATGGTTATCAACCATCTCATTGCAAATTTCTTCAAAATTTTGCATCTCTGGTCCACAGATAATCGCGCAGTTTTGCCTCGCAGGTTCTAAGAGGTTTTGTCCGCCTTTACGTAATAGAGACCCGCCGATAATAACAACAGGAGACAGCGCATAAAAAAGACCGAGTTCACCCAAAGTGTCAGCCAGATATATCGAGGTATTTTCTGTTATGTCTGTGCCTTCACTTCTGAGGCTAACGGTCAGGTCTTTTCCTTGAAATTCATTGAGAATTTCGAGGCCTCGTTCCGGGTGCCTAGGGGCAATAATGCAAAGAAGATTGGGGAATTTTGATCTAAGCTTTTCGTGGGTCTCTGCAAGAAACGCTTCTTCGCCCCGATGTGTCGAGCTTGCGAACCAAACGGGACGCGCGCCTATGGAAGAAGATAGCTCTTCAAAATGATCTTGATTGTATGTCAGAGGGGCTGCTGCAAACTTTAAGTTACTTTGTTTCTTGACGTGGGGAGCTCCTAATTCTGAAAACCGTCGTGCGTCTGTAGAGGATTGAGCCAGAATCAGGTCAAATTGTTTGAGAAGATCCCGAATAAAAAATGATGCTCTTGTCCATGATTTAGCTGATTTTTGTGACATTCTACCATTAAGAAGAATCAGGGGGATACCATGAGATTTCGTTCGAAAAATCATATTGGGCCATAGTTCTGATTCAATAATTAAGGCAATATCCGGACGCCAGGTTTTTAAAAACCGTTCAATAGAAAGCGGTAGGTCAAGGGGCACAAACTGATGCATCGCGTATGCTGGAAGCCGTTCTTCCATCAGTCGCGCAGATGTGGCTGTTCCTGTTGTTACAAGAAATTTCAAATCGGGTTGTAATTTGTGAAAAGTTTCGAGTAAGGGTAACATCGACAGAGACTCTCCAACCGATGCCCCGTGTATCCACATCAACTTTTCTTTAGGTTTCGCCAAAGAGGCGTGGCCAAGTTTTTCTGTGTAGCGTGTCGGATGCTCTTTACCGCGGGTTATGCGTTTTGTCAGATGATATTTGACAAGCGGTGTCATAACTGTCGCAACAGAAGAATATAAACCCATAGCTATTTTTGTGCGGAGTGTTGTCATGCACGATGCCCTAACTCAGGTTTAATGTCTTAAGCTGGGTTTCTATTATCTTCTTCTCGTCGTAGAGCGCAAGCGCGCGCTCCCGGCTGGCAGAACCCATTGATTCGCGAAGCTTAGGACTGTTTACTAGCTTGCAGAGCGCGTCCGATAGCTTGGCGGGTTCATTTACTGGTACTAATATGCCGGTTTTCCCATCATCAACTTCTTCTCGGGATCCGCGAATATTTGTTGCCACCACAGGAAGGCCAGTCATCATTGCCTCTATGATCGATCTGGGCATACCCTCACGATGGGATGGAAGGGTGAAGATATCAGCAGCACGCATGATTTGGTTCACGTCATCCCGGTAGCCTAAAAAACGAATGCGTTTTTTTAGTTTCTCATCTGATTTGGCCTGAGCTATGGCATCGTCAATGTCGCTGGCATGATCACTTTCAAGTCGGTCACCGACAATCCAGAGGGTTGCGTTGACTTTTTTCATGGCCTCGATCAGTTCAACATAACCTTTTTCCCGGACCAAACGACCAACCATCAGGATAACAGTCTCTTCATCCCTGGCACCAAGTTCTGTTCTAAGGGCTTTTCTGTATGATTTTGGGGCCGCGGGGTAAAACTTGTTTACATCTATACCATTGCCGATGGCGACAATTGTTCCATTCTTACACAGCTTGTGCTTCTTGGCTGTTTCTGCATCTTCCTGAGCTTGTGTAAACAATGTGTCGGTAAAACGGCCAGCCAACCATTCCAGCCCAATGAAGACATTTTTTTTCATCGTTGGCATGTTTTCATGAAAATAAAAACCGTGCGCGGTATAGGCTATTTGAGGAACACCAGCTGCGCGGGCTGCAAAGCGAGCTATGAGGGATGCTACTGGTGTGTGTGTGTGAACCAGATCAAAGTTTTCGTTCTTGAAAAAACGAGTCAGATTTTTGAATGATTTTGTGTGTGAGAGCAAATTGAGCGATCGCTCAATTTCTATGGTTTCTACCCTAAAGCCTTCCGCGCGAATTTTTTCAACCAATGGGCCATCGCTGCAGACACCGACAACTTCGTGGCCTGCATCTCGCATTCCCTTCATAAGGGGAAGAAGCATGTGGTAAAGCGAGAAATCGACAGCGCAAATTTGGCAGATTTTCATTCGGTTCCTGCTTATTAATTTCTGAGATAATAGATCCCGGACTAGGGCATCATATAGTTGTCGGGCTCGTACGGAAATGGATTAGTGTAATTATTTCCCAAATTGAGTATCTGACATACCGACTTATTTTAATTGGTGCAATGGTTGAGGGCACTAATTTTGCAAGCTTTTCTTCTTGGGCTTTTATAAAAAATTGTCATGTCCGGCGAGGAATCCTTTAAATTGACACTTTTGCAGGTTTATAAAGACTTACTTAGTTAGGGTGTCTTTTGATAGCCTTCCGGGTTCTTGCCATTTAAAATTATATTGGCAGCTTACTGTATTCCAATATTTTACGGAAGAATTTGCCAGATTTCGTAGAGCAAGGAGCGTTGGTAACTTTGTTTTCGGGCAACTTTTATTGTTTAGGCTTTGTTAATTATGGCATTGTCTAGGCGTTGACCACAAAATAAACACAAGCCTTGCAGGGTTTGTGTCGATAAGGGATAGGCAGCGTTCGCGCTACGAGACAATTATGTTGGGATGTCATCTAGGAATGTACAGGATCGGAGGTTCGCTTCGTTATCCATTTTTCTTTGTAACAGCGCTTTTTTTGGCTGGATGCAGTAATTTTCCAGGTAAAGACGGGTTCTTTGCAAACAAAAATACTGCGAGCGATACACAGATGCCTGCAGAACCTCAGATTGCTGCGCGCGGCAATAAAAGGCACGAACCGCAGGTGGTTGCAGAGCTAGAAGTGCCGAAGCCAAACTGGAAGCCGGAAAAAATACCGGATAGACCAGTGCCTTCAGAAGACCTGTTGGCATTGCAAACAGATAGAGATCTCTCTGACAAATCATTATTGGTTACACCGGAAATTAGCGTTCTACTTGGCATGTCTTTTATTCAGGTTCGTGAAAAATTGGGACAACCCGTATGGATAAGGGACGTCTATCCGGCACGTGTTTGGGGATATGATATTGAGAGCTGTAGTTTACAGATTTTTTTCTATCCGAAACTGGACCAGGCTGGTGATTACAGAGTTCTGGCCTATGAAAGCGGTCTTAATGGTGATGGGGTATCAAAGGTTACGTCGCTCAAAGCCGATGATGAAAAATCGGCTGGTAGCAAGTCCCCTTTGAAGCCGGGTACAATTAGCGAAGAAGATCATGCTGTCGTTCAGGCTTGTTTTCAGAAGATAATGGAAGAAACCAGATCATTAAAAAAAGATGGGGCTGACAATTTGGTGCCTGATTCATAAGGCAGATTGATATCAGCAGAGAAATTTACTTAATGAATTTATGATGTGTGTGACACACTCAAAAGTAATGGAAGTGAAGGCAGGAGATAAAAATGATGGCAGCGACGACAATAGTTGAGACAGCAAGTCCGCGCGTTATTTTGGTTGATGACGACGATCTTTTCCGGGAATCATTGGGACTAAACCTATCTGAAGAGGGATTTAATGTCATTGACTTCGATAACGGTGCTGATGTTCTGAGTTACTTGCTAAATGAACCGTCACTTGATCCCATTCTTTTGGACTGGCGTATGCCTGGGTTGGATGGTCTCGCCGTTTTGAGGCGTTTGCGCGAAGCAAGAATGAATAATCCGGTTATTTTCCTCACGATGTTAAGTGATGAAATCTATGAAGAAGCAGCACTTCGTTGGGGCGCGGTTGATTTTATCGATAAATCCAGACGCTTGCCGATCATTTTACAGCGTTTGCGATTAATTGCCGAAGGCACAAAGGGGAGTTCATCCTCTCAGGAAGAAGGAAAGGATTCCGGGAACCCGCTATCCTCGCGTATCGGTGATCTAGAAATTCGCGAAGACATCATGCGGGCCTATTGGAAAGGTGAACAGCTGGACCTGACGCTAACTGAATTTGCGATTGTTTGTTTCTTGGCAACGGGAATTGGTAACGACGTAAGTTATCGTCAGATATACGATCTGGTGCATGGTAAAGATTTTGTCGCGGGGTACGGTACCGATGGCTACAAGGCTAATGTCCGTTCCTTTATTAAGCGCATACGTAAAAAATTCCGGGAAATAGATGATAGCTTTGAGCACATTGAAAACTATCCCGGTTTTGGTTATCGCTGGCGGAATGATGGTCCGTCAGGTACGGCTTAACTGGTTCGAAGGTTAAATCGTGAAGCACCAAGGCGTGATTATAAACGAAAGCGAACAGAAGGTACGTCGGTCTGGGGTGAGCCGCGCGGCACATTCCCTGTTCGCAAAATTCGTTATCATGCTTCTGGTGTTTTTTGCTGTTCCGGCCTTACTGTATCAAGAGTTTCGGCAGGCAGATCTTGACCGCCAAAATATCGTTCTGACCGCAGTGCGTGAACAAGGGCGACTTATGGCCGAGAGTTTACGGCCTATGCTGGAAAGCGCCAACCCTTCGATTTTGTTGGATTTACCAGAAGAAATCGAACGTATCGCAACCAAGGGAAATGGCATAAAAGTTTTGTTCCGTCCTGCTGGGGAAGAGGGCGTGCAAGGGGTCTTTTTTGTTGCTTCGGAACCACGCCTTTCGGCCGATGAATTGCGTAAAGAGCGTGAAACGCTGGTTGCTCAGGGTGTCTTTGATAATTTGACGGCCAGCTGTTTGATCGAACGGCCAATGGCGATAAGGCACCTACGGCCCAGTGGTATCGAAGAACTATTGACCTCTATGACAGCGATTAGGACCGATGCCGGATGTTGGGCGGTTATCGCGACGCAATCGGCAGAGGTTTTTCTGGGCTCTTCCATTGGACAACCTTATTGGAAGACACTGGAAGTTCAGATTGCAGCCGCAATTTATTTAGGTATGGCGCTTATTCTTACCATTCTTGTTTTTACCGTTTGGCGTGATTTGATGCGCTTTAGAGATCTTGCTCGTGGAATCCGCGAAGGTAGTGTCGATAAAAGCAGCTTTATGATGAGCAACAAGGTACCTGAACTGGAACCTGTTGCACATGAATTCGATCGGATGACCCATACTTTGCGCGAGTCATCTGATTCTATCCGACGTGCGGCCGAAGACAATGCACATGCTTTTAAGACACCATTGGCGATTATCAGACAAGCGCTTGAGCCCTTGAATAAGACGGTAGAAATAGAAAACAAAAGAGGACGCCGTGCCCTGCAGGTTGTTGAAGAAGCTCTGGATCGCCTGGAAAACCTGGTTTCCACTGCGCGACATCTTGAACATACGTCTGCTGAACTCCTGAATCCGCCCAGAGAAAACATTGATCTTTCTGCACTTCTTCTGCGGATGCTTGAGGCTTATAATGTGAGCTTCTCTCAGCAAGGGGTTATCCTGCAAAGCTCAATAGATCATGAAATTTCGGTGCTTGCCGGCGAAGATATGCTGGAAACCATCCTTGAGAATATCATCGATAATGCTCTTGAGGTTTCCCCTCGGGGTACGACGGTCACAGTTGATTTGATCAACGGCAAGAAAACGGCTGAACTGGCTGTGCGAGATCGTGGGCCGGGCGTACCTGAAAGTGAGATTGAGCGTATTTTTGAGAGATATGTTTCTTATCGACCGAAAAAAACAGGTCATGATTCTAACAGTGATACAGAGCAGATTAAGGGAGGAAGTTCCTCTCATCACATGGGGATCGGTCTTTGGATCGTCCGTAGAAACGTTGAAGCGATTGGCGGTTATGTCAGGGCCGAAAATCGCCAGGATGGCGGTCTCTCTATTATTGTTTCTCTTCCGCAAAGCGGTGAGTAATAAAGCATCTTCGGAACAAATATTGCGGCTACTAAGTCGCTTGCTCTATGGATTTTGCCTCACCAGACGTTGCCCCAATGGAATTTGCAAGGGCTGGGTAATATCTGAATAAGGTTAACCCGCGCGTTGCCATATACAGCATCATCGACAACCATAATCCGTGATTTCCCCACATAGGTACTAGAAACCATGCACTGATCAGAAAGATGAGCAGTGATTGTATCATGGCATTCCGTAAAGCAACCGTTCGTGTTGTTCCGATAAATATGCCGTCAAACTGAAATCCTGCCACGCTTATCAGTGGCATAAGTATGGGCCAGTAAATGAACTCTGTGGCGGTTGATCTGACGCTTGATATGTCGGTGAATAAACCGACAATTAACGGCCCAAACAGATAAAAGGTGATAACGAATAGAATGGATGTCAGGAAAGCCATGGCGCTGCTGGCCTTAACTGCGTTTCTGAATTCAATGTTATCGTTTCGCCCTTTTGCGTGCCCGGTTGTGATTTCAGCGGCATGGGCGAAGCCATCTAAGCCATATGCTGAAAAATAGAGGAACTGCATTAACACGGCATTGGCCGCGAGGATCTCATCCCCCATGCCTGCGCCTAATTTTGTGAAATATGCAAACGCAAATATAAGACATAGCGTACGAATAAAGATATCCCGGTTTACGGTGAACAAGGCAAAAATATGAGAACGAAGCCAAACATTCTGCCAGTCAATTTTGTAGGTGAAGAAATTGGACTTCTGTAGAATGATCCACAAACCTATTGTAAAGCCGACACCTTCTGCGATCACTGTTGCTAGCGCGACACCCTCTACCCCCCAGTCAAGTTGTACGACAAAAAACAAATCCAACAGAATGTTCACAGAATTTATTATGACTTGAAGGATAAATGTTAATTTTGGCTCCCCCTTACCAATAAGCCAGCCAATAATGACGTAGTTAGACAGGGCAATAGGCGCACTCCATATCCGTATGGTGCTGTATTGAAAGGCTAGGTTCTGAACCTCTTCACTGCCATCGATCAACGTGATGCACAATTGTAACAGAGGTGTTTGCAAGGCGATGAGGAGGAGCCCAAATAATAATGCAAGGAGTATGGGGCGCAGAAAGGCCGCCTGCTGCTCCGGGAAGTTTTGAGCCCCAAAAGCCTGAGATGTAAAACCGACCGTCCCCATTTTCAAAAAGCCAAATCCCCAAAAGAGAAAGCTGAAAATTGTTCCCCCTACGGCCACGCCGCCGATATAGGCAGGGTCAGGCAAATGTCCCATAACAGCGGTGTCGACAGCACCCAGTAGGGGGACTGTCAAATTTGATAGAATTAGCGGAACTGCTAAGGCCAGAATGTGTGTGTAATGGGAAGGCAGCTTGGTCAAGAGTTCAGTACTTTGATGTGGAGAGAACGGGATAAAGGAATTGACTTATATCCCATGCTCTATCGTTATCGTACTTTTATTTTAGGCCAAGACAAATTAGCGCATTCAAATATGAGTATTTGAATGGCGGGTTTCCCAGACAAATTTTAGACAATCAGGAATGTAATCTGCGCCGGTATTTTGATCCCCGGCGTGTGGTTGCTGCCAGCCGTGATCTTGGAAACTCAGCTGTTTGCTTCAGAAACATAATAGTTTTTACAGAGCTGTTGTTTGTCTGGTCAACAATGTCTTCATACTGCGACAATAACTGGATAGCTGCTAAAGCAGGGTCGATCTCATTTGGGAGACTCAAAACCCAAGCGAGAATAATGTCTTCGGGTGGCGTGCTGGTTTCTTCATCCATCATAAGCATCTGATGAATGATAGATTTAGGATCATTTGTAGAATTAGAAGGAACTGTCGCAGAAGTGAAAGATAGTGTAGAGGCGTGACTCGTCATTGCATTTTCTCCTCCGGTGCACCCCGCCCGGGTTAATGGTTGATAAATGCGATGGCAGGTCTCCTGGCTCGTGGATCAACGATATCTATCCGTCCTTCCCAGCCTTATGTAGGCCAGTGGGTCATAAGATAATATCTCATCACTTACAGTTGCGGGGGCAGCTTTGGAGTCAGTCTTACAGACTTCACCAAATTCCCTTTTCATCCCATAGGGGGAACCTCGCGATTTAAAGTAAAGCTACTTTACTGGAATGGGGTATGTCAATTGATTGAATTTGGTGTTCCTGTCGCCATTAAGTTTGGCAGGATTTCTATGAATTGGTTTCAAATTTTTTAAAAAGAATCCTCGTGGCTATTGAGCGCCCGATTATTTTTGTTGTAACGGGTTTTTGCGAAGCACTTTCCACATTTTCTGTTAGGGCAAGCTTTTCTGATGAGGGTGCTGCCGAGGTTGTCTTTTTACGCGAACTCGTTTTGGGAAGGTTACCGCCGAGTGTCGGCGTCGATCCTGTTGGCTTCAAATGGGACACTTCAACGCCGCCAGGATTTCTAGCGTGATTTTTTTCGGTTTGAGTATTTTTCTTTTGTTGTCGAGCAATCTTTTCTTGAGCTCGTTTTTCAAGAGATGCGAGGCGAAGTTCTTTATTTATACGGTGTTTTTCGTCGCGCCAGGCGGTTAATACCTTGCGGCGATAAGGTGTGCTGTATTTCTGGTTGTAAGAATGATACCTGCCAACAGCTGATGTCCATGACGGGGATTTTCCGCGCAGTTCAACAAGAAACTTGGCCGCGTAGGCAATGTTTGTGGGGGGATCGAAAGCCGCCTCCAATGATTTGAAAGCTTTGGCATGGTGGTACAAATTAACCTGCATGCAGCCGACGTCGATATTCTTGACGCCTTTAGCCTTGAGTTTTTTCACCTCAGCAATCGCGGCTTGTTTGGTAGGAAGATATCGGCCTTTCCCTTCAGCCATAACAGTCCAGGGCCATGCCACTCGGCTACCTTTTTTCTTGTCCCATTTGCCCGATTCAACCAAAGAAATAGCACGTAACAAATGTAGGGGAATTCTTTTTTCGATCTCTGTTTCTGTAATGATATCGGCACAAATATCGCTATTGTTTTTCGCACTCAAGGATTGAGCAAAAGCGTTGGTTGATAGAAGGATACCAATAGCCAAGGCTAGATAGTATAGCGGATTACTTGGCATGATCTTTTGCTCCTTTCCTTGTTTTATTCAATTTGTCTGGCGATAGTTTGCGTTATGCAATTCTCGCCAGGTTCGTTTTTAGTCAGTTTGAATGGGCAGCATTCTCGGTAGAATTTCCCAACGTTCATTGGGGAATTTACGTGTTATGCGATTGATGAATTTACCGACATTCTCTTCTTTCAGGGCCAAAATTTTAACGGGCTCTTGGTTCTTGCGAATTAGAAAGTCCTGACGTCTCTCATGATCGAACATTTTCTCCTCCAATTTTCATTACTCTTGAAATTATAATAAGCAATTTTGAGGCCAGTTATGTTCTGGCAAATTGGATTTGAATCTGGTTCGTAGTCTGGAAGTTAGGAATGGTCCGTTTTCTATGAAGGCATTTGGCATGTGATTAGAGTTATTTGTTTGATAACAGTGGTTTGCCCGGATGTGGGGCTTTGGGGCGTAGAACGAAAAGTCAGTTCTCTTTGGGGAAGAAGATTTTTTATTAATAAGCGCTTAACCATGCACAAGGTGTAAAGCGGCAATATTTACCTAAACATTTCTACCTCTACAGGTCTCGCCCTAAGCTGCTTTTGAAGAATAGCAGTGTGAAAGGTGATCATCTTCAGCGTTTGGGTAATAGAAAATCAACCTGTTCTAATAATCGAGGTCGTTTTGTTTGATGGAGCCGACAGCAATAATGAGATCGTCCATTAATGAGGCGATATCATCAAATTCTTGCCTGCGTTCAATCTTCTCTTCGTCCATGTAGAGAGTGCGGGATATCTCTATTTGAAGACAATTAATACCCAGAGCAGGTTCGCCATAATGCTGGGTGATGAACCCACCGGGGTAGGGATTGTTATTAAGAACGCGGTATGAATTCTGTTCCAGAATATCCTCAACGGTTTTTGTGATAATTCTTGATCCGGCTTTGCCGAAGCGATCGCCCAGAACAAAATGAACGGATGATGGGCGTGAACTGATTGCATTGGCCTGTGTTGTCAGTTTGGGCATGGAATGGCAATCAATCAGAATGCAGTACCCAAATTTGCGCTTTGTCGCATCCACGAGCTGACGGAGTACCTTATGATAAGGCCAGTAAAATCGTTCTATACGTTCTTTCGCCTCGGCAAAGGTCAGTTTGTCTTTGTAGATTTGTGTTTCGCTGGTGACGTTGCGGGCAATGGTTCCCAATCCAACGGCAACGCGGGGCGAGTTTGTATTTACATAACTGGGTAGCTCATCTTCGAACATATGTGGGTCAAGTTCAAAGGGTTCTCTATTTGCGTCTACGAAAGCACGCGGGAAAAGTGCACAAAGTAAGGGCGCCCCGAGTTTAGGGGCGTTTTGAAATAGTTCGTCAACAAAAGAGTCTTCCGAGCGGCGCAGGTTATGAATATCCAGCCTAGAGCCTTCTACAAAAGCTTCCGGATAGTGGTTCCCGCTGTGAGGTGAAGACAAAACGACTGGCAAAGTATGCTGTTTTGGAAGGTGCAAACGATAGGATTCTGTTTCTCTGATCGAGCCTTGTTCGTCATTCGCAATTCTATTGTTTTGCGGTGTCGAATTTTTGTCACCCATTTCATTCACATCATAGGTCATGATATCGTCGTCAATAGTCCAATGAATAACATGGATGAAGATTTATTCGTGTGACGGATCGTTCTCATAACGCTCTTTTGATTGTGGGCTGTGAAATGATGTATAAGCTTATACCTATTCTTGATGCTATGATAATGAAGTGTCGAGCATTTTTTTGAACTTTATTCGATTGATTTACCGTTTCTGATGGCTGACATTCTTCTTGCAGAAGATGACGATAACCTACGTTATTACCTGTGCCGCGCATTGGAGCGGGCGGGGCATAATGTAATTTCGGCCTCGAATGGGCAAGAAGCAGAAGAAACATTATCTTTTCATCGGTTTGATTTGGTTTTGACTGATGTTGTCATGCCGGAAAAAGGGGGCTTGGAGCTAGCTAGAATCGCCCGTTACCATCAGCCAGAGATCAAGATTATGTTTATTACAGGTTTTTCTGGAATTTTGATGGAGGAAAAAGACCCTTCATTCAAAAGTGATATTGTTTTGTCCAAGCCATTTCATCTCAGAGATTTGATTGATGAAGTAAATAAAGTGGTTTTGTGAGTGAAAACTTTTGCGAAAGGGCTTGTCAAACATTTGGCAGTTTGATACTTCCCTGTCTCACCGAATATTGCGTATTTATCAAACGATTTTTCGGGTATAGGGCGTATAGCTCAGCGGGAGAGCACTTCGTTGACATCGAAGGGGTCACTGGTTCAATCCCAGTTACGCCCACCATGAAAACCTCAAGGGAAACCTTGGGGTTTTCTTTTGCCTACTTCTTAATAGAGCTATTTAAATAACAAAGTTATTGCAGAGAAAACGAGGATAATAGACAGACCATGTTTATATCTTTGGTCTTCAATTTTGCCAATTAGCTTCCTGCCTGTCAAAGCTGATAATATGGCGATCATTATCAAGGCTGTACCAATAGGATAATGTTCTGGTCGCAGAATGTTATTACTGGAATAGCTGATTAGCTTGATAAGGTTTACCCCTAGGGCGGTCGCCGCCATAACACCGATAAAAGACTGTTTTTCAAATCCCATGCGATCCAGCGCTAACGCTTTGATGGGATTTCCACTGCTAAGTAATCCTGAGATATATCCATAAAAAGCAGCAACGATCAGGGCGATAGATGTTCTTTGTGGAAGGGATAATTTAAGACCAAGAGCGCTAATAATAACGCTTAGGATGATAAACCCAGCGAGAAGAGGCCGCAATGGTTCCGGATCAATAGAAGCGAGCGTCTCTGCTCCTAGCCAGGAAAAGGGAATGCTTCCGATAGCTATAGTTGCTGAAAGCCGCCAGTTTATATGCTGACGGTACAGGATTGTTTTTGTGAAGGTCGACGCCATGAATAGGATCGTTGTCAGGGCAATGCAATCTTTGATGGGAATAAATAGTGAGCCGATGGAAAGGACAATGAAGCCGCTTCCTAGCCCAAAGACGGCTGATACTAAAGAGCCAGCAAGGGCGCTGATAAGAAAGAGATAAAGTTCCATCAGAGAAGTCGTTGTTTGTTTCTCTTACCTTATTAGGGGAATGTGCTTGGAAATGCATCGGATATTTCGTGTTGTACTACACAGGCTAAAAATAATTATCGTTGAAGTGTAATTTCAAAAAAGTTGCTTTTGTTCGATAGAGGCTTGTTATTACTGAGTTTATTTTTACGTAGAAATAAATCTCAAATTTTACCTAAATTATTGTTTTTTTATAATGGGTTAGCGTTAATCTTTTTTTAATTGTGACTTGGTAGAAGTGCATGGTGAGCTAATTGAATTTTAGTGGAACGAGCGATGGCATCAAAAGAGGTGCAGGTAATCGCACGGGGCTCAAATCATTAGGGTGAGCTAGTAATGACATCTTTTTCAGCGCCAATAACAAGACTTGTGAACCTTGCTCTGCGCATCAAGCAGGTGGCGGGTGCATGCTATGCCTGTGAAAAGGGGTCTATATTTGTAAATTTTGGTGTGGTTGTTGTGCCACTCATTGCCATGGTTGGTTTGGGGGTGGATGTCGGGCGCGGTTATGTGGTCAAAGCGCGTTTAAGCCAAGCTCTGGATGCGTCAGCATTGGCGGCGGCACCCTACGCAGACAACGTAGTTAAGCTACAGGCTGAATTTACCAAGTACTTTGATGCCAACTTCCCAAGTGATTTTATGAATGTTGATATTACGCTGGCGACACCTATCATCAGTGACAATGGCACCAAAGTGACGGTCTCAGCATCTGCTGTTCTGAATACAACATTAATGAGTGTTCTGGGTGAAGAGACAATGTCCGTGGCCGCCAGTTCAGAGGTCACGCGGCTTATTACGCCTTTGGATGTGGTGGTTTCCATTGACACGACAGGATCAATGGGAAGTTCCGACGGGTCTGGTACTCGGTTGAGCTCGGCTAAGGATGCCGCTGAAATCCTTGTTAACAAGTTATTTGGCAATGAGACCGAGAGCGAGAACCTCCAGGTTGGATTGGTGCCTTGGTCTGCTGCTGTGAATGTAGCAGAACGTGGTGTGAGCTACGATTCTGCTTTGAACACATTTACGGGTGGGTACTGGTATACCAATAACTCTCCCGTTCCATTTATCTCAGAGCCTGATAGTGACTGGCGTGGTTGTGCCTATGCCCGCTATACAGATAACAGCAATGACGATGATGCTGATCACCTTTTATATGATGCTGATGTTGGGGGGGTGACCTGGGAAGCTTGGGAACCAATGCCCCGTAGGGTGGTGAACCCCAGTAATGGCTCCTTGTATACTGTCCGCTGTCCTGCGTGGGGTATTTCAAAGCTATCTGGAACAAAAAGCCATGCAATCGATGCTATTCGTGAACTGTCGAGCCCCACTGGTACAACGACAATTGCTCAAGGTTTGGTTTGGGCTTGGCGTGCCTTGATGCCGGGAGAGCCTTATAACCAGGCAAGTACGAAAAGTAATCTTCGTCGTGCAATTGTGATTATGACAGATGGCCTGAATACCAGTTCATACCGCGATGCATACAAGGGGGATCTTAATGTATCCGAGATGAATGACCGATTGTCAGCCGTTGCTGCGCAGATAAAGGCAACAGGTGTTGATATATATGTGGTCGAGTACCACGTTGAAACGAACCTGATGAAAAGTGTCGCGAGTGCCACAACCGCACCCTATTATTTCAAGGCTGATAGTGCCGCTGAGCTGGAAAAAGCTTTTGAAAAAATTGGCACTGAATTATCTGAACTCAGAATATCAAAATGACTCTTATTCGATCTCTTTTTGGGAAATGCCGCTTCAAAAAATTCAGGAAGTGTGACAAGGGCGCGGTTGCTTTGGAATATGCCCTTGGGTTGCCCATTTTCCTGACGCTTGTTCTGGGCGTCTTTGATCTGGGAGGGGTGTATTTTGCAACAATCCTGTTAGAGGGCGGATTACGAGAAGCGGCACGATACGGCGTTACTGGTAATTTAGAACCTGGCGTGACCAAAGAAGAAAAGATACTTGAAACTATCAACATTCATGGCGCTGGTTTTGTTCAGGTGAAAGCGGACGAGCTCACAACCCTAGTTTATGAAGATTTTGATGCGATTGGTGACCCGGAACCTTATGTGGATGCCAATGGTAATAATGCTTATGATGGTGGAGAAACTTTTACTGATTTGAATTGTAATGGGGCTTGGGATTCAGATGCTGGGTTTGACGGCGCAGGAAACGGGTCAGAGGTTGTTCTCTACACTGTTGTTCATGAAACTCAATTGATTACGGGGTATGTCGCTAATTTAATTGGTGAAAACGGCAAGGTTAAATTACGTGCAAGCGTAGCGGTCAGAAACGAGCCCTATGGCGGAGGTGCATCGTGTTGATGTCCTTAGGATCAGCGTTACTGAATAGTCGTTGCGTTTTTTTTCGATGCTTCAGATTCTTCCGGCGCTTCAAAAAATGTGACGGGGGGGTCGCGCTTGTTGAGCTCGCCCTTATCCTCCCCATTTTATTGTTGATTTTATCCGGCGCCATTGAAATGAGCCGTTATATCTGGATACAGCATAAAGTACTGAGGCTTACTGCGGAAATCAGTGATTTGGTGACGCAGTCCAGAAATATGTCTGCGACTGAGATGGATGTAATTTTTACTGCCGCAGACTATATCATCCATCCATTTGATTTGGGGGCAAACGGGATCATTATCGTTTCCTCTGTCAGTGGGACGGGGGCAAACCCACCCGAGGTGAATTGGAAACAGTGTGGAGCAGGAAGCTTGGCCGTCTCTGGTTCTGTGGGGCTTGCCGGGACAACAGCAACAGTACCGAACGGGCTGGTTGTTGATCCATTAGACAACATTATCATTGCAGAAGTTTTTTATGATTATGAACCGTTGATTTTCGATAATATCGTAGACAGTACTCAGATAACGCGAACTGCTATTCATACACCTCGGATATCAGCTTTGATATCAATTCAACGTGACCCTGGTCAAACAGACGGTTGCCCATAATCCAGAAATATTGTTATTAATGATTTACATAAATATTTATTGTAATAATGAATTTCATATAAAAGAACGATGCGTGAGCTAATCACGCCAAAAAAACATCTTTGGGGGCGGCCACGAATACGGTGGTTAAATAAGAGATGAGGGTGTTCGCGTTTGTGGATAAAGTATAAGTACGTTAGTCTTCTGGGCATGAGGAGCGCTGCTTAGATGGCAAAATCAGCTGATACACAG
>NZ_CAKZMP010000067.1 GCF_937128705.1 uncultured Kiloniella sp. | reverse complement strand
CCTTTTGTCGGTTTGTTCCTTGCCCGTATTTCCAAAGGCCGCACAATCAGAGAATTTGTCTTGGGAGCCATGATTGTTCCGTCGATCATGTGTTTTGTGTGGTTTACTTGGGCGGGGGGGACTGCCATCGATCTGACACTCAATGGGGATGCTGGTGATACAATCTTCAGTGTACCTGATGGGGACAAAATTTTTGCAATGGTTCAATATATGCTGTCTCCCACACTTGGATGGTTGATGTCAGTCATGATTGTTGTTCTGTTGATGACTTATCTGGTCACAACAGCTGATTCCGCGGTGCTTATTGTAAACACGATTAATGCCGCGGGTGACGAGGGACCGAAAGCACGCCCTCATATCATCTTTTGGGGTGTGACTTTGGGGGCTGTTGTTGCGGCGCTGTTGCTGGTAGGTGGCTTGAAAGCCATTCAAACGGCCATGGTGATCGGGGCGTTACCCTTTTCTGTTGTGATGGTCTTGCAGTGCATTGCCCTTGTGAAAGCCATTTATAATGATGGGAAACGCGAAAGTGCAGGTATGGAAACAACTGTGCCCAACACACTAAATTCTCCTGTTGTAGATTAAGGCGTCGATACCGCTTTAGTCCGGTTTGAAAGAAAGCGCCTGCCTTTGTTTAATTGGCGGGTGCTTTTTTATGTGTGCTATCCTTAGTCTATAATTTACTTTGCACGTGATATGTTTGGAAAAAGATAGCGTTATTATTGTGAGAGTGATATCGCGGTGCGTTCGTGATTTGAGGTTTTATTCATCCTGATGTATAGCATCGCCTCGGTACGTTTAAGATTATTTTTTTGATCCTGTGATCACGTGTCAGAAAGCGGCAGTTAGAAAGTGGAAGAATGAGCTCTTCAGGTAAATCCAAAAAAGGTGGCTCGCGCCCCAGCAGTAACCCTTCGGGGCGGGGACTGAAAGTCCGTGTGAAAACTGCGGCTCGGCGCTCGAACTCTTCTGCGCGCTGGTTGAACCGTCAACTCAACGATCCCTATGTTCAAGAAGCCAAAAAGCGCGGCTATCGGGGACGGGCAGCCTTTAAGATTGCTCAGATCGACGACAAGTTTAAAATTTTCAAAAAGAATTCCCGCATTGTCGATCTAGGATGCGCCCCAGGGGGCTGGTGTCAGGTCGCTGTTGAACGCTGTGGACCCGGCGCGCATATCGTGGGTATGGATCTTCAGGAGGTCGAGCCGATTGCCGGGGTTGTTCTACTGCAGGGCGACTTTATGGATGACGATGCGCCTGCACGTCTTAAGGCTGAACTGAATGGACCTGCCGATATTGTTCTGTCGGATATGGCGGCGGCGGCAACGGGCCATCCTCAGACGGATCACCTACGGATTATGGGCCTGATGGAGACTGCCCTGATGTTTGCCGAGGAAGTTCTGGTTCCCGGCGGAAGTTTTATCGGCAAGGTCCTACAGGGCGGGGCGCAGGCCGAGTTGTTGAAGTTAGTGAAAACCAAATTTAAAAGCGTGCGCCATTTCAAACCAGATTCCAGCCGGAAAGACTCCTCGGAAATGTTTTTGGTTGCGACAGGCTTTAAGGAAAAATAAGGTCGCTAATGAGGCTTAAAGTAAACGTATGAAAGCCCTGAATAATTGAAAATTCAGGGCTTTTTGTTGTTCTGCTTTTTGAGGCCTTAGCCCTGCATATAAAATAATTGAAATGTCATCTTTTAATCACTTGGCTTTAACTCGCTTCTGTGTAGAATGCGGCGTCAATCGGATTTAGCCACTATGGTGTGGCACCCAAACGGGAAACTAGGTTTCCTTGCGTCTAAGGGATAGATTGACATGCACATCCGCGAAGCTCTCACATTTGATGATGTTCTGCTCCAGCCTGCAGAATCCTCTGTTCTTCCCGCACAGGCAGATACGCGTACAAAGCTGACTGCCTCTCTCGAACTGAATATCCCGCTGCTTTCTTCTGCGATGGATACGGTCACCGAAAGCCGTCTGGCAATCGCGATGGCCCAGTTTGGTGGCATTGGCGTTATTCACAAGAACCTTTCGATCGAAGAACAGGCCAGTGAAGTTCGCAAAGTTAAAAAGTTTGAATCCGGTATGGTTGCCGATCCGCTGACATTCCCGCCCAGCGCGACCTTGGCAGATATCCAGCGCCTTCAGGAGAGTGTTAGCTTCTCTTGCTTTCCGGTTGTCGAAGAGAAAACAGGCCGACTTATTGGTATTATCACAAACCGTGATATGCGTTTTGCCCAAGATCCAAACCAGCCTATTTCAGAACTGATGACGAAAGAAAATCTTGTCACGGTTAAAGAGGGTATTACCGGGGACGAAGCAAAACGTCTGCTGCATCAACACCGTATCGAAAAGTTGCTGGTTGTCGATAATGACTATCGCTGCATCGGTCTGATCACTGTTAAAGATATCGACAAAGCGGCAAAGCATCCGATTGCGTGTAAAGATGACCACGGGCGCTTGCGTGCTGCGGCGGCAACGGGTGTTGGTGACGAAGGTTTCTCTCGCGCTGAGGCTTTGATTGACGCGGGTGTTGATCTTTTGGTTATTGATACGGCCCACGGTCATTCTCGCGGTGTGATTAATGCAGTTGAGTTGATCAAGAAAACCTACCCATCCACTCAGATTGTTGCGGGTAACGTTGCCACAGCCGAAGCAACACGTGCCTTGATCGGGGCTGGTGCTGATGCGGTGAAGGTTGGCATCGGACCGGGATCTATCTGCACAACACGTATTGTTGCCGGTGTTGGTGTACCACAGTTAACCGCGATTATGGATGCAGTCGAAGTTGCGAACAAAAGCAATGTCGGCATTATTGCTGATGGCGGTATCAAGAACTCTGGCGATATTGCCAAGGCAATTGCTGCCGGGGCACGTGCGGTTATGGTTGGCTCGCTTCTTGGCGGAACAGACGAAAGCCCGGGTGAAGTTTTCCTTTATCAAGGACGTTCTTATAAATCTTACCGCGGTATGGGATCTGTTGGTGCCATGGCGCGCGGATCTGCGGATCGTTACTTCCAGGATGATGTTAAAGACAATCTGAAACTGGTTCCAGAAGGCATCGAAGGGCGTGTACCATACAAAGGTCAGGCAAGTGCTATCGTGCACCAGTTGGTTGGCGGCCTGAAAGCATCCATGGGATATACGGGTTCTCCGACAATTGATCACATGCGTGAGAATTGCGTTTTCTGTAAAATTACAAACGCTGGCCTGCGCGAAAGCCACGTGCACGATGTGACAATCACCCGCGAAGCCCCGAACTACCGTAGCGGTGGTTAAAAGATAACGGTTATTAGGGGTAAGAAACAACGTTTGGTTTCTACTCTCTAATCGATTATTTTAAGGGCGGCCCCCTGTAAAGGGTGTCGCCTTTTTCTTTCCAGCTAAGACAAGAGATTTATAGTGAGACCATCAGGCCGCATCCAGACATCAATCGAACTTCTGACCGAAGTTATGGACTCATCTCTGCCCATGGATCGGGTGGTCAACAGCTACCTGCGGGCGCGGCGGTTTATTGGTTCCAAAGATCGTAAGGATATCTCTGCACGGGTCTATGGCGTGATCCGATCTAAATGTCGGCTTGATTGGTGGACGATCAAATCAGGTCTTGGGGATGGGTGTCGATCACTTGTTCTATCATACGCGACATTGGTCGAAGGGCTGAAAGCTTCTGAGTTAGATGAAATCTGCGATGGCGGGGATTACAGCCCCCGTGCCCTTAGCGAATTTGAAAACGAAGCTTTGGCAACCCTACAAGGACAAGAGCTTAACCATCCGGATATGCCCGCAGCGGTTCAGGGGGAACTGCCGGACTGGCTCTATGTTTTGTTTGAAAAACAGTTCGGTATCGAAGGTGCCAAAGCAGAAGCAGCTGGTTTGCAAAAACAAGCCAGTCTTGATCTTCGCGCCAACGTGCTAAAGGGCGAACGGGATCAGGCAATTGACCTGCTCGGCAAAGATAATGTCGAAGGGGCCGCGACGGCGTTTTCCCCTTGGGGCATTCGAGTTCAGGGGCGCACAGCCCTCGGAAATTGCAAAGCCTTTCGCGATGGTTTGGTTGATGTACAGGACGAAGGGTCACAACTTATCGCCCTGTTGTGTGATGTAGAGCCGGGTCAGTCTGTGCTTGATCTTTGCGCGGGTGCCGGGGGCAAGTCTCTTGCCTTGGGCGCGTTGCTGCAAAACGACGGCGAGTTGGTGGCAATGGATATCGATCCCCGTCGATTACAGCGGGCAGAGCCTCGTGTTGAAAAGGCCGGGATTGAAAATATCCGCTATGCAACGCTGAACAAAGATAATTTGAAGAAGATGTCTGCAAAAGGTTTTGACCGTGTTTTGGTCGATGCGCCTTGTTCGGGCAGTGGAACATGGCGACGCCAACCGGATGCACGTTTGCGGATTACGTCAGACAAGTTTGCAAACTACAAGGATATGCAGACCAAAGTACTGGAACAGGGGGCTTCTTGTGTAAAGGTTGGCGGACGCTTGATCTATGCGACATGTTCCGTTCTTGATGAAGAAAATACGGATCAGATTGATAGCTTCCTTGCAAAGCACCCAAACTATCAACGCGTGCCTGTCAGCAAAATCTGGGAAGCGCAAGGCATGGACCCCTGTGCCTTTATCGATGAAGCTATGAAAGTATCCCCCGCGCAACACGGTTTGGATGGTTTCTTCTGCGTAGTACTGGAAAGGCAGTCGTAGTCTGAAAGGGTAATATATTGTAACCGGGACAATATGTGCGCTGACAATCCTGATCGAATAATATCTTTGGTGCAAAGCTGAGAAAAGATTGTTAGGACTAGATCCTGTTTTTCCGATGTTGTTTTTCGGCTCTTTTCTTCCGACAGGTCACCAGAATGGATTTCTTTTCTCCCGAGCTTCTTGCTCTGATGTTTGCTGCGGGTCTTTTTGCAGGTTTTGTCGATGCGATCGCTGGGGGTGGAGGGTTGATTACACTACCGGTTCTTTTGACTGTCGGGCTGTCACCGGTTCAGGCAATTGCAACAAACAAGCTACAGGGATCGTTTGGAACTTTTTCAGCAACGCTTAGTTTTATCCGCAAAGGTCATCTGGATATCAAGGCGTGGATACTGCCGATTGTTCTGACCTTTATCGGGGCGGCATCTGGCGTGCTTGTTTTACGGTCGGTTGATAGCAGCTTTCTGGTCAATGCCATTCCCTTTTTGCTGATTGCAATCGCGATCTATTTCCTGTTTCAGCGCAAGCTGGGGGATGAAGATCGTCACCAACGGATCAGCCGTAATGTCTTTGCGTTCTTTTTTGGCACGGGCATTGGGTTTTACGACGGTTTTTTCGGTCCCGGCACGGGGTCGTTCTTCACTTTGGCCATAGTGACCCTGCTTGGGTACAACATCCTCAAAGCCACCGCGCATGCGAAGCTGTTGAACTTCACCAGTAACTTTGCCTCGCTGTTGTTTTTCATCCTTGGTGACAGTCTGGTGTGGTCTGTTGGTTTGATCATGGCCTGTGGATCCGTGATCGGTGGTTATCTTGGCGCGCAGATGACCATGAAGCACGGCGCGCGGATTATTCGGCCGCTTTTGGTCGTGACGTCGATTCTTATGACCGTAAAGCTGATCTACTCAAACCCGGATCATATTCTAGGTCGCTGGATAGTTTCGTTTTTGGATGTTTTTCTTTCGTAGCTCAAAAAATGGCGACGAAAAGAGAAACGCGATTTTTATGGCTTACTGTAAAAAGAGCCTCAAACAGGCAAAAGAGCTGTTTCTGTCTTTGACATTTGTCGCGCTTTCCGGCAGGTAAGGGACGTGAAATTGAACGTGCCCTGGATACCTTTGATTGGATTTGCCAATGATGGTGTCGGGCTTATTGCGGAGCATGAGTTCCATCCATGACTGATCGTATTCTCATTATTGATTTTGGGTCTCAGGTTACCCAGCTGATTGCACGTCGTGTGCGTGAAAGCGGCGTCTATTCCGAGATCCATCCTTTTAACGCCATAGATGATGCTTTTCTGGATGCCTATGCGCCAAAAGCCATCATCCTTTCCGGTGGTCCTGCCTCTGTAACTTGGGATGATGCCCCGTCTGCACCGACAAAGGTGTTTGAAATGGGCGTGCCTGTGTTGGGAATTTGTTATGGTCAGCAGACCATGATGGAACAGCTTGGCGGTAAAGTTGAAACTTCTGACCATCAGGAATTTGGTCGGGCGATTATTGATATTACCGAAGACTGTGCCCTTTTCCATGGTGTATGGGGTGTTGGCACCCAGGAACAGGTCTGGATGAGCCACGGTGACCGTGTTGGTAAGCTAGCATCGGGCTTTAGGGTTGTTGCAACCTCTGAGGGCGCGCCTTGTGCCGCTGTTGCCAACGATGATAAAAAGTTTTACGCGGTTCAGTTCCACCCGGAAGTCTATCACACGCCGCATGGTGCGCAGCTTTTGAAGAACTTCACCCACGGCGTTGCGGGCTGTACTGGCGATTGGACAATGGCTGCCTTTAAAGATCAAAAGGTAGAGGCCATCCGCGAACAAGTCGGTGACGGTAAAGTTATCTGTGGTCTTTCTGGTGGTGTAGACAGTTCTGTTGTTGCCGTTCTTTTACACGAAGCCATTGGTGAGCAGCTGACTTGCGTCTTCGTTGATACCGGCTTTATGCGTATGGGCGAAGCCGAGCAGGTGGTTACTCTCTTTAAAGATCACTACAATATTGAGCTGGTCCACGTGAATGCCGCTGATCGTTTCTTTGCGGCCCTTGGGGATGAGTTTGATCCAGAGAAAAAACGTAAAACCATTGGCGGCCTCTTCATTGATGTTTTCGAGGAAGAAGCCAATAAAATTGGCGGCGCAGATTTCCTTGCTCAGGGAACGCTCTACCCAGATGTAATTGAATCAGTTTCTTTCACAGGTGGACCAAGCGTGACCATCAAGTCTCACCACAATGTTGGTGGCTTGCCTGAACGCATGAACATGAAGCTTGTTGAGCCGCTCAGAGAACTTTTCAAGGATGAGGTTCGTGGCTTGGGCCGTGAACTCGGGTTGCCCGATAGCTTTGTTGATCGTCATCCCTTCCCGGGACCTGGTCTTGCAATCCGTATCCCAGGACAGCCGCTAACGCCTGAAAAGTGCGATATCCTGCGTAAAGCTGATGCGATCTATCTTGAAGAAATTCGCAAAGCGGGTCTCTATAATGAGATTTGGCAGGCTTTTGCTGTGTTGCTGCCCGTGCGTACTGTTGGTGTGATGGGGGATGCACGGACTTACGATTTTGTCTGTGCTCTTCGGGCTGTGACCTCCACCGACGGGATGACCGCGGATTATTACCACTTTGACCACGAGTTCCTTGGGCGGGTGACAAACCGCATCATCAATGAAGTCCGTGGAATTAACCGGGTGGTCTATGACTGCACGTCAAAGCCACCAGGAACTATTGAGTGGGAATAATTCTGTTGGAATAAATCTAACGGTAAACGTTTGTGTTAAAGGCGAAACCCTGTGTTTCGCCTTTTTCATTTATGGCTCGATTTAAGCGCTTTTGGGGGAGCTACACGAGCACCCACAGCCTTTTTGGCCTTGTTCTTTGGCAACTTCATCCACTTTACAACAGGCATCTGTGTTGCTTACTGGCGTTCCACCGCAACATTTTTGATTGTCGGGCATCGTTGCCTTTGATCCGTCTATTTTTCTCTCCACTGGTTTCTCCTTAACGTTTTGGTGGTTGAGCATAGCATATCTGACAATCGAGATCATTTAGCTGCATGTAAGTGAAGCATCGATTTCGCAGTCCGCATTATCTTGAGATGAGTCGATACAACACTCGCAAACGAGGTAATCTACCAGCTGCTGTACTGAGGTGTAGTTGGCACGGCAAATCAGGGTTGTCGCCTGCCTTTCCTGAGTGATGAGGTCCGCAATCATTAGTGTTTTTAGATGATGCGACAGGGTTGAACCCGGTATTCCCAGTTTGTCTTGTAAAGCCCCGACAGATAACCCTTCTTTTCCTGCACGAATGAGGGCCCGGTATATATCTAACCTTTTGGGCTTACCCAAAGCTTCCATCTGTGATGCGGCAGTTTCTATATTCATTTTTAACGCTCTTTTTTCGATTATGCTCATATTAAACTATATTTCTAGAATTATCAAAATAAAGTTTAATATACCATTTGCACAAAGGCTATTTAAATAGCTACAAAAGCAAGATGATGGTTTGGGATAGAGTTCAAAGTAGAAAGAACACGAAATGGCCGAGATAGATGATCGTATGAATGTTCTCGAAGGTTATATCGCTGAGCAGGATAAAACCATACAAGAGCTCAGTGATGTGCTGGCAGAGCAATGGCAGGTTATTGAAAAGTTGACCAAACGCCTTGAACGTTCAGAACGGGTTATTGAGCAAATTGTCAGTGGCCAAGATGATAATGTAGGGCCCGTTGGTTTTGTATCCTGATAGGGATTAGTTATCCAACAAAGAAACTGTGGCTCGGATTAAGCTGAAGAAATTCCTTACAAATATGGGCGTGAATAAAAGTTATCCCATTCTTCTGAATGAGTAAGCTCGAAACCGTGTTTTATGTAAAAGTTATTGGCCTTGCTTTCTTTTAATGCACAGAGTTTCAGGGGAAGTTTTTTACTCCTAGATATTTTAATTATTTTGTTCATAACGCAAGATCCCACTCCACCACCTTGTGTGGCGGGATCTATATAAAGATGATCAAGCCAGAGGTAATTCTCTCTCGCCAAAAGAACATAAAACCCGATGATTTCGTCACCCTGTAAAACAAGTGTTGTTTTATCTGCGGTGAATTTATTCGCAAAGCGTTCACGTGCGCGCTCAGGATCGAACCGCCCGACATTCTCCAAACTCTCTCTCATTACTGCGATACGAATTGAAATGAGTTTTTCCAAGTCTGTAGACATCGCTGTTTTGAAGGAGAGTGGTATCATAAGGTATTTATATAGCTAATCAGGGATTGTGAGTTTTAGGAAATTTCTTGTATCACGCGGTTACGGCCTTGGTCTTTTGCTCTGTAGAGTGCTTCGTCTGCACGTTGGATAAATCCTTCGAGGGATTCGCCCTTAACGTATTTTGAAACGCCAATTGAAAGGGTAATTCGACCAAATTCTTGACCCGTTTTTTTGTTTCGTAAAACTTGTTTGGCGATTTTTTCACGGATCTGGTTTGCAAGGCTTGTGGCATCGTGAAGGCTTGTGCTCGGTAAGATGCATGTAAACTCTTCCCCTCCGTACCGAGCAGGTGTGTCCTGTCCCTTCACAGCGCTTTTTAATTGGCGGGCAACAACTCTCAGGACTTCATCACCAACTCTGTGACCGAAGGTGTCGTTAAACTTCTTAAAAAGATCAATGTCCATTAGAAGTAAGCAGAGGTCGGAATTTTCTTCGTCTGCTTTTTTTGCCTCTTTATTAAGATTTGTATCAAAAAGCTTTCGATTTCCAATTTGCGTCAGTGCATCGGTTAAGGCTTCCGTTCTGACTTTCTCCAGGTTTTCCTGAAGCGTATCGATTTCACTTGATGATTTTTGTAGCTGGCTTTGAAGAGTTTTATTCTTTTCTGTAATTTCGGCAGTTTCGCGCACGATTTCTTTTACAAAATTCTGTAAAGACGACGCGTTGTCTTCTCCGGCCATATCATCGGCAATGCTTGTAATCTTTTCGCCATAGGTCGCGTTATCACTTCCCGCTTCGCTGATCTGCTGGATTACCTGGGCCAACGTATCTTGTATTCTTTCTCCAGCTTCTTGCAGGTGAGCGCCATGAGTTGTGTCGGCGAGATAAAACCGCTGATACAGTTCATTACAGGTTTCAGGAGTAAACTGCTTTTCGTCCTGAATGATTTTATCGACGGCAATTTTGAGATCAGTATTTTTACCACTGACATAATCATACCAGATTGTATAATTCGGTGGGGTAGAGGGGATACCCCTTTGTACCATAATAGTGATAGCTTGCTCTGCGTAAGCTTGTGCATTTGTGAAACTATCGGCAACCAGCATTTACAGTTTTTCCTTAAAGCTTACATACTTATTAAATTTAATTCACAGGGCTGACGTCTGCCTTGATTGAGGCATTAAATTAATCAGATCTGTTTTGGCGACAGAAATATTTTAATGCTTATACTTATTTATAGAATCTCAGGCGTTAATCAGTAGCTAACAGGATGAAGAATATTATTAAAAACTTCGAGGGCTTCGGATAAATTTCGGGTTCTTTTTAATTTTTTATGTCCATTAAACACCGTATATTCTTCATAACGGTTTTTATGCCCCATAGACTTTACGACAGCAAATAAGGGGGTTTCATGTGCATGTCTGAAGATGGAGAAAACGGCGGAATCCCCTAACATATCAATGGCATAGTCTCGCCATTCTCCTTTGGCGACCCTTTGGCTGTAAACTGATAACAGTTGCCCTAATTCTTGTTTGTTAAAGGTGATTTGTTGAGAGGTTTTCTTCCCCTTGTTCAGGTAGTAAACAGTGGTCATTCAGCACCCTTTATGTAGCGAATATCCATTCTTATAGGTTGGCTGATTTTTATGAGAAGGTCCATACCTAATAGCCGAAGCATTCCGGGGCAATAAGCCTGAATGATATCTGCCAAAGATGTTGATCTATTCAGATTTTATCCCGATATTGATTTAGCTTCTGGTTAATTGGCTAGGTCTGAATTGTCATCGCATATTTTGTAGAGAGTTGTATGTCTAATCCTAGAGAAATAAAGAAATACGATGTTGCCGTAATTGGCGGGGGTATGGTTGGCATTTCTTCTGCTCTATGGCTCCAGAAGAGCGGGTATTCAGTTTGTATTATTGATCGCTGTTCTCCGGGTAACAGTACTGCCAGCGGAAGTGCATGTACCTTTGCGGATTATGCCTGCATACCAATTAATTCTCCGTCATTACCATTTAAAGTTCCTGCCATGGTTCTGAGCAAGAATAGTCCTTTTGCCGTAAAGTGGAATTATATTTATCGGATGTTTCCTTGGCTTAGCCAGTTTATATCCCATTGTCGGCCAAAAGAAGTTACACGCATTATTAATGCTTTGGCGGTGCTGCTTTCGAAAGCAGAAAGTGGCCTGATGCCCTTAATAGAAGACGCTGGTGCGAAAGATCTTATTCAACGACAGGGCTGTCTTTATTTATATAATACTGAAAAAGGCTATAGAGCCGCAAATTCAGATATTTTAGCCAGACAAGAACGTGGCGTGTCCCTTCGTGAAGTCGAGGCTGGTGAAATATATGAACTGGAACCAAGCTTGACGAACATATTTTATAAGGGAGTGTTTTTTGATAAATCGTTTCAGTTTTTGTATCCAGGGAAATTGATTGAGCGATTAACAGAGCATTTTGTAAGTCAAGGAGGGGCCGTTTTTCTGGAAAATGTTAAAAAACTGGAAAGTTCTGGTGATCAAAACGTGCGCGTCCAGTGCGAAAATGTGGAATTTCTCGTTCAAAAAAGTGTTGTCGCGGCAGGTGCGTATTCACTGGATTTGCTTCCTTCTCTTGTTGGGAAGATGCCGTTGGATACAGAACGTGGTTACCACATTATGCTCGATGCACAGAACGCATCTCTTAGCCGTCCTGTAGGGTGGGCGGAAAAAGGATTTTATATGACACCATTGAGCGATCAGGTACGTATAGCGGGTACTGTAGAGCTTGGTGGATTACAAAAGAATTATACTGAAAGCTTGATGAATTATCTGGAAAGAACGGCTAAAATAGCACTATCAGATTTGGGAGAACGTCAGAGTGAATGGCTGGGGTTTAGGCCATCAATGCCAGATGCGTTACCTGTGATAGGCCCTTCTCCGGAAAATAGGAACATCATACTCGCTTTTGGACACCAGCACGTAGGGCTAACCTTGGGGGGAATTACAGGAAAAGTAGTTTCTTCTATAGTCGGAGGAAAGAAGTCATCTTTTGACCTTTCCCCATATAGTCCAAAGCGGTTTGCCTAATCACTTAGCACGTTAATTCCCTGATGCTACGTTTGATGGTGGCGTTTGTTTACTATGGTATATCGTTGTTTGTGAGCTAGCTTCCTGATAGGGGCTTTCATAGCAGGTCACACCACCAATATTACGGTAGCAATACAAGTTTTCGTAACCAGAATTCGCCAACCCATTTTCCAGCTGTTCATCTCTACAATAGGGTTCACCTTTTGACGAATAGACAATGGAACAGTCTTTAGCCATTGCCCAGCTAACAAAATGGTCTGTGATGGTTTTATCTGTATGGACAAGTGTCCCAACGCTGGCCGCGGCTGTTACGGGGTCCGTTAAGCTACATCCGGCTAACGAGATTGCCGCGGTAATACTTATCAATAATGCACTTAAGAGACGTTTCATAATTTTGCCTAGTTTAAAGCCGATCATTAGGTCGGTAATATACCTATTTGCGAAGTCTACGGCATCTTCGTAAATAAATTATTAGGAAATTAGACGATGATCTTCGATCGTGTATCTTCTTATTTGATGATTGCGATTGTTGTAAGAGTAAAGTTTCTATATAAAGTTCAACGAATTTCGAGTGATGACTGATTAGCCGTGAGCTTTGAAAAAAGTTTTACGCTAATGGCAGTACGCCAAAACGAGGGATAATTAATTCGTGGCTGATATTTTTCAGGAAGTTGAAGAAGATCTGAAACGTGAACGCGTTGAAGTTCTTTGGAAAAAATATGGTAAGTGGGCGATTGGTGCAGCTGTTCTTGTCGTTGCGGCAACAGCTGGTTTCCAAGGCTGGGAAAGTTATAAAAGCACAGTCCAAGCCGAAAAATCTGCAACTTTTGCAGCAGCGTTGGAGTTGTCCCAGGCTGGTAAAGCTGATGAAGCAGAGAAGGTGTTAACACCTTTGGCTCAAAGTGATGATGGTTACGGGACGTTGGCTCGCTTTGAACAGGCCCGTCTTCTTGTCGAAGCTGGCGACACAACAGCTGCGGTTAAGGTTTGGGATGAAATTGCGGCAAGCAGTCCACCACTCTCTACGCTAAAAGATGTGGCTTCTTTACTCGCGGCGATGCATTTGGTTGCAGATGGTGATCTTGCTGATGTGAAGCAACGCTTGGCCGGTTTAGCTGTTGCAAACGGGGCATTCCGTTATAGTGCTATTGAACTACAGGCTATTGTTGCTTTACGCGAAGGTGACAACACAGCAGCTAAAGCACTTTTTCAACAGCTTATCGATGATGTTGATACACCAAATGGAATCAAAAGTCGTTCTAGTCAAATACTAGAGAGCTTGGCGGAGTAAAATAGATGGGGATGGGGATGCGTAAAAGCCTGTTGATACTTGGTCTGGGCTTTGTTCTTTCTGGGTGCAGTTTGGCCGATGAGTGGTGGGGCGAAGACGAAGCTCCGCCTTTACCTGGTGCACGTATTTCTATTCAATCTGTTGATAAAGGGTTACAGGCTGATCCATCAATAAGCGACCAGCGAATTGTTTTGCCCCAACCTTTCATGAATACCTATTGGACTCATAATGGTGGCAACCCTGCCCATGCAATGTTCCATCTTTCTTTAGGGGATCTACCCCGAGAAAGCTGGAGTGATGATATTGGTGAAGAAAGCGATGGCGATGAGCTGATCCTCGCTCAACCGCTTGTTGTCGAATCTGTTCTCTTTACAATGGATTCCCGTTCGACGGTAAAGGCCTATGATCGCCTGACGGGTCGAGTTTACTGGGAAAAAGATCTTGATCCGCATGATGAAGATGATGGTTTCTTCGGGGGCGGTATTGCCTATGCGGATGGTCGAATTTTTGTTTCTACTGGGTTTGCTAGGATTTTTGCTCTGGATGTCCGTTCTGGTGATGTCATTTGGTCTCAGGATGCACCTGCTCCGATCAGGGCCGCACCAACAGTCAACGGCGGCCGTGTTTTCATTGTAACGCTTGATAACCAAACCCTTTCCCTTGCTGCTGATGATGGCCGTCGTTTATGGAGCCATATCGGTCTTCAATCTGAAACCAGTTTGCTTGGTGGGGCGAGCCCCGCAATTGCCGGACGTAAACTGGTGGTGCCTTATTCTTCAGGCGAGATTGTTGCCATTGACGTGATCGAAGGGGACGAGGAATGGAACCTGAACCTTTCTTCTGTCAAAAAGACTGACCCGTTGACCGATCTCGCCCATATTAAAGCGATGCCAGTTATTGACAGAGACAGGGTAATTGCCATAAGTCACTCTGGTCGGATGGTTGCTATTGATCTCAAGGAAGGTGTACGTCTTTGGGATACCGATATTGGCGGCGTACAGATGCCATGGGTTGCGGGTGAGTTTATTTATGTTTTGACGAATGACTCGCAGATTGCGGCTGTCAGAAGGCAAGATGGCCGTATTCGCTGGATCCAGTCTTTACCACGTTTTGCCGATCCCGAAGATCGTAAAGGGCTGATTGCATGGCAAGGCCCTGTATTGGCAAGTGACCGTTTGATTATTGCCGGATCTCATGGCGAGGCAATTTCTTTATCACCTTATACCGGCGATATCCTCGGATATCTTGAGCTTCCTGACGGAGCTGCTATGCCTCCGGTTGTTGTTGGGAATAGCTTGTATTTCCTGACTGCTGAAGCAGAAATTATCGCGATGCAATAAGCCCTTGGGGCTAAAGCGCGAGAAGAAAGACAAACAAAATGACTTTTACGGTCGCTATTGTAGGGCGTCCCAATGTGGGCAAATCTACACTCTTTAATCGACTTGTTGGAAAACGGCTTGCTCTTGTTGACGATCAACCTGGGGTAACCCGGGATCGAAGAGAAGGTGATGCCTATCTTTTTGATTGTCGGTTTCGAATTATTGATACTGCAGGTTTAGAAGAAGCTTTTGATGGCAGTCTGGAAGCGCGTATGCGCAGGCAAACTGAACGTGCTGTTGAAGACGCTGATCTTGTTATTATGGTTATTGATGCCCGTGTGGGTGTTATGCCAATTGATGAGCATTTTGCAAAATACCTTCGTCGTGGAAAAACACCTATCGCGTTGATGGCAAACAAGTGCGAGGGCAGGGTTGGCGAACAGGGGCTTATGGAAGCCTATTCATTAGGTCTTGGTGAGCCTATTCCATTTTCTGCCGAACATGGTTTGGGCAGCAGTGATCTCTATGATGTTATCAAAGAGCATATGACACGTGCCGCGGAATCAAAGGCATCGTCAGAAGTATTTGAGAAGTCAAAAACAGATTCAGGTTCGACAAATAGTCTAGATGATGAAGCCCAATCCGAAGATCAGGATAATTTAGACGAAGATGAATACTCTGAGGACGAATTAGAGGTTTTGGAAGATGATGAGGCCGAGCGCGGACCTCTGCAGCTTGCCATTGTCGGACGCCCGAACGTTGGTAAATCTACGCTAATCAATAAGCTGATTGATGAAGACAGGTTGTTGACGGGTCCTGAAGCGGGGATCACACGGGATGCAATTTCCATTGAATGGGAATATCGGGGAAAGCCCCTTAAACTTGTTGATACAGCAGGGCTTCGTCGTCGATCTAAAATCGAAGATAAAGTGGAAAAACTTTCTGCCTCTGATACCATTCGTGCTTTGAAATATGCACAGGTTGTTGCTCTGGTTTTGGACGCTGATGGTGTCTTGGAAAAGCAGGATTTAACGATCGCCCGAACGGTAATTGATGAGGGACGTGCGCTTATTATCGTTGTGAATAAATGGGATACCTGTAAAGACAAAGATGAAGTTATGCAGCTGGTGAAAGATCGCCTTCAAACATCGCTGCCACAGGTCAAAGGCATTCCTGTCGTGACAATATCTGCCCTTAAGGGGCACAAGCTGAATAAGATGTTGGATACTGTCTTTGATATTTATGATGTCTGGAATATTCGTTTGCCAACAGCTGGTCTAAACAGATGGCTTGCAGAGTTGATTGAACGCCATCCACCGCCTGCGCCGGGTGGACGACGCATCAAGTTGAAATACATTACTCAGGCCCGGACACGGCCACCGACTTTTGCGATTTCCTGTTCCTTGCCAGAGGATCTTCCTGCATCCTATACAAGGTTTTTGGAGAACAATCTCCGTGAAACCTTTGATATGCCAGGGGTTCCCCTTCGTATGCATATGAAAAAGGGAGATAATCCCTATGCAGGTAAGAAAAAGAAGACTTAAAAGGTAATAAAAAAGGCTCCGGTAAGGAGCCTTTTTTGGTAAGTAGTCAGGACAAGCTATTCTTCTCTGATATCAATAAACTGTCCATTCAAGGTACAGTCGACAGAAGCCAGATCAACAAAAGTATCAGTGATCTCTTCTGGTGCTCTGAGTGTCATAGGGTCTTCGCCGGGGAAAGCTTTTTCCCGCATTGTTGTTCTGATTGGTCCGGGTGAAATCAGATTAGCTTTGACGTTCGTTTTTTCAATTTCACAGGCATAGGACTGAACCAAAGTATTCAGAGCAGCTTTAGAGGCTTTATAAAGACTCCAATAGGCTTTGGCTGTTGATCCTGTCGTGACAAAGATAGCTCGACCCGCGTCTGATTTCTTTAGCAAAGGGTCAAGACTTCTGATGAGACGATAGTTCGCGGTGACATTGATATCAAAAGTCTCTTGCCAGATCTTGGGTTTGATATGACCAATGGGGGATAGCGGACCAAGTGATCCTGCATTTCCAACGAGGATATCAAGTTTGCCATAGCGATCGTATAGTGATGCGCCTAGTTGATCTAGGCCATCCATGTTTTTAAGATCATGTGGAATGAGGATAGGGTTTTTACCGCCTTCAGAGCGAATCTCATCATCAATTTCTTCAAGGGCACCAACTGTTCTGGCCATGAGCAAGAGTTGAGCCCCTTCTTGTGCAAAGCGTTTGGCAACAGCGCGTCCAATACCACGAGACGCACCTGTAATAAGTGCGATCCGGCCTTCAAGCCGCCCGTTATCTGCATTCTTCATGAAAAACGTCCTACCCGGCTTTTTTTGATTGCATAAATCTTGGCACGTCAACGACGTGATCTTTATAGTCGTCGATCTGAGTTGGATAGTGCCCGGTAAAAGGTGCATCACAATACTGAGGTGCCTCTGGATTACGCCCTTCTTTGCCCATCGCACGGTACATACCGTCAATGGTTAAGAATGCGAGGCTATCAACACCAATATGCTTGGCCATTTCTTCCAGATCCATTTGGGCAGCAAGCAACTCTTTGGATTGTGAAATATCAATGCCATAGAAATATGGATATCCAATCGGCGGAGAGGCGATGCGCATGTGGACTTCTTTCGCGCCAGCAGCTTTTACCATCTCGACGATCTTGATAGAGGTCGTTCCGCGCACCAGCGAATCATCTACAAGAATGACGCGCTTTCCTTCAAGAACGGCTTTGTTTGCATTGTGCTTCAGCTTTACGCCAAGATTTCGGATCTGTTGGCCTGGTTCAATAAAGGTCCGGCCGACATAGTGATTTCGAATTATGCCGAGTTCAAAAGGAACACCGGATTCTTGTGAATAGCCGATCGCGGCGGGAACACCTGAATCCGGGACCGGAACAACAACATCTGATTCTACATGACTTTCTTGTGCCAGTTCTTTCCCGATGTTTTTACGTGCATCGTAAACACTGACACCATCAATGACTGAATCTGGCCGGGCAAAATAGATATATTCGAAAATACATGTTTGCTGACGTGTTGGCGGAAAAGGACGCAGGGACTGAACACCGTCATCATTAATGACAATCATCTCACCGGGATCAACATCCCGAATGAAGTTTGCCCCGATAATGTCCAGAGCACAGGTCTCGGAGGCGACGACATAACCGCCCTCTAGTTCGCCAAGAACCAAAGGTCTGATCCCATGGGGGTCGCGGACGGCGATAACGCCTTCTTTCGTCATGCATAGAAGGGCGTAGGCACCCTCAATACGCTGAATGGCATCAGTAACTTTGCCAACAATGGTATCCTGAATAGAGGTTGCGACGAGGTGTAAAATCACCTCGGTGTCCATTGTTGACTGAAAGATGGAGCCACGCATGACCAATTGGTCACGGATTTTTTGAGAGTTTGTCAGATTTCCATTATGGCAAAGTGCAAAGCCACCGTCGTGAAGGTCAGCAAAGAGGGGTTGCACGTTTCGCAAAGCTGTTTCGCCAGTAGTAGAATAGCGCGTGTGCCCGATAGATACATGCCCCTTCAGGCGTTCGATAACTTCCTGTGATGAAAAGTTATCGCCGACATGCCCCAGGGCACGATGGTTATAAAACTCATTACCATCATAGCTGATGATGCCAGCCGCTTCTTGTCCTCGATGCTGAAGAGCATGAAGGCCCAGAGTAACAAGAGCCGCAGCCCCTTCGTGTCCATGCACGGCATAAACACCGCATTCTTCGTGGAGCTTATCATCATCATGAAAATCTTCGAGTGTCATGGCTTTCGCTTTCCTGAACTCAGTAATAAATCCGTTATTCGCTGCCACTTACGGCATCTATGGTCTTTTGCATTTGTGAACGCATCTCATCGTTATAGCCAGAAGCATCTTCGCTATCTGATGAGGATTTTGATTCCGGGCTTATCAAACGTTGATAAGTTTGTGTCGCATTATAGGTTTGTCGGGCAGCCTCGGCCTGCTTGAGAACCTGTCTAATGGTCTCATTATGAAATTTTTCAGGTAAAGCTTTTACTAAGATTGCTGAAGCTTGCTGAATCGAGGGTCGTGTTTTTGCCCGTTGAACATCCTCTGGCCAGCCCTCTTTTTCTGGCATGAGAAATACAAAGAGTGCAATCCAGGTTATACTGACAATTATTCCACCGCGTACTAGCCCGAATAGAAAACCGAGCGAGCGGTCAAGAGGACCAAATGTGCTTTCCCGGACATGTCGACAGATAGCTCTGATCATTACCATGAAAAGGCCAAGGGTAATCACAAAAAGAGCAAACCCGGTGACGATTTCAGCAACAAAGGGGATGTTAATAAATTGCTGTACGTAGGGTAGTAGAGGATGGAATGTCCAAAGGGTGACAAAGCCTGCACCAATCCATGATGCTACAGATAGGACTTCGTGCACGAAACCCCGAAACAGAGCAAAGAGACCTGAGACGACAATGATGCCAATTACAGCGACATCGAAGAGTGAGATGGGTAAGTTTTCCATCAATACCTAACAATTTTGCCGGTTAGCCACCCGCAGTTTTCTTGACTGATTTAGCCGCAAACAATGCAACCAGATCCTGCAGATGTTCAATCTGTCTTGTATCTAACCCCGAAGCGGCCTTATTACAATTCTTCTTTGCACGAATAGGCGGAATTATTGCATTTTTAAAACCAAGCTTTGTGGCTTCTTTTAACCTGCTTTCAGATTGGTTGACGGCCCTGATTTCACCTGAAAGGCCAATTTCCCCAAATACAACAGTATCTTCGGGGACGGGAATGTCCATGGCTGCTGAAATTAAAGCGGCAGCAACGGCCATATCTGCTGCTGGTTCTCCGATCCGCAGACCCCCGGCAACATTTAGATAAACTTCATTCCCGGCGAGTACGAGACCACATCTAGCTTCCAGAACAGCGAGGATCATTGCCAATCGACCAGAATCCCAACCGACAACTGCGCGTCTTGGGTTTGCCTGTTGTGAGGGAGAGACAAGTGCTTGTATTTCGACGAGAACTGGGCGCGTGCCTTCCAGCCCTGCAAAAACGGCTGCGCCTGTAACATTGCCACGCCGTTCTGCAAGAAAGAGCGCTGAGGGATTTGAAACTTGCTCAAGCCCTTGTTCTGACATCTCGAAGACGCCAATTTCATCCGTTGGACCAAAACGGTTTTTTACGGCGCGTAAGATTCTGAAATGATGCCCGCGTTCCCCTTCAAAAGTAAGAACGGTATCAACCATGTGTTCCAGAACTTTCGGCCCGGCAATGACGCCTTCTTTTGTGACGTGACCAACCAGTAAAACGCTAAAGCCCCGTGCCTTGGCCAGTTGGATCAGTTCTTGGGCCGATGCCCGCACTTGAGAAACTGTTCCGGGGGCAGAATCCAGGCTGTCCACAAACATTGTTTGTATAGAATCGATAACGACAACTTGTGGAGCGTCATGTTCATCAAGTGTGGTGGCGATGTCACGAACAGACGTTGCCGAGGCGAGTAGAAAATCATCGCCTTTCAAACCCAGACGACGGGCTCTCAGACGGACCTGATCAATGGCTTCCTCGCCAGAGATGTAAACACACTTAACACCTGCGCTTGTTGTGAGGGCTGCTAATATCTGGGTGAGAAGCGTTGATTTCCCAATGCCTGGGTCTCCACCGATCAAAACGGCTGAGCCTGGAACGAGTCCGCCACCACAAACCCGATCGAATTCAAGGTTTTTACTGATCATTCTGGGAACGGGCTTGCTTGTACCCTCTAGGCTAACAAACTCAATTTGTTTGCCTTTACGGACATTCTTTTTACCAAGGCCACCTGGAACGGGGGATGATGACCCAGCTTCTTCTGTGATAGAGTTCCACTCGCCACAGGAATCACATTTCCCTGACCATTTTGCATAGTCAGCACCGCAGGACTGACAAACGTAGCGAATTACGGGGCGGGCCAAAGGGATCTCCTGAATTTATCGTGGTGCCGTTTTTAATTTACCCGACTTAAGACGGGCTTGATAAGGGTATTAGGCTGTTGGTCAATCATTATGGGCAAGGCTGACTTTTATCGGTCCGTCTAATAGTCCATTTATAAATTGATGGACATAAGGATTATCAGTTTTCTCGAGTTCGTCTGTTGGGCCAACCCATGTGATCTTGCCGTCATAGAGCATGGCGATACGATCAGAAATTCGTTTTGCTGAATCCATGTCGTGCGTAATTGTTAGACCTGTTGCGCCAAGTTCCTTAACAGACTTAACTATCAACTGATCAATGACGTCGCCCATGACAGGGTCCAGACCCGTTGTTGGTTCATCAAAGAACAGGGTCTCTGGTGTTGTCGCAATTGCGCGTGCAAGGCCAACCCGCTTTTTCATGCCGCTCGAAAGTTCAGCAGGAAACTTAGCTGCAAAACGTTCCCCCAATCCAACTGCGGATAGTTTTTCAAGGGCGATACGATGTGCCTCTTTTTTAGGAACACCGTGAGCTTGGATCAAACCGAATGCAACATTGTCGAGGATGGTGAGTGAATCAAAAAGGGCGGCATATTGAAAAAGCATGCCAAACTTTCGGCGTACCTTTTCCATGTCATCACTGTTGAGGCCAACGATGTTTTGTCCATTGATCTCTACAGTTCCAGCATCAGGCCGTAATAAACCTAGAATGCACTTTAACAGCACAGATTTTCCTGTCCCCGAGCCACCTATGACAACAAGGGATTCGCCTGCGTAAACATCCAGATCCAGATTGTTGAGGATGACTTTGGGGCCAAAGGCTTTGGTCAGTCCCCTGATCTTTATTCTGATGTCCTTGCCGGGTATATCTGTTTTGTTGCTCATATTGAGAAAAACAACTCAGTTATGATGTAGTTGAAGGTGAGAATGAGGATAGAAGCGGATACAACCGCGTTTGTGGTCGCTGCGCCCACGCCTTGTGCGCCACCTCTTGAATGGAAACCGTGGTAACACCCCATCAAGGTAATAATAAATCCAAAGGCTGCTGCTTTGACAAGGCCAGAGATAACATCAAGATTTTCCATGAAATCAATGGTGTTCTTGATGTAAGTTGCCGGGTTAAAACCAAGCTTGTGTACGGAAACGAGATATCCCCCGAAAACACCAATTGTATCTGCAACAAGTACGAGGAGGGGAAGCGTTAACACCCCTGCGATAACACGGGGAGCAATAAGGTATTTAAAAGGGTTTGTTGCTAGGGTGTATAGGGCGTCGATTTGTTCTGTAACCCGCATCGTACCAATTTCGGCAGCCATGGCGGCGCCAACGCGACCAGCAACCATCAAACCGGCTAACACAGGGCCAAGTTCACGGGTGATCGAGACGATAACGACGTTTGGGATAGCGCTTTCAGCAGAAAAACGTGCGAAACCAGTGTAGCTTTGCAGCGCGAGAACCATACCGGTAAAGATTGCGGTCAGACCAACGACGGGGAGAGAATAATACCCAACCTCGATCATCTGCTTCAGGATAAGCTTCGGATAGAAGGGGGGCCGAAAGCAATGCGAAATTGCTGTTCCAGCAAAAATGGAAAGACGCCCGACAATCTCCAAAAAACGTAGAGTAAGATTACCAAGAGGTTGAAGAATGGGCATACATTTTACCGTTATGAACAGAGATTGAGATGATTAAATTGAGATCTATTGAAAAGCTGTTGAATCAGACTGTAACGAGTATTGAGCTTGATTTGTCCAGAATTTCCTTCCCCCAAGGATTTATCCGCTTCACTATTAAAGGCAACTTTATTTGCGAACGTGCGATTAGAAAATTGCCTCTAATAGGGTAGGCACAATACCTAAGGTCTTCTTTTGCGTCAATCTAGGCCAGTGCAAAGTGTTGGGTTATTTGTATTAATCAGGGAAATTAATAGCTTTCAGGAAGTTGGTCTTCCTCTGCCAGGTCAGAGAATTTCGTAAACTCGCCATTAAAGTGGAGTTCAACAGAGCCAATAGGGCCGTGACGTTGTTTACCGACAATCATCTCGGCTTTGTTTCTGGCTGCATCCAGACGTGCTTCGTGATTGGCCAGTTTTTCGTGAAATCTATCGGTTGAATCATCGGCACCTTGTCCCGGTTTTTCACGGGCAATGTAATATTCATCACGATAGAGGAAGATCACAACATCAGCATCCTGTTCAATCGAGCCGGATTCACGAAGGTCAGAGAGCTGGGGACGTTTGTCTTCGCGTTGTTCTGTTTGACGGGAAAGCTGGGAAAGCGCGATGACGGGTACATTCATCTCTTTCGCAATCCCTTTCAGGCCACGTGAAATTTCTGAAACTTCCTGAACACGGCTATCGCTTTTGCCGCCGGGAGCACCTGACATCAGCTGTAGGTAATCGACGATAATAATATCCAAACCATGTTGTCTTTTCAGACGCCTGACACGATTTCGAAGCCCCGGTATTGTCAGGTTCGGTGTGTCATCAATAAAGAGCTTATAGTTGGATAGGGCACGACTGATCTGAAAGACGTGCTCGAACTGATCTTCAGTTAGCTCACCTTTACGCATTAAATGCGATGGTGTTTCCGCCGCAGAAGACAAAATCCTGCTCGCCAGCTGATCTGCTGACATCTCCAATGAAAAGAAAGCAACTGACATCGGAATGTCGACTTCATCGCCTTCGGCATTGTGCCCGGATTTGGTTGCTTGCGCGATGTTAAAGGCGATGTTTGTTACAAAGGCGGTTTTACCCATGGACGGGCGAGCGGCCAGGATAATCAGATCAGAATGGTGGAAGCCACCAAGAAGTTTATCAACATCACGCAGACCACTTGATACGCCGGAAATACCATCGCCCTGTTTCATGGCAACATCGATGTAATTCATTGATGTTGCAAGCGCATCAGCAAATGATACGAAGCCGCCTTCGGTCTGACCTTCTTCTGCCAAACGATAGAGCTTTTGCTCTGCGCCCTCAATTTGCTGGGTCGCTGAAAGTTCTAACTCATGTGTGTGGGCATGATTGACGACCTCTTCGCCAAGATCAATTAGCTCTCTACGGATATAGAGGTCGTGAATGATCTTGCCGTATTCAGACGCATTGATGATTGTAACAACGTTGCTTTGAAGCTCAGCCAGGTAGCTCGTGCCGCCCAACTCTTCCAAGTTACCGTTGCTTGCAAAAAAGTTCTTTAGAGTCGTAGCGTTTGCCAGTTGTCCGCGTTCAATGAGTGTTTTGCAGGCATGATAAATCTCAGCATGAGCAGGATCAGCAAAATGAACAGGAAGGAGGAAATCAGAGATTCTTTCAAAAGCTTTGTTGTTAGACAGTACTGCGCCTAACAGAGCTTGCTCAACCTCGTAATTATGAGGAGGAGAGCGGAGTTCTTGTCCATCATCAAAGGGGATGTCTGAAACATCAAAGGGAGGAATCGCGTGATCTTCCATGGCCTCGAATCTAGAAAATTATTATCAACAAGCGCTTGATCATATCTGTTTTTTGTTCCCTGTTCAGGGCAAAAAAAGAGCGCAGAGGAATGTAGCTCTTTAGGGATGAGAAGTACAGGTTGGAAATGAAAACGGCACCTCGAAAGGTGCCGTCTCATAAAACTCAAAAGTGAGAAAAGAAGACTTACGCTTCTGTTTCTTCTTCTGTGATTTCTTCTTCAACTACTTCTGCAACAGCTTCACGTTCTTCAGCGGCTTCCTCATTGGAAACAGCACCGCCAGAGCTAAGCTGTAGCTCAGCTTCTTCAGCAGAACGTGCAGTGTTAACAACAATGTTAACGGTAACTTCTGGGTGTAGCATAACTTTAACGTCGTGCAGACCAAGAGTTTTGATAACTTTGTTGAGAACAACCTGAGAGCGAGCAACAGTGATGCCAGCTTCAGTAACTGCTTCAGCGATATCACGAGTGTTTACAGAACCGTAAAGCTGCCCGGAATCACCAGCCTGACGAATCAGGGAAACAGTTAGGCCTTCAAGCTTACCAGAAACCTGTTCGGCTTCTTCGCGACGCTTGAGGTTGTCTGCTTCCAGCTGAGCACGCTGGTTTTCGAAGTGTTCAAGATTTGATTTAGTTGCGCGCATAGCTTTCTGCTTTGGAAGCAGGAAGTTACGAGCATAACCAGGTTTCACGGTGACAACATCACCCATTTGACCAAGTTTTTCGATGCGTTCTAGAAGGACGACTTGCATGATAAAATCTCCTTCTTACCCGATCAAGTATGGCAATAGAGCAAGGAAGCGAGCACGTTTGATAGCTTTTGCAAGCTCGCGCTGTTTCTTTGCAGATACTGCAGTTATACGACTTGGTACAATTTTACCGCGCTCAGAGATGAAACGCTGCAGAAGACGTGTGTCTTTGTAGTCGATCTTTGGTGCGTTTGCACCAACGAACGGGCAGCTTTTACGGCGACGGTTAAATGGGCGACGTGAACCAACGCCCTGGCTAACGATTTGAACGGCCATGTTTCTCTTCCTTAGCTAGCTGTTGCTTCACGAGGAGCGCGATCACCACCCTCACGAGGAGGACGACCACCACGATCACCACCGCGGCCACCACGATCACCGCCGCGGTCATCACGACCACCACGACCACCACGACCACCGCGCTCATCACGGCTGCCACGGTTTTGCATGACGACAGAAGGCTCTTCTTCGAGTACATCAACTTTGATAGTTAGTGTACGAAGAACATCGTCGTTCAAGCGCATAACACGTTCCATTTCCTGGACCGCTGCAGATGGAGCATCGATGTTGAGAAGAACGTAATGACCTTTGCGATTTTTCTTAACGCGATAGGCCATGTTACGCAGACCCCAGTATTCGGTCTTAGCAACAGAACCACCATTTTCGGTGATAATAGCAGTAAACTGCTCAGTGAGTGTATCGACCTGAGAGGACGAGATGTCCTGACGTGCGATATATACACATTCATAAAAAGCCATAGTTACTCCTCACGGCTTTGTGGGTAGAGGAAAACCTATACCCGGAGCTGGTGTCCTTGTTTCCGCTAGAGGTCACCAGCAAGGAGTTGATTTAGTGCGGATTAACGTGCGGAATATAGCGATCTTGCTGCGCGGGTCAAGCTCTATAGTGTGTGTGGCAACTAACTGATTGAAAAGATACGATTATGCCTATGTCTTTATTGTATGGTTTCGCCCTTGAAAATTATTAGGTACTCATGCCGTTGCATAATCAACTGTAGAAGGCTATTTCTGGGGCAACACAAATACCCTGAATGTTGTTTGTTCATCAACAGATTAAAGTCTTGACGGTTTGATTGGGCAGGCGGGTGTAATGCAGCGTTGTTACACCAAGACATCAGCGCGTTTAATAAGGAGATTATAATGAAGCGTGCATTTGTTTTTCCTGGGCAGGGATCTCAGGCCGTTGGAATGGGGAAAGAGCTAGCGGAAGCTTTTCCAGTAGCCCGCGAAGTTTTTGAAGAAGTTGATGAAGCTCTTGGGCAAAAGTTATCAGCCTTGATGTTTGAGGGACCAATTGACGAACTCACGCTTACAGAAAATGCCCAACCTGCTTTGATGGCGGTAAGCACAGCAGTGACCCGTGTGTTGCAGAACGAAGGTAGCTTATCCTTGAGTGATCATGCTGCTTTTGTTGCGGGACATTCTCTTGGTGAGTATTCAGCATTAACGGCCGTTGGCACCCTAGAGTTGGCTGATGCAGCACGTTTGCTGAAACTACGTGGTCAGTCAATGCAACTGGCCGTTCCTGTTGGTGAGGGCGCTATGGCGGCTCTTCTTGGGTTGGATTTTGAAGACGCTCAAGCTGTTGCAGAAGAAGCAGCGCAGGGTGAAGTTTGCTCCGCTGCGAATGATAATGCGCCTGGGCAGGTTGTTGTTAGTGGTCACAAAGCTGCTGTTGAACGTTGTTTGGAAATTGCAAAAGCCAAAGGGGCAAAGCGAGCTGTATTGTTACCAGTGTCAGCCCCTTTCCATTGCTCATTAATGGCTCCTGCGGCGGATGCCATGGCCGAAGCTTTGGCTTCTGTGACTTTACGAGCCCCATCTATACCCGTTGTTTGTAATGTTTCGGCTGATATGGTCACGGATCCGGAGACGATTCGTAAATATCTTGTCCAGCAGGTGACGGGTGTTGTTCGTTGGCGCGAGTCCGTACTTTATATGCGCGTAAATGAAGTTGAGCAGTTGGTTGAACTTGGTGCTGGTAAAGTATTGAGTGGTCTTAATCGCCGTATTGACCGGGACCTTACTTCTGCAAATGCCGGAACGCCCGCAGAAATTGAAAGCCTGTTGAAGAGTCTTTAAAAAAATCTCAAAGCAGAAGTTCTGGTACTTGGTATCATGTCTGAAATTGAGTACCCTTCTGCGCATAAATATTGATCTTAGGAGTATAGGATGTTTGATCTTTCCGGTAAGACAGCACTTGTAACAGGTGCTTCCGGCGGTATTGGTAGTGCAATTGCCAAGGCGTTGCATGATCAGGGGGCCGTTGTTGGTCTTTCTGGAACCAGAGTAGAAGCGCTTGAAAAGGTAGCTGCTGAACTTGGCGGTGATCGGGTCCACGTTTTACCCGCGAATCTATCAGACCCAGATGCACCAGCTGATTTGGTGAAGCGTGCTGATGAGGCGATGGGGCAGCTGGATATCTTGGTAAACAATGCGGGACTTACCCGTGATAACCTTGCTATGCGTCTAAAAGATGAAGACTGGGATACAGTCCTTGCTGTTAATCTTACGGCAAGCTTCCGTCTGTCCAAAGCATGCCTTCGCGGTATGATGAAGCGTCGTTGGGGGCGGATCATCGGGATTACCTCTATTGTCGGAACAACGGGTAATGCTGGTCAAACTAATTATGCTGCGTCAAAAGCAGGGTTGATTGGTATGAGCAAATCTCTGGCGCAAGAAGTTGCATCACGGGGGATTACGGTAAATTGCGTGGCGCCTGGCTTCATTGCAACGGCTATGACCGATGTACTAAATGATGATATAAAAGAAAATCTTTTAAGTGGTATTCCTTGCGCAAAGCTTGGCTCACCCGAGGATATCGCAGCTTCCGTAGCATATCTTTCAAGTAACGAAGCTGCTTATGTGACAGGCCAGACCTTGCATGTTAATGGCGGAATGGCCATGATATAATCAGTATTTGACCCTCTGGCGTTGAATCTTTATGAAAGATAAACGATTAAGAGCGTTGGCAAGCCGACTTAAAGTGTGTTATGAGGCGGCGCTTCTCTGTATTTAGCAGGGCAAAAATAGATAATTCAGGCCTTAGGGTCGTTAGTAAAACCGCCGAAAGGCGATAAATAGTTAAGGGCTAAAGTTTATGAGCAACGATGTCGCTGATCGCGTAAAGAAAATTGTAGTTGAACACCTCGGTGTTGAAGAAGCCAAAGTTGTGGAAAGTGCAAGCTTCATCGACGATCTTGGTGCTGACAGCCTGGATACTGTCGAACTCGTTATGGCATTTGAAGAAGAGTTCGGTTGTGAAATTCCAGACGATGCTGCTGAAAAAATCGTAACAGTTCAGAACGCTGTCGATTTCATTTCAGAAAACGTTTAATCGTTTTTTAGAAGTTTATAACGCCGGGGAACTCCCCGGCGTTTTCGTCTTTAATAGCGTAGAGACTTTGTAAAATCATGCGTCGTGTCGTTATAACCGGTCTCGGTATGGTATCTCCGCTTGGATGTGGTGTTGATCACATATGGTCACGCATTACCAACGGTGAATCAGGTCTAGGTAAAATTACTCAATTTGAGGCAGCTGATTTGCCGTGTCAGATTGCGGGTGAAATTCCTGTTGGCGAAACCGCTGACGGCTACTTTAATGCGGATGATCATGTCGCAGCAAAAGATCGCCGTAAGCTTGATCCCTTCATTGTATATGGCATTACTGCTGCTCAACAAGCTATTGAAGACGCGGGCTGGAAGCCTGAAGATGAAGAAAGTTTGTTCCGCACGGGTGTGATGATTGGCTCTGGTATCGGAGGTCTTCAAACCATTGCAAATGGGGCGGTGATGATTGAGGAAAAGGGACCGCGTAAGCTTTCACCGTTCTTTATCCCTTCATCTCTAATTAATTTGATTTCTGGTCACGTTTCTATCCGTTATGGATACAAAGGACCAAATCACTCGGTTGTGACCGCCTGTTCAACCGGTGCACATGCCATTGGTGATGCTGCGCGGTTGATCCAGTTAGATGATGCTGATGTGATGGTTGCTGGTGGTGCCGAAGCTGCTGTTTGCAGACTTGGAATTGCTGGCTTCTGTGCTTCACGTGCGCTGTCTACCAGCTATAATGACGCTCCTGAAAAAGGGTCACGTCCTTGGGATAAAGGACGTGATGGTTTCGTTATGGGCGAGGGCGCTGGTGTCGTTGTGCTTGAAGAGCTTGAGCATGCGAAGGCACGTGGTGCTACAATCTACGGTGAAGTTGTTGGTTATGGCTTGTCCGGGGACGCTCATCACATTACGGCGCCACCACCTGATGGTAATGGTGGTTTCCGCGCGATGTCTGCTGCTCTAAAACGTGCAGGTATAAACGCAGGTGATGTGAATTACATCAATGCTCATGGTACTTCTACTCCTTTGGGGGATGAGATCGAATTTGGTGCTGTAAAACGTCTGTTTGGTAATAACGAAGACGTTTGTATGTCATCAACCAAATCAGCTATCGGTCATCTACTCGGTGCTGCTGGTGCTGTTGAAGCAATCTTTTCCGTGAAGGCTATTAAAGAAGGTGTGATCCCGCCAACACTTAATTTGGAAGATCCATCTGACGAATGTCAGGGGATTAATCTGGTGCCTCTTGAAGCCCAGGAACGGAAAATTGATGTTGCGCTCTCCAATTCTTTTGGATTTGGTGGAACGAATGCAAGCCTAGTGCTTAAAGCATTCAGATAAGTTCACTTAAGCTGTGAGTGAAGAACAAAAAGTATCTACGAGGCCCTCTTTCTTTAAGTGGGCCTCGCTTGTTATAGCCCTAGGAATTTTATGCCTTTCAATTGTATTGTACATGGGGCAACAAGAATTTCTTGCGCCTGGCCCTCTCAAAAAAGATCTTACTATTGTGATCCCTAAAGGGTCTGGATTAGAGAAAATATCTAACATCCTGAAGGATGAAGGTGTCATTCGTGAACCGCTTATCTTTCAGTTGGGGGCTCGCTACACAAAAAAAGCAAGAAATTTAAAAGCAGGCGAATTTTTAATGCCGGCTGCTGCTTCAATGCAGAGTGTCATTGAGATACTGGTAAACGGTAAAACTGTTAGTTACTCAATTACAATACCTGAAGGAAAGACATCCTACGAGATTGTCGAAATACTACGGAATAATCCTGATTTAGTTGGTGAAATTGATGATGTTCCCGAAGAAGGGAGCCTTTTGCCCGAAACCTATCAATTTGTCCGGGGAGACAGTCGTCAATCAATTCTGGACCGAATGGAACAAGCATTAAGCGCCAGTCTTGATAAACTGTGGGACAGTAGACAGGAAGGTTTACCGCTCAAGACCAAAGAAGAAGCATTGGTTTTGGCATCTATTGTTGAAAAGGAAACCGGGATTGCAGCTGAAAGACCACTTGTTGCAGGGGTCTTTATCAATCGCTTGAACTTGAAAATGCGTTTACAGTCTGATCCTACGGTAACCTATGGGATAACTCTTGGTGCTAAGTCTTTGGAACGCAGTCTATCGCGTAAAGATTTGAAGACACCTACGTCTTATAATACCTATACGATTGATCGGCTTCCTCCTGGGCCAATTGCTAATGTTGGCTTGTCTGCGCTAGAAGCTGTAACTCAACCTGCTAAAACAAAATATCTTTATTTTGTCGCGGATGGCACTGGCGGCCATGCTGGTTTGAAGAAAGTCACGCCGTGAGATCATTTGGTAGGTCCTTTACGCCTTAATACATGCGGATTTTTGAATGTTTTGAGAGGTGAAAAGCCCCACACCGGTACTTCGGAGCGGGGCCTTCAAGCGACAGTTAGTTGCGGACGGACGGGCCTTCGACCGACAGACCATTGCCACGGGACGCGACATACAACTCAAGTGCTACAAACTCGGGGCTACCTGGGTTGTAAGTTTCAGCGCGTGTATCGCGTACACACCCTTTGAAGCGAGCGTGAGCCGAGTTCAGCTTAGTGTTTTTCAAGCGATATGTAGGGAAGCCGTTGATCTGGCCTTGGCTCAAATGGTCCGCGCGGATCATCTTGCCGTAGCTGTCTTCGTGGCAATTCGCGCAGGACAGTTCCAACTGACCAGTGCGTGTGTAATAGAGTTCTTTGCCCTCCTCCCACGTCGACTGGGCCGGGCCGTCAATCGCAACATTGACCGGAAGGCCACGCGACACAGAAGCCAGAAGCGCTGTCATATTGACCATGTCGCCGCCCGTGTACTTCCACTTTTCAGCACCCATACGGTTTTCACGGCAGTCGTTGATCTGCATCTCCATCGTGAACACCTTTTCCGCGGCGTCGTTCCACTTGGGGAACGTCGGGCGAACCTCGGCCATGTCAGACGAAGCACCATGACAGTCTGCGCAAGATTTGCCCTCGGACCCATCTGCCGTGTTCCAGACGTCCTCCGCCTGCTCCACAAAAATCATGCCCGGGTTATCGAAATCATCGGCTTGCATTGCGCGGGTTTCAGTGCCGCGGAACAGCCAGCCGGACATGACTTCGTCCAGAACGTCCGACACGTGGTCGGGTGCAGCAGTGCGGGTGACAAGCGTCATCTCGGCGTTGATTGTCAGCGTATCATCCACTGGGTCGGCCATGGCGCCAGCCGCCACGGTTCCCGCTAAGATAAAGGCGCCAAGCGCTCCCTTAAGTATGGTCATAGTCATCCCTCCCGGATTGTTTAGCGGTCACTCGATGGCAATTTTCTTGCTCTCTTCGTAGACGGATCCGTCGTCGTCGTACCAAGTGAACTTGAACTCGCCGGCTTCCGGAACTTTCGCTTCAAACTCCAAGTAGGGGTTTGTTGAGATCGCTGGCTCAAGCGTCACATCAACAACATTCTCGCCGTTGAAGTCGCATGTGAACCGGTTGATGATCGAGCGCGGGATGACGTTGCCGTCGTCGTCTTTGCGCTGGCCAGATTCCATCTTGTGGCTGATCAGCGTCTTGATCGTGATTGTGTCGCCAGCAGCTGCCTTTTTAGGCACCTTGACGCGGGGCTTTACACCTTTTGCCATTTTCGAATTCTCCTTGAGATACCTTAGCCGCCGCAGCCGCCGATTGTGACTTTGACCGTGCTGGATGCTTGCACAAATGACCCGTCGGCCAGTTTTGCAATTGCAACCACATCCTGCGTTCCTGCCAGCCGAATCCGCGTCGATGCAGAACGGGAAGCGGCCAGTTCACCGAATTTGAATGTGGCCACTTTGGGGGTAGGATTGCCCAAGGCCAGAACCATGATTTCGGTTGCTCCGTTCGAGGACACACCGATTGGAACAGTGTTTCCGTTTTCGGCGATTTCGGGAGCGGTCAGTTCAATGTCGCCCGCGCCTATCTCTGCGCCACCTGTGAATTCGGCAATCACGTCTTCGGCTGCGGCAGAGGCCT
>NZ_CAKZMP010000066.1 GCF_937128705.1 uncultured Kiloniella sp. | reverse complement strand
CAACTGTTTCACGCGGGTCTGTATGATAAATCGGGCTTGGGACAAGCATAATGCCATCTGCACCAGCTTCCTGCGATGCTTGAGCCATAGCACAGGCGTCACGGGTTGCGGCTTCGTTGATGGTCATAATTGCGGGTTTGTCACCTGTGGACGCTTTTGCTGTTTTTAGAACGGCAATTTTCTCATCCTTGGAAAGCATAGAGCCTTCGCCAAGAGATCCTGCGACGATCAGGCCATCACAACCTGCATCCATCTGATAATCAAAGCAGCGTTTCATTTCTGCATGATCTAGATTATCGTTTTCGTCAAATTTTGTCGTGACGGCTGGGATAACGCCTTTCCACATGGTCTTATTCCTGTACTGATTATAAAAACTGTTAATGGGTCGTGTGGTGTGTCCGAAAGAAGAATACTCCCTATCGGACGTTCGCTAAAAACTTTTGTGTATGAACCGATTGGGGGGCAGCAAAAATCTGTTCTGGTGAACCCACTTCTTCCATGACGCCCTGATGGAAATAGGCAACACGATCAGACACATCACGGGCAAAGCCCATTTCGTGCGTGACACAAATCATGGTCATGCCTTCTTCGGCCAGAAGTCGCATGGTATCCAGAACTTCACCTACCAATTCGGGATCCAATGCCGACGTTGCTTCGTCGAACAGCATGTATTCCGGTTCCATAGCCAAGGCACGGGCAATGGCCAAACGTTGCTGCTGTCCGCCAGATAAGGCAGAGGGATAAACATCCAGCTTATCACCCAAACCAACATGCTTGAGTTGTTTTTCAGCAATGGATTTTGCTTGGTCTTTTGATGCTTTCTTGACGATCTTGGGGGCCAACGCAACGTTTTCCAAAGCGGTAAGGTGAGGGAACGAATTCCATTGCTGGAAAACCATGCCCAAGCGTTGGCGTAGCTTGTTTATGTCGGTTTTTTTGTCATGAACGGTGGTTCCGTCAACGACAACCTGACCTTGCTGGATTTCTTCCAAGCCATTGATACAATAGAGCAGGGTTGATTTTCCAGACCCGGAAGATCCGATAATGCTCAGAACTTCGCCTTTGCTGACATTCAGGTCGATCCCCTGTAGGACATGGAGAGCCCCGAAATATTTGTGGAGTTGTTTGATCTCTATCATGAGGTCCAACCTTCTTCGAGCTTTTTGGAGTATTTGGATAGCGGGTAAGACAAGGCAAAGTAAAATGCCCCGGCACATGCCAAAATTATAAAAGGTTCTTGAGTTCTGGTGATCAAAATTTGGGATGCGCGCAGCAATTCCAGATATCCAAGAACAGATACCAACGCACTATCCTTGATTACGCTTAACGCAACGCCAACCCAAGATGGGAAGACGGCCCGTAATCCAATGGGCCAGACCACATATCGCAAATCCTGCCAATAGGACATACCCAGTGATCTTGCCGCACGACGCATGGGGATACCAACGGCATCAATGCCACCGCGAACAACATTGGCAACAAGGGCTGCGGTGTAGAGGCTTAAAACAAAAGCACCAGCCGCAAAGGGGCCCATTTTCCACCCTATGATGGGGAAGAAGTTGTAAAACAGGATCAATTGAATGATCAAAGGGACGGATCTGAAGACGTCCAGAACAGTTCCAATAGTTGCCTGGGCAAACCATCTTGATGCTTGAAGCGCCCAGCCAAAGATACAACCCAGTATTGTGCCGATTGTGATTGATACGGCTGAAATGCCTAGTGTGCGACCTGCGGCTTCCCCTAGGAATAGTAAGTCTGTTGCCTGGAAGTCAGTGAAAAAGGATGCAGAGTTACTCATCTATTTGTCCTTTCTCAATATTTGAACAGACGTCGGGCAACAAGGTTTGATGCCAGAAGAATGATTTTGACGATGACGTAGTAAATTACAGCCGTCACGGCGAAGTATTCGAAAATGCGATAGGTCTTAGAAGCAAAGAACTGTGTTTCCCCAGATAGTTCGCGAAAGCCAACCAGCATTCCAAGCGAGCTCATCAACACAGCCCAAACCATTTGGTTTGTCATGGGGTGATAAACTATTTTCAAAACCTGTGGGATGATGATGCGTACGTACGTCTGTACCGCGGTCATACCCAATGATCTTGCCGCGCGAACCTGTGTTTCCGGTACGGCAAGAAAGCCACCGCGAAAGTTTTCAGCCAGATATCCGGCGTTGTTAAAGGTCAATCCCGCCAAGACAATCAAATAGGGGGAGAGGTGTAGGCCAAATGCGCCCAAGCCAAAGCCAAAGAAAAACAGCTGAAAAAGGGCCGGTGTATTTCTGGCGATCTCAACCCAGGTTGTTGCAATCTGGCGCAGTGGGGTTGGCCCTTTCATACGAAGAAGCGCTAAACCTAGCCCGATCGTGATGCCGAGCACCATCGATAGAACTGCGACTTCCAGCGTTAAGAGGCCAGCCTCTAGCAATTCCGGTAGTTTTCTGAATACCGGACGCCAGTGAAAATTATAATCCACAAGTATTACTCCGACTATTTCCGGGGCGATTATCGGGGCCAATCCCGGTAAAATATCGATCAATCACACTAAGTCGTGTTTTTCCTGAATGTGAGCCAAAATCTGGACCGAAAAGAAAGCCAAGAAGAGGGATGTTTGGTGAATAATCAGATATTGTCATGATAGCCAAACATCCCTTTAGATCACATATGTCAGATATAAACAGGTTTAGTACAGAACACCGGGGATACGAAGTTCTGGTGCTTCACCACCGACATAAGTGTTCCACAATTCCTGATAACGGCCTGAACGTACCTGATGGGTCACAAAAAGGTTCAGATAGTTAAGCCATGTAACGTCCTTGCGGGGGCCAACAACCGATGTGTAGTCTGTGGTCCATGGCATACGCGGGCCTGCGGAAATTGTGTCGTACTTTTCAACAATGGGCTTAACCGCCGTATTTGTTGTGATACCAACGTCGGCTTTACCTTGAGCGACAGCCAGAAAAACTTCGTTTTCGCTTTGGTATCCCTGATAAAGATCTTCTGTTCCCCATTTTTTTGCAATTTTGAGGAATTCCTGTTCCGGAACCGTACCAACAGCAGCGGCAACACGTTTGCCCTTCATGTCTTCGAAAGTTTTGATGCCGGTGTCTTTACCTACAACAGCCTGTGCAAAGTAAATTGCATAGGGAATGGAGAAACCAACCGTTTTGGCACGGGCGAGGGAATCAGATGTTCCGCCGAAAACAACGTCAGCAGAGTTGGTCACGATAACAGGCAAACGCTCTGCCCATGTCACAGGCAGGATTTCGTGTTCAACTTCCAACGCAGCGGCGAGGTCTTTACAGTATTCAACATCGAAACCAGCTGGTTCGTTATTG
>NZ_CAKZMP010000065.1 GCF_937128705.1 uncultured Kiloniella sp. | reverse complement strand
TGTTTTTCTACCGGGTAGGCTGCGACCGGGGAGCCTGACATTGCGCGGATGGCTCCAGTTTCGATTTAAATCGCGCACCCCGATATACCCCAGAAGAAGAAAAAAGCAAAGGGCAGGAGCAATTCCTGAATCGAAGATCACCTATGCGAGTGCATCAAAAGCACCATTTTTCTTTAAAAGCGCCCTAATAACACACCCGTAACATTAAAAATATGAAAGACAAGCTGCGAAGAATCCTATCCAAGCGCAAACCGTCTCAATTCCGTTTTGTGGCCCTAAGCAAAATTTCATACTGGGTCGTTGTCCTGTACCAATGGCTATGGTTATGATGCTTTCTTGTTTATCTAATTCCCTTCTAAATCCTCGAGGCCAGTATGGAACTTAAAGATCCCTCTCTGTTACGTGATAAATGCTACATCAATGGCGCATGGGCTGATGCTGACAGTGGCGATACCTTTGCTGTTACAAACCCCGCAAATGGTGATGTTCTGGCCTCGGTCCCCAAGATGGGTGAAACAGAGACTCTGCGCGCCATTCAAGCCGCCGAAGAAGCCTTTGGCCCTTGGAAAGACAAAACCGCCAAAGAGCGGTCACAAATCATGCGTAAATGGTTTGAGCTAATTATGGAAAATCAGAGCGACCTTGCTCTATTGATGACACTTGAACAGGGAAAACCACTGACCGAAGCCATGGGCGAAGTGGCTTATGGCGCAAGCTTTGTTGAATGGTTTGCCGAAGAATGTAAACGCATCTATGGCGATACAATCCCAGAACATCTCCCCGGCAGACGGCTTGTGGTGACAAAAGAACCAATCGGTGTTGTCGCCGCCATTACCCCGTGGAACTTTCCGATTGCCATGATCACCCGCAAGTGTGCACCGGCAATTGCTGCGGGCTGTACCGTTGTCATCAAACCTGCTGAAGACACGCCTTTGAGTGCATTCGCGCTGGCGGAACTCGCCGAACGTGCAGGCGTCCCCAAAGGGGTCATGAACATTGTTTCCGGCATTCCCCAGCAAATTGGCAAAGCGTTGACCGAAAGTAAAGCAGTCAGGAAACTCACCTTTACGGGTTCGACACCTGTCGGCAAACTTCTCATGAAACAATGTGCTGATACGGTCAAAAAGACTTCTATGGAACTCGGCGGCAATGCACCCTTCATCGTTTTCGACGACGCAGATCTGGATGCTGCTGTCGAGGGTGCGATGATGAGTAAATTCCGCAATGCAGGACAAACATGTGTCTGTTCAAACCGTATACTGGTACAGGAAGGTATCTATGAAGCTTTTGCACAAAAGCTAATTGAAAAGACTGCTGCGCTCAAAGTTGCCCCTGGTACAGAAGATGGTGCGCAACAAGGACCACTGATCAATGCAGCAGCATCAAACAAAGTCAGCGAACTTATCGAAGATGCCATCAGCAAAGGTGCAAAGACTGAAATTGGTGGAAACCCGCATGATCTCGGCGGCACCTTCTTTGAGCCGACAGTCATCACCGGGGTGACGGATGACATGCGTATTTTCAGTGAAGAAATCTTCGGCCCAGTTGCACCTCTCTATAAATTCAAAACTGAAGATGAAGCCGTTCAAATGGCAAACGATACGCCTTTCGGCCTTGCGGCATACTTTTACAGCCGAGATATCGGGCGGGTATGGCGTGTCTCTCGCGCCCTAGAATACGGTATCGTCGGCATTAACGAAGGCATTATTTCCAACGAAGTTGCCCCCTTTGGCGGCGTCAAGGAAAGTGGTGTCGGCCGTGAAGGCTCCAAATACGGTATGGAAGACTTCCTTGAAATCAAATACCTCTGTATGGGCGGTATTTAACATTTATCAACTACAATCGATAAAAAGGGGCTCTCGGGCTCCTTTTTATTTGATATTTCGACTCTTCGTGAAAAACAAATAATTGATCGTCCCGTAACACTTGGCCATTACAGGCAAGGTCAACAGCTTGTCCAAAGCCTTGTCTTTCACCATACGCCACTGTCGAAGTTCAGGCTGATTTTGGGACGAACTGCGACGAAACAGAAATATCAACCAAAGAAGAATAGCGATTGTCATATTAAAGAACTCCATTCTCTAGTGTTGAGCCAATTAGTTTTCCTGATTTGAAATATCGCAGAGCTGCATCGACGACGGCATTACGATTACATAACGATGAATGAAGCCCGGGCAAAACCAGTACTTGATCGCACCCAAGAAGTCGGGCCTCTGCGACTGAAACCACGCCATCATCATCGCCAGGTAGAAACGGATTGTACCCTTCGCCATCTGACTTTCCCCCCGCGATTATCGCAGTCTCACATTCAGGCATCGGTATTTTCTGTACAGAATCAGGTACCAGTTCCTGTCCCGATTTTCCGTAGATAATTTTATAAAACGCCAACTGTTTGACCCATACCGCAATGGCAGAGCCCTGATTAGGCGGAGCAATCATTAACAAACGGCCAATGTTTATACGTGCTTTCCAGTATGTCAGGTTCGCCAAAAGCTGCCTGACAACCAAGCCCCCCATGGAATGAGTAATAAACGAGACCGCTTTAATATCATTACGACGGGATAAGATTCGCGCCAGCTGATCCGCATGTTCGTGAATAAATGCTCTGGTAGAGGGATAGGTAATCGCAGCGACTTCATAGCCTTCATCCGCAAAGACACGCTTCATTTTTTGAAAGGTATCGCCGGAACGGGTGATGCCGTGAACCATCACCAACAAATGAACACCGTCGGTATCGGGATGGACAGGCGGCGTAATTTTCTTTTGAACTTTATAGTGCTCAAAGACAGAGAAACAATCTTCAAAGGTACCCCACGCCTGCCGCTTATCATCAGGGTCCAACAAACGGAAATGACCGCTGTAAAGATTGAACTGTATGCGCCAACTGGCATAGATGAATTCATCCCGCCAGAACTGCTTTCCCCCCAAAGTTGGCAACTGAATATTAATCGGTATGCCTTCATTCGACCGTAGGTTTTCTGTCGCGAATTCCATTCCCTGACGCAGGTATTTTTCAATACTGTCAATCATCGGACTTACCTCCGATGGTTTTTGGAATATTGCCTGAAAAGCCCTCGTGATCTTTAAGGCCATTTAAGAAAGTTGTTATCAGTAAGCTACACACTTTGTGTGAAGACTGACTTATGACCACACCCAGTTTCTTTTTATCGGCAAGCGATATGATCCCATGCAGACTAGACCATAGTGTTGCAGATATTTCTCTTTGCTCTTCAGACGTTATCCCCGGTAAAATCGGACGCAACGCCTCATCAACAATGTTCAACAACATCGAAACCTTTTGGTCATACCATTCAGGCAATGTCTCATCACTTGCCGGAACATGATCAAAAAGAAGGCGCCACAGGTTTCTGTTATCATCAATAAACGCCAGATACCCAACCAGAAGCTTCTCTATATTTTCGTTAACAGCACCAAGATCCTTTATCTCATTCATCGGCAGCCTAGACAGATTGTCATATAAACGTTCCAGTGTTCTACCATTCAACGTAAGAATAAGCGCATCAATGTTTGCATAAACATTATAGAGCGTACCGGGCGCATAACCGATTTTTTGCGCAATCTTTCGGGCTGAAAGTTCCGATAGTCCGCCAGTCACAACCAACGCCTCAGCAGCATCAAGAATCATTTTTTTCAATTCATCCGGACTGTGATCAACACGACGTGCCATCTGGTAAGCCTTTTTGTTTTTAAAACTATATATACAATAATGAACACTGTTCAGAATTCAAGAAAAAAATAACGCCACAGATCAATTTAAGACAAGTGGCGTTATATTATTCTAGGGAATGGTCAATTTAACCGACTTAAATCTTTAGCAATATTTGCCGCCAGCACCGCATTGTTTTTTACAAGTGCGATATTGGATTCCAAGCTACGCCCTTTGGTCAATTCAACGATTTTGCCAAGAAGATAGGGCGTAATCGCCTTGCCAAAAATCCCGTCTTTGGTGGCGCTATTCAAAGCAGATTCAATCACGCTATCCATTTCAGACCTATCCATGGCATGGCTTTCGGGAATTGGATTGGCGATCACGGCGCCCCCTTGATACCCAAGATCCTGTTGTACCGCCAGCATACCGGCAATCTCAGATGCAGAATCTGCTGTTAAAGGTGCATCCAGACCAGAATCACGACAATAAAAGGCAGGGAACTTGTTTGTTTGATAACCGACAACGGGAACGCCTCTGGTTTCAAGAAATTCAAGCGTTTTTGGCAAATCCAGAATTGATTTTGCCCCGGCACAAACAACAGCGACAGGCGTTTTTGCCAATTCTTCCAAGTCCGCAGAAATATCAAAGTCGTTTTCTGCCCCCCGGTGAACACCACCGATGCCCCCCGTGGCAAAAACAGAAATGCCAGCCAGTGCCGCACAAATCATGGTTGCCGCCACAGTTGTGGCCCCGTCACCTTTTTGAGCTACGATCAAGGGCAGATCCCGGCGTGATAGTTTCGCAACATTCTCGGCTTTACCTAGTTTTTCCAACGCGGCTTCATCCAGGCCAATCCGGATAACACCATCAAGCACAGCGATCGTTGCCGGTACGGCCCCCTGATCTCGAATCAAATCTTCGACTTCACGGGCCGTTTCCACATTCTTAGGATAAGGCATGCCGTGCGCGATAATGGTGGATTCCAAAGCAACAACGGCTTTTCCCTCTGCAAGGGCATTCGCAACTTCAGGGGCAATATTAAGGTGTTTTTCCAATTTCGGATTCATACTTTTACCAATAACTTATTTTTAGAGTTCAAGAGCCAATAACGTCCATAGAGAGATCTCGCAAGTTCTCAGATGTCGCGCCCTGATCTTTGAGCGTAATTCTCGCGGCATCCAGACCTCTCTTCAAGGCAACTTCAGGGGTATAGCCCATGGAAATTCCGCTAAGAGTACCTGCGATTAATGAATCACCCGCCCCTGTAACATCCACGACATCGACTTTTATTGCTGGGAAGTGCTTATAATTCTCCTTCTTGAAGAAATAGGCACCGTGTAAACCAGCTGAAATCACAACGGACTTGGCTCCTCTTGACGTCAATTCAAAACCTGATGTCACAATATCAGTTTCAGTCTTGATTTCCTTTTCGGTCAGAACGCTTGCCTCATCGACATTGCAAAACAAGATATCAAGGCGATTGATGATTCGCTCAAGCTTTCGAGCCTTGGCAACTGATACCGCATCAGCCGCGAGGAATTGTTCCGGAACGCGCTGATCAGATAATGCAAGCAGGACATCAACAGGCATGTTGGTATCAACAAACCAGATAGGATACCCAGACAGTCGTTCTTTCAGATTTTTAAACATCTCGGGTCTGACCTGGTCATAAATTTCCATATCGGCCAGACCAAATGCCAACTCACCATCTGGCTGCAAAACAGCTGTGTAAGTTGCCGTCGAAAAATCTACCGATCTCGGCAGTGACAATACATCCAACCCATCAGCGCTAAATTTCTGTTCTAGCGCATCGCCAGCCACATCCTGTCCCCAATAGCTTAACAATCCGGAATCAATGCCCAGTCTGTTAAGATTCATCGCAACATTATGTGCAACCCCGCCGGGATATCGGGAAACAGTAACAGGGTTAGACGTGCCTTGTTGAACCTTCGTGTGACATTGAGATCGTACATCCCAATGGGCCGCACCAATACAAAGCACTGATTTGATTTTAGTTTTCAACAAATTAACTCACGAGAAAAAGCTTTAGGGCTGTTCAGGTTGCCGTTTTACCCAGAAACAATCTTACAATACCAGAAAATGTTCTCTCATTTGATCAATATCAATGTCTGCCAATCGATATTCCTTATGATGGAAGCTGAAAATGGCTGTCATACATTTGGCCAGTTCATTTTCACAACTGTCACGTAAGCATTCTTAAAGAGGCTCTTGTGCTAAACAACACAAAAAAAGCGACAAAAAGAAAGAGCGGCATCTCACCCCGCCTTTCGTACCGTCGTCGTTTTTTTGCGTTCACAGCAATACTGTCTCTATGCTTACAAATTCTCATCCCGCTGGAACAGAGTTGGGCAAACCCACCGCAGGACCTGGATATCAATTCAGAAGATGTTTTTGTTATCTGCACACCAAGTGGGCTCAGAGTTCTTTCCTTAAACTCTGCAAACGATGGCGAACCAATTGAAAGTACGCTGGATATTTCTTGTCCGGCTTGTTCATTGGCTTCGGTAACCCTTGCTCCTCTACCTGTCAGTGATCCCGTCCTATACCAAACCAGTTTTGCTATAGCGGATAATCGGTTCGAGCTATCAGACATCCCTCATGATCGACCAGCGCCACGACCACCGACCAGAGCCCCACCGAAACAAAATATATTTAAATTACATACTGAAGTCCTAATAAGGTCAAAGACTGTGTAAACTTAACGTTTCGCAGTCTTTGGCTTTTTTTGTGTGCCCCCCCTTCAAGCACCTCCGCAAAACAACGTCATCCATTAACCCTTTTAAGGCTGCTATATAAGAATCACTTAGGCATAGGCTTGGCTCATAATCGACCAATAGTGCTCTCGACATCCTGGGAAGGTATTATTACGGATCATTGCCGGAGGATTAGCAATCAAACGAAACCCTAATGAAGGTAACTGCCCATGCAAGGCTTGTTGATCTTCTGGAACGTCAATGCGTAGCTCTTTATCGGACCGTTCAGCAATATATCTAATCATTGCCAAGGCTGTTTCACTATCAGGCGCAACCATTGGCCCCAAATGATGTTGTTCTCGCTGTGGCGTGGCAAGAATAAACCCAACCACCTCGCCCAGCTTATTCTCGGCAATGACTGCATAATCAGACTGAGAATACCTTAGCTCGAACAAACTACGTCTATTTGCCCCCAGTGCCTTTGCATCCATGCCAATGACATTCTCAAGGTCACTTGCATGCATCGCCCTGAGCGCAACCCGACGCTGATTTAGAGGGAAATCTGGCAACGAACTCTTTTTTAGAAACTGTTCCGGAGAACCA
>NZ_CAKZMP010000064.1 GCF_937128705.1 uncultured Kiloniella sp. | reverse complement strand
ATATGAAACTAACCCTCGAAGGGGAAGTAAAAGATATCCGCAGTTCAGAGCGTTTGACGGACTCAGCTGTTTGTCTGGTTGCCGATGAAGGCGACATGGATATCCATCTGGAACGTATTCTACGCAGTCATAAGCAGGTCGATGAAGCCAGTAAACGGGTTCTTGAAATCAACCCGAAACACGATCTGGTCAAACGTCTTTCTACCCTGATCAAAGAAGACGGCGCGGCCAAAGAGCTTGAAGACATTGCCTGGCTCTTGCTGGATCAGGCGAGAATTCTCGAAGGTCAGATTCCATCCGATGCTGCGACATTTGCGCAACGCATGTCCCGTGTCATGGGCAAGGGTCTTTCATAAGCCCTTCTCTTTATCTTGCGAACGAAAAAAGGCGGTTGAGAAATCTCAACCGCCTTTTTTCGTTCGCAAGATAAAGACTTTTAACCCAATTTGGACAGGAATTAACTCGGGTTACTTTCGTTTAAAACGGCCCCAAGAATTGCACCACCAAGACCATCTTGTAGTAACAAGGCATATCCATCTTTCGGAGATAACCCAAGCGAAGCAAAGCTAAACGAGACTGAGGCATCTGTCCCATTCCATTCAGCAGCGCGTTCAAACCCGCGAACGACGTGTTTGTTTACCATAAACAGCCCTTTGTTTTCACCTCGTTGGATTTCTGTTTCGTGTTGCTCATCAAAGACCGCCACCCACAAGGTTGCCGATCCGCCAAGAGGAAGCTCGTTACTGAAATTTACTGTTGGCTCAAACAAGGCATTACCTGCAACAGATAGAGATACAGCCTTACCCGTTCTGGCAGCTTCTTCTAACCCAAGCAGAACATCGCCCCGACGTGATCCCACCAATTCTTCACGTCCATCAATAACCAATTGTGGCGTATAGACATATCGTAACGACATGGTGGAACCGTAATCACGCTGACGTTGCGTTGCTTCCGGACTCGAAAAAGGATCTTTCCATCCAATATAGTCCCAATAATCAACATGATACGACAGGGCAATAATTCCGGGTTGATCAGCAAGCTCAGTTAAAAGCGCATCGGCTGGCGGGCAGGAGCTACAGCCCTGCGACGTAAAGAGCTCAATAACCACAGGTGCTGTTTCGGAAAGTCCCGCAACATTCGCAGCCTGTGCAACCAACTGTCCTTGAGCCAAGCGTTTTTCCGCAGCCCGAACCAACTCGCTAGACGTACCACTTATGGCCATGTAAGCCCAAGCTGAAGAGAGGCCAAGCGCAACAAAAGCAACTTGCACAAACGGACGTTTAAATAGAGTCTTTAAATATTTCATATTCAAAGACTATGCCTCTTTCAGCGAGAGCTCCAGTCACGTCAACCTCAAGTTTGCGCGAGCAAGGCAAGTTTACACGAGCAAAACAAGGTTTGCCCTCGATATCTAATTTGACTCCATCCTGACCAACAAAAAAAGGCAGCCCAATGGACTGCCTTTCTATCACTCATACAAGTGGTTTAAGTCTCATCATTGATCAAGTTACGCAGTACATAGTGAAGAATACCACCATGGCGGAAATATTCGACTTCATCTGCGGTATCAATACGGCACTTCAGCTTAATATCTTCGATCGAACCATCCGGACGGCTGATACGACAGTCAACATCCATACCCGGCGTAATACCATTTTCAACACCAGAAATATCAATCGTTTCATCCCCAGTAATACCAAGCGTTTCACGGGTTACACCATCTTTGAAGACAAGCGGGAGGACACCCATGAAAACAAGGTTGGAACGGTGAATACGCTCAAAACTTTCAACAATAACTGCCTTAACACCTAACAAACGGGTTCCCTTGGCGGCCCAGTCACGTGACGACCCCATGCCGTATTCCTTACCCCCAAAGACAACAAGCGGCGTGCCATCATCGATGTACTTCATGGCTGCATCGTACACTGGCATAACTTCGCCTTTGTATTTAGAAAAGCCGCCTTCTGTACCCGGTACCATCTCGTTTTTAATACGAATGTTGGCAAAGGTGCCCCGCATCATAACTTCGTGGTTACCGCGACGAGACCCGTAAGAGTTAAAGTCGATTGGACGTACCTGGTGGCTAGTAAGATATTCACCCCCCGGGCTATCAGCTTTGATCGCACCCGCAGGCGAAATATGATCAGTTGTGATATTGTCAGCAAGAACCAGAAGAGGACGCGCGCCAGCGATATCGCTGAGATCGCCAGCTTCCCTGCTCATACCTTCAAAGAATGGCGGATACTGAACATATGTACTTTGGTCATTCCAGTCATAAGTTAACCCAGTCGCCGTTTCAATTTCTTTCCATTGCTGGGGACCTTCAAAAACGTTGTCATAACGCTCTTTGAACATTTCCGGTGTTAGCGCAACGTTAGAAATTTCCTGTATCTCTTGTGATGTCGGCCAGATGTCTTTCAGGTAAACATCTTGACCATCTTTGCCCTGCCCAATCGGATCGTTCAAAAGATCAATGGTTACATTACCTGCCAGCGCATAGGCGACGACAAGCGGCGGCGACGCTAAATAGTTCAGACGTGTCTGCGGGCTAACGCGGCCTTCGAAATTACGGTTTCCGGACAGAACCGCAGCAACCTGTAATTCTTTGTCATCAATGGCAACAATATGCTCGTCGGCAAGCGGGCCAGAATTCCCGATACAGGTGGTGCAACCATAGCCAACGAGATCAAAACCTATTTGATTGAGGTAATCCTGAAGTCCTGCTTTTTCGAGGTAATCAGTCACAACCTGTGACCCGGGTGCCAGAGATGTTTTAACCCAAGGTTTCGAAGTCAGGCCCAATTCAACCGCTTTTTTCGCGACAAGACCAGCACCGATAAGTACCGATGGGTTCGAAGTATTGGTACAGCTGGTAATGGCTGCGATCATTACATCACCATTGCTCAGCTCGTAATCTTTACCTTCAACAGAGGATTTATCACCTGCCTTATCTCCCAAAGCTTCATCGATCAGCTCGATAGATTTTGGTGCAAGATTGCTGAGAGAAATACGATCTTGTGGACGTTTTGGTCCGGCAAGACTTGGCTCAACCGTTGAAAGATCAAGTTCTAGTGAAGATGTAAAGATCGGATCAGGTGTGTTTGTCTCACGCCACATCCCCTGTGCCTTAGCATAAGCTTCAACCAAAGCAACACGATCAGCATCACGACAGGTAAAGCTGAGGTATCTGATAGTTTCTGCGTCAATCGGGAAGAAGCCACAGGTTGCCCCGTATTCCGGCGCCATGTTTGCGATTGTCGCCTGATCAGCCAACGTCAAATTATCAAGACCTGCGCCATAGAACTCAACGAATTTACCAACAACACCATGGGCCCGAAGAATTTCAGTAACGGTCAAGACCAAGTCTGTCGCGGTTGTTCCCTCTTTCATCTTGCCGGTAAGTTTCATACCAACAACCTCAGGGATTACCATGGAAACAGGCTGTCCCAGCATTGCAGCTTCTGCTTCGATACCGCCGACACCCCAACCGAGTACGGAAAGGCCATTTACCATGGTTGTATGGGAATCAGTCCCCACCAACGTATCAGGGTAGGCAACCGTAGAGCCATTCTCTTCTTTGGTCCAAACAACCTGTGCAAGATTTTCAAGGTTCACCTGATGGCAAATACCTGTTCCCGGGGGGACAACGCGGAAGTTATCAAAAGCAGTTTGTCCCCAGCGCAGGAAAGAATAACGTTCTCCGTTACGCTCAAACTCCAGATCAACGTTTTTCTGGAATGAATCTGCGCCGCCGAACGAATCAACCATTACGGAGTGATCAATAACAAGATCGACAGGGGAAAGAGGGTTGATCTTCTTGGGGTCCCCACCCATTTCAACCATAGCCTGCCGCATAGCGGCCAAATCAACAACCGCTGGAACCCCTGTAAAATCCTGCATAAGAACACGTGCAGGGCGATAGGCAATTTCACTATCCGACGTACGATCTTTCAGCCATTCAGCCATCGCTTTGATGTCATCAACCTTGACACTGCGATCGTCTTCAAACCGCAACAGGTTTTCCAAAAGTACTTTCAGAGAAAAAGGCAGACGGGATATATCCCCGAGTGTCTTGGAAGCTTCCTCGAGACTATAATAGTCGTATGTCTTGCCATTTACATTAAGCTGGCGGCGAGTATTCAGGGTGTCCTTACCAAGAGCCAATTTAATCTCCTCTTGCGGGTGTACGTCTCTCCAGATGGGGCTTTTTCCTGTTTTGCAGTAACTAGATCACTTTAGATCTGAGGAACCAACAAAGCCTTCTCATCTACTTATCTTATGCAATGTTAAGTTACCTCGTTAGGGATAAAAAGCAATATATGCCGCGACACAAAATAAGAACGAGTTAAGTTTATCATTAGCATTTACTAATAGTGTGGTTTGTCTTTTTTCCCTTGAGCTTACATTGGGAGGAACATTTATGATCCTGTCATTATATTCTCTACGTACTACAGTTAAGCTGAACAGGGATTATTACAATGGCCTTTCGTTTTTGGGGACATTTCCAACGCCAATTTTTAACGTGCCACAAAATAATCCTCTCAGTTGCAATAGGTATTATAGTGGGGAGTTATTTTATTTTCTACTCCCCTGATCTTTTTCAAAAATCGGAAACAGACAATAAGGTTTTGGCTTCTGATTTCATCAATACATTAAATATTGATGAGGGAAATATTGTTGAGGGCGGAAAGCTTTATCAACAAAATTGTGCATCCTGTCACGGCATCCAACTTGAAGGGGAAACCAACTGGCGTAGCCCAAAAGAAGATGGATCTCTACGTGCACCACCTCATAATAAAGACGGGCATACCTGGCACCACCCAGATCGCATACTTTTTCATATAACAAAATTTGGCGGCGCAGCCATCGCCCCGGAAGGTTTCAACAGCAACATGCCTGCATTTAATAAAACTCTCAGCGATACAGAGATAAACAAAGTTCTGGCTTTTATCAAAAGTAAATGGCCGAAAGAAATACGTCAGCGTCAAAAAAATATCTCAGACAAAGACAAAGCATCCCTAAGCCAATAAACATCTCTGATTAAGCCTCACTCCTCCTTCTTGACATAAATCAAGGATAGCTGATCACAGTTCGGATATTCCATGGTTTATGAAAACAGAGATCATACAAAAATACGACAAAGGGGTTCCTCGTTATACGAGCTATCCTACGGCACATCTTTTTAAGCCCGACTTTGAGGCCAGTACCTACACTGACTGGCTGCGGGCTATTCCAAAAGAGATGCCACTCTCTCTGTATTCTCACATCCCTTATTGCGATAGCCTCTGCTGGTTTTGTGGGTGCCACACCAAGATCACCCAAAAATATAAACCAATAAAAGAGTACATGGGATCTTTGCAAAAAGAGATCCTTATGACCGCAGATGTCACGGGCCGGGGACGGCCGGTTAATCATATGCATTTTGGTGGTGGCAGCCCAACCATTTTAGTACCGGAAGATGTAAAAGAACTCTTTCAGACATTCCATGAAGCCTTCACCTTTACCGATGATGCAGAAATAGCAGTCGAGATTGATCCTAGGGATATAAGCCAAGAGGCGATCAGAGCCTGGGCGCAGGGTGGTGTCAACCGTGCCAGCCTTGGGGTCCAGGATATTCAAGACAAAGTACAAAGAGCCATTAACCGTATTCAACCAATTGAACAAACAGCAAAGGTCGCTAATTGGCTGCATGAAGAAGGCGTCCACGGCATCAACATGGATTTGATGTATGGCCTGCCTTATCAAACGGTAGAATCAGTTTTGGAAACCATTCGTCAAGTCATGACCATGGCCCCGGAACGCATTGCCCTCTTTGGCTATGCGCACATTCCTTCATTAAAACCTCATCAGCGCCTCATCCCCGAAGAAGTCCTCCCCGATTTCAACGAAAGGTTTGAGCAACAGGAAGCCGCGGCGGAGTTATTACAAAGTTATGGTTTTGTCCGGATTGGTCTGGATCACTTTGCAAAACCTGATGACCCCATGGCTATTGCTTTTAAGAACGGAACCCTAAGACGTAACTTCCAAGGTTATACGACAGATAAAGCAGACGCGATGATCGGGTTTGGCGCATCTTCTATCGGTGCGCTTCCAAGCGGGTTTGTCCAAAATATCGTCGCGATCAGAAACTATCGTGCCGCGATTGATAGTGGAAATTTTGCCGTCGCCAAATCTATTCCTTTCAAAGGTCAGGACAAATTACGGGCCGCAATTATCGAACAGCTTATGTGTTATCATGAGGTAGATTTGATTGATATCTGCAATAAATTTCAAAGCTCAATTGACGAGTTCGACTACGAAATCAGTGCCTTGCAGACTTTTGTCGATGATAAAATAGCCCGGTATCAAAATGGGGTTATCATTGTAGAACATGATGCAAGGGCATTGGTCAGAGCCGTCTGCGCCCTGTTTGACGAATACCATGGGTCAAGAGAAATGACTTACTCGCAAGCGGTTTAACAAACCAATTTGTAATAAAAATACGTTGTCTATGAAAATTAAACTGCGCGGCTCTGTCACATAGCATTATAGATGCATATAATATACATGATAAAGAATAACCATAAGGAACATTGATATCATGATTTCAGCAAGTTCACCCTTTTGGCGGGCGGGGTTTAGACCCTTCTTCACAGCCGGAGCACTATATGCTCTGATTGTCCTGTCGCTCTGGGTGCTGATACTTGCAGGGATCATCGATTATGAAACGCACATCGCCCCGTCACTCATTCACGGCCATGAAATGATCTATGGCTTTGGCGTTGCTGCAATAGCTGGCTTCATACTCACAGCCATGCCGAACTGGACAAATACGGCACCTTTAGCTGGCAAACCATTAATAGCTCTCTTTAGCCTCTGGCTCATTGGAAGGTTATCCCTGTGGGCCGGAACATCTCTCCCGTATAACTTCCTTGCCACTCTTGACCTTCTTTTCCTTCCTGTTCTAGCAATCTACACGGCAAGAATACTCATTAAAACCGGGAACAAACGGAACCTCATGTTGCCGGGAATCTTTATGATACTTGCCACCTTCAATCTGTGTTTTTATCTCTCGGGTACAGGAATCGTACCGCATTCATCAAGAACTGTTCTAGAAGCAGCCATATCTCTTTTGGTACTTTTAATCACTATTATAGGCGGGCGCATCATTCCCGCCTTTACCCGTAACGCCCTCGCTGCAAAAGGAAAATCCGTCGACATAGTTGCTCCTGGTAAACTCAGCATCCTGTGCATTATCGGCACAGCGATAATGATGATTGGCGATCTATTCGTTGCTGATAATTGGCCCTATTTGTTTGCATACTTTTGTGCCCTGCTTGCAGGATTACATCTCGCCCGCCTTTATTTCTGGAAAGGTTGGATGACCCTATCTGATCCCCTGTTATGGGCGATGCACATTGCCTATCTATGGATCCCTATTGGCTTAACGCTTAAAGCTTATGGTTTTCTCGCTTACGGTTACTTCTGGGAAAGCGCCCTTCACGCACTAACCGCAGGGGCTATTGGCACGATGATCCTTGTGGTCACGGCCCGTGCCGGCCTAGGCCATACGGGTAGCGCTCTTAAAACGAACCTGTATCTGACAACGGCATTATGGGCGCTGACCTTCTCTGCAATTTTTCGTGTCATCCAGCCCTTTATTGAGGGCGATTTCTCGGAACAATTACTGTACCTATCATCATTCTTTTGGGTTCTTGCTTTTGGCCTTTATCTGCTTAACTTCATCCCCTTAATGGGCCAGCCAAGACTGGATGGAAAGCCTGGTTAAGAAGCTCTTTCTGTTCTCAGTTCTGAAACAGCACGTGAAACCGCCAAAACAAACAAAGCAAGAATGACAGGAAAACCTATTTGAATATTAAAATTCTGCCCTATGCCAGCAAGAATCAGCGGAGTCACGAACCCGCAGACAAGAATAGTTTTTTCCCATATCGCGCCGCCTTTTTGTGCGACATCCATCGCAAGTAAAGCGATTGGAATTGAGAGGAGCGTCATTTCATAATCAAAAAGGTACGGAAGAATTAATAACGTTGCAGAGATAAGCGCAGCAAAAGCCATATTCGTAGAGCCACAACGGTACCAAAGCCACACAAGAACAGCTACCACGACAAAGGCCATCGCCCAGTGCGCCCCATAAGAAAAGCCATCGGCAAAACCCATCATTTTAAGCGTTATATATAGGCTTGGCATTTTTTCAGAAAGCAAAAGTCCCTGCCCCATAACAGACTTAACCACCGACATGTTCTGGAAAAATACTACCCATAGCTCCCAGCCGAATACGGCAAAAGACAGCCCGACAAAAAGACTTGTAGTTAAGGCCGCAGAGAAAAATACCCGCCATTGTTGAGAGACAAGGAGCACCAGTGGAATAAGAACGCCCAATTGTGGTTTAAAGGCTAATAATCCGATAAACACCCCCGCGAGAAGAGGCTTGGATCGAAAATAAAAAATGGCACAGGCAAGTAAACCTGTACTTAACAACGAATTTTGCCCGTGAACCATCGTCAGGTACACTGCCGGATAGGCAACAATCAGTAAAATTGCATAGGGGTGGTCAAATAATCGCTTTAATGAATATACGTAGAAAAGAAAGCTGCTACCGATAAACAAAAAATATGACGCAAGATATGGGATCGTCGCAAAAGCGCTAGATAACAACATAAAAGTCGGTGGATAGTGCCACAAGAATACGGATTGATTCCCAGGCACCGCCAACTGTTGTATCTCAACGATCCTTTCCCGAACAAATGCAGCTTCGGGCGCCCCCAAAAGAGCGAGATAACCTGCCGACCAAAAAGTTATAAAATCATAACCTGCCGGACTGCTGTCCGTATCCAGCATGTTATCGAAAGAAGATATCAGGGCAATCGCCCGGAACAAGCAGATCCCTAAAATAAAACATCCATACAAACGCAGGCGATCTGGCTCAAAAACAGCAGGATATATACTTCTACTCTCAGCCATTTTCTTAAATTTCGAACTCAAAACACAATCACTATTTGCCACCCATCAGATCGACCAAACTTAACCTGAAAGATAACAAATAAGTATTAACGAATAAGTTCTTATATCTTCCTGAAAAATAAGCTCTCAGGATGGCGTTTTGCGACAAAAAGTAAAAGGGCACTTGTTTCAATCAAGATTTTACTCAACACCTTTAGATGATAATCATTTATTAAATGCAATCAAATATGTTGAACTAAACCCCGTAAAAGCAAGAATGGTTAAATACCCTTGGGAAGATAAGTATTCGAGTGTATTACATAGATTAAACTATATAAATGATAAAATACTTAGCAATTATGAAGTAATAGATAATATAAAGGTAGCGCGCTTTCCCTCGCATCGATCACCATTGCGGGTAAAACTCTGGCATTTACGTAATCATTCTTTATATCGCAATGCTGACGTCATCCATATTCATAGTCTTTACTCAATAGAAAGTATTCCTGCATTTTTGTTAAAGCAATCGAAGACAGTTATCACATTACATGGTTGGGGAGGAAAATACCCCATTCCCGTTGAACAGATTGAAAGAGTTTCAACTGGAGTACCTAAAGTTGCTAGTGGAGTAATTACGGTAGGAAGTTTTGTGAATAAGTGGTTTAGAGTGAAATCAGATGAAACTATTTATGGCGCAACATCATTAACAAAAGAGACACAAGAAAAAGAATACGATATATGTATTCTGGGAAGACTAGAAGAAGACGCAGGGATCAATGCTTATATCGAAGCTTTACGCGAGATATGTCATAGGAGTACAAGACGTCTGAATATTTGTGTATGCGGAGATGGCAGTTTGAAGAAAAAACTACACGATGCTATTTCAAACGACGCTGATGTTCATTTCACGGGATTTGTAGATAATCCTCAATATTATATGCATAGATCATTATGCTGTTTTACAAGTGGCTATTTAGGTATATTGGAAGCCTTGACATTAGGGTGTAATGTTTATTCCATTTACGAAAACCCAGTAAAGCGCGATTATCTCTGCGACAGCCCTTATTCAGACTTTATCATAGTAGCGTCTAGTTCAGGTGAGCTGGCGAACTATTTTATTGCTGAAGCGAAACCCAACAAAC
>NZ_CAKZMP010000063.1 GCF_937128705.1 uncultured Kiloniella sp. | reverse complement strand
AAAGGGTGGCTGAACGCCACCCTTTTTGTATTTCAGAGATGAAACAACTACGATTATGAAGTTGGTAACTTCACCAAGCGGGTCTTAACAATATCTGCATCCGTTCCATCCCGTTTCATGCCAGAGAGTTTTATCTCACTAAACAAGGCAGTCCCAGTTTTCAAATCAACATAAAAGTAACCGTCTATATAAATGACCTGTTCATCATAAGTCATATCGTCATCAACATCGACCACAACAACAGTGCGCCCACCATAAAGCTTCTTACCCGCGACATAACCATAAACCTGTGTAGAATCACACGGGCCCGAGCCAGGATAAACACCAGCAACTACACAAAAATTCAAAGCCAGAACTTTTTGATCCTGAGTAACTGTTTTCCCACCAAAATAACTTGCTGATGCAGATTCAATCATCGACTTAACAAGATCTCTTTTATTCCCCATAAGATTTACATAGCCCTCTTGTAAATCTCCAAATGAAGCAAGACTTTCTGCTGTAGCTTTCTTGTGCTTGTAAACATACTTAAATTCTTTACCGCGCAAGGACGCTACTTCTTCCTCCACCTTTTTTCTTTCTTGATAATAAACAGGAACAGAAAGGTTAGATTTTAAAATTCGAACGTCGTATTCAATCGTTTTTGGATTTGGCACTAAATTAAAAGCCACTTTATTTTGCATGGTGACAACAGTTTTACGGCCATCACCTCTGAAGATATATTTCCAAGTGTTATACTCTTCACCATCATGTATTGCCTCTGTACCAAACACGACTTCGCTATTTAGAGGTTCAGATACACTTGCTCGGTCACTTCCCGATTGTGAAGTTGTCTGACAAGCCGAAAGAGCAAATAGCGCACCTAAAATCAAAAATCGCTTCATAAAATCACCTACAACCTAAAATTTAAAATCACTGTTCAATTTATAAACTATAAACAGCACAAACAGTCAAAGTCCTTCCCTCACTGCTTACGATTTCCCATTACCAGATTCGCAAAAACCAGTAGAACACAAACGACACAATGTTCCTCAAATGCGATAACTGAGTTCAAAACTCCTGTTTTTTTGTGCTCTTTTGCGAACTTTGCTTGCGTCTGGAAGCCAGAGAGATAAAATTCGCGCAGTTTTTAAAGTTGGAAAGAGCAAAGTACAAATTACGTATGGGAAAACCATGGATCTGTTTGCTCTTGTACAGGCTTGAGAACACGTCCCCGGAATACAAATGAGATCCCTGTGTAAAGGGACGCGTTCTTAAAAGGTAATGTTATAAAATCATAAGGATAGAGCCATGACTGGTACAGTTGATGCCCGTTTGAAAGAACTTGGAATTGAAGTCCCTCAGCCTGCGAAAGCAGTTGCAAACTATGTCGGTTACGTAACATCCGGCAACACCGTTTTTATATCTGGTCAGATCACGATCAAAGATGGCGAAGTCCTCTACAAGGGTAAGCTTGGCGACACCATGTCTGTCGAAGAAGGCCAGGAAGCGGCCCGTCTTTGCGGTATCAACATCATTGCCCAGCTTTACGCAGCAACAGATGGCAATCTCGATCGCGTTAAGCGCATCGTCAAACTTGGCGGTTTTGTAAACTCCACACCTGACTTTGTTGATCAGCCAAAAGTCATCAATGGCGTGTCCGACCTGATGGTTGAAGTCTTCGGTGACAAAGGTGTGCATGCGCGTGCCGCCGTTTCAGCCCCAAGCCTGCCACTTGGCATTGCTGTTGAAGTCGATTGCGTTGCTGAAATCGACTAAGCTATTCATTACTAGCTAAAAGCTTATCGGCTAAAAGCTAAAGAAGACATCACGATAGCAAAAGGCAGGCGCCATAGCCTGCCTTTTGCTTATTAAAAGCTCAGAAAGTCGAGATCTTAATCAAATTCCCCTCTTCTCCGTCTAAAACCTTGTATCCACAAGCCTATCTTCCTATTTTTAGCGAACAGTATTTTCTTACCCCGCCTTGATTAACCAGGTCTTGAATGAGCCAATTGCGTGTTGAAGTTCACCCCGGCATAAATAGTATTCCCTCAGAAGCTTGGGATCGCTGTGCCCAGAACGATGCGCCGGATAATAACCCCTTTATTTCCCACGCCTTTTTATCCGCGTTGGAAGAAAGCAGCTCGGTCAGTGCCGAGACAGGATGGCAACCTCAGCACCTCACGATCATGGACGATGAAGGCGTTATCATTGCCTGTGCGCCACTTTATCTGAAAAGCCACTCTTACGGTGAATACGTCTTTGATTGGAGCTGGGCAAACGCTTACGAGCGTGCGGGACGCGCCTATTACCCCAAATTGCAATCCGCGGTTCCCTTTAGCCCGGTAACAGGCAAACGATTGCTCATCGCCCCGACCACATCAGAAGAGGCGAAAGAACTTCGCCTGTCCCTCATCAACGCCATGCTGCAAATTCTGCAACAGTACGAAGCGTCATCCCTACACCTGACCTTTACCACAGAACAGGAATGGCACGAGCTTAAAGACGCCGGGCTCCTCGCCCGCACCGGAATGCAATATCACTGGGAAAACAACAACTATCAAAGCTTTGATGATTTCCTTGCTGCGCTGTCTTCCCGCAAGCGTAAGGCCATCAAAAAGGAACGCCGTGAAGCACACAGTCACGGTCTGGTAATTAAGACCCTGACGGGCGGTGATCTGACGCCAGAAATTTGCGATCAATTCTATCAACTCTATCTTAGTACAGTCGATAAAAAACACGCACACGATTACCTCAATCGAGATTTCTTTCAGCTTTTGGGATCAAAACTGGGCAACAAAGTTATCTTGAGTACCGCATGGGATCATTCATACGCCAGCCCAACAATGGTGGCTGGTGCCCTCAATCTGGTCGGCGGCGACACGCTCTATGGTCGGAACTGGGGGTCCCACGGTCATTACCCAAACCTGCATTTCGAGCTGTGTTACTATCAGGCAATCGACTATGCCATCACTCATAAGCTCAAGCGGGTTGAAGCCGGGGCGCAGGGAGAGCATAAAATCCAACGCGGATACCTGCCGACCAAAACATACAGCCTCCACGGTATTTCCGACCCCAATTTCCGCGATGCCATCGCCCGCTTTTTACAAAGTGAAAACCCGGCAGTTGACCGCGAAATCGAAATGCTCAACGAAATCGGCCCCTTCAAAAAGTAACTGCGTTACTTGTTCTAATAACGAATAGATACTCAATTAGAACAAAGTAGAAGTTTGGGTAGAACAAAGTAGAAGTTTGGGTTTTTAGCGCTTTATATAGCGATAATGCCCCGTCATTTTGTAATCGAACAACATGTCTTCAATTTGTGGTCCGAAACCGATGTTGTGAACGACCAGCGGCACACCCTTGGATGATTTTTGATTACTGATAATACCGATATGCGGCAGTGATCCGCTTTTATTCAGGTTCCATGTTACCAAATCGCCCGGTAAATAATCTTCGGGTGCTTCTGACAAAGGTTGGGTTTGACCGCGACGGGAAAAGAAAACCCGCAAGTTTGGAACACGTCGATGGTCGATGTTTCGATCTGTTGACTTCAATCCCCATATCTTTGGATAGCTGGCAAAATTAGCCCGCATGTCTTCGTGTACCAGCTTTTGCAAATCGATCCCTAACGCCCGATAGC
>NZ_CAKZMP010000062.1 GCF_937128705.1 uncultured Kiloniella sp. | reverse complement strand
TTGGCAAACGGACAGCGTGTTCTAAAAACACAGCCTGATGGCGGATTTAAAGGGCTAGGCAAATCCCCCTTCAAAGCAACATGTTCTTTATTGCGCTCAATCTCTGGATCAGGGATCGGCACAGCAGAAATCAAAGCTTTGGTATAGGGGTGAAGAGGCTTCGCATAAATCGCATCCCTATCTGCAACTTCCATCATTCGCCCAAGGTATAACACCATAATACGATGGCTGATGTGGCGGACAATACTCAAGTTATGCGAAATAAAGATCAGACTAAGTCCGAATTCTTTTTGCAGTCCCATGAGCAAGTTAACGATCTGCGCTTGAATGGAAACGTCCAGCGCACTTACCGCTTCATCACAGACGATCAGCTTTGGCTCCAAAATCATTGCCCGCGCAATACCAATTCGCTGGCATTGTCCGCCAGAAAACTCATGCGGATAACGGTTAACTTGATCAGGAAGAAGACCGACCTTGGCCATCATTGCTTTGACTTTTTCCTTTACCTCAGCCTTTGAAAGCTTGGGGTAATGGGTAATCAAAGGCTCGCCTATAATTTGCCCAATTGTCATACGCGGATCAAGTGACGCCAAAGGGTCCTGAAAGATAACCTGAAGATCAGAGCGTACATTCCGTAGCTCTTCTGACTTCATATCTCCCATTTCCTTACCAAACCAGGCAACTTGTCCGTCTGTTGGCTTGAGAAGGCGCAAAACAGCACGCCCAAGTGTCGATTTACCACAACCGGACTCCCCCACAACGCCCAGTGTTTCACCCGCTTTAACCTGGAAGGAAACACCATCAACTGCTTTGAGCAATCCAGGCTTTTTAAAAAGCTGACCGCTCGGGATCGAGAAATGAACCTTGAGATCCTTTACATCAAGAAGGACTTCCTGGGACGTATTCATGCGACATCCTCCTCTCTATAACAGGCATTATGACTTCCGCTTGGTGTCTCAAACAGCGGCGGACGTTCACAAAGGCATCGATCCCGCACATGGATACAGCGCGGCGCAAATGCACAGCCTTGTGGTAACCGTTGCAGGTTTGGCGGCTGTCCGGGAATGGTTATCAGCTCATTGCTATGCGTTTTTTCATCAAGTCTTGGCGTAGAGGCCAAAAGCCCCTGACTATAGGGATGACGCGGTGCAGAGAAAACCTCGTGAACAGAAGAGCGTTCAACAATGCGCCCGGCATACATGACATTCAAGGTGTCACATAGTCCAGCAACAACGCCGAGATCATGGGTAATCATGACAATGGCCGTATTGAACTCACTCTTCAGTTTCCGCATTAAATCCAGGATTTGCGCCTGAATAGTCACATCCAATGCCGTCGTGGGTTCATCCGCAATCAACAAAGCTGGCTCACACAACAGTGCCATTGCAATCATCACACGTTGACGCATACCACCAGAAAATTCATGCGGGTACATATCAAAGCGTTTTTCAGCCTCGGGAATTCCCACTTTGTCGAGCATATTAAGTGCTTCTGACCTTGCAGCTTGCTCGCTCATACCTTTGTGGAGAACCAAAACTTCTGTGAGCTGTTTTGATACTTTAAGGTAAGGATTCAGAGATGTCATGGGATCCTGAAAAATCATGGACATTGATTGCCCACGGATCTTGTTCAACTCATCCGCACTTAGGCCAATCAACTCTCGTCCCAAAAGCTTGGCACTACCCGTTGTTTTACCGTTAGAGGCCAACAACCCCATGATAGAGAGAAAGGTTTGGCTTTTGCCTGAACCGGACTCTCCAACAACCCCTAATGCTTCGCCCGCTTTAATCGTGAAATTCATGTTATTGACGGCATTCACGGGACCTTCTGGCGTAGAGAAGGTCACAGAGAGGTCTTTCACCTCAAGAATAATATCACTCATTTTCAGACCTCCCTAGCGATCACGCGGATCAAGCGCATCGCGCAGACCATCGCCAATAAAGTTAAAGCAAAAAAGGATAATCGCCAGAGCACTCGCCGGGAACAATAGTGTCCAAGGCGCAGATTCCATCTGTTGGGCACCTTCTGAAATCAACACGCCCAAACTTGTCATCGGTTCCTGTACTCCAAGACCAAGGAAAGAAAGGAAGCTTTCTATCAGAATAACCTGTGGGATTGTAAGTGTTACATAAACAATCACAGGCCCCAGGGCATTGGGAATAATGTGCCGGCGAATAATGTTAAAGTTACTCACGCCTGATGCGCGGGCCGCTTCGACAAACTCTCTGTTTTTAATCGAAAGTGCCTGACCGCGAACAATACGGGCCATGGTCAACCATTCAACCGCCCCCAATGCCGCAAAGATCAGGAAGATGTTTCGTCCAAAAATCACCATCAACAGAATCACAAAGAACATGAAAGGCATGGAATACATAATATCCACAAATCGCATCATGATGTGATCTGTACGTCCACCGACGTAACCGGAAATCGCGCCATAGGTAACACCAATGATCAACGACACACCTGTTGCCACTAAACCAACAAGCATTGATACACGAATACCGTACAATGTTCGGACAAAAAGATCTCGACCATTGGTATCTGTACCAAAGTAAAACCCAGCTTCCATATCTGGTGCAGCTTGAATGTAATCCCAATAGACTTCGTCAAAAGGATTAGGATGTATCCAAGGTCCAATAACCGCAATAAGAACAATGCTCAACAACACAACACAGCTGACCACAGAAGCCTTGTTTATCAGCAAACGCCTGAATGCATCCTGCCAAAGGCTTCGGCCCTGAATTTCTTTTTCATCAGAACCTGTGCTTTTCATTTCCATATCAACCGCCATTATCCCATCCTCACTTTTGGATCGAGGAAGCCATAGATGATATCAACAACCAGGTTGAACGAAATAATCAGCGACCCGTAAAAAATCACAACGCCCATCACAAGAGTATAATCCCGGTTTAATGCTCCCTGGACAAAGTAACGGCCAATACCGGGAATACCGAAGATCTGTTCAATCACAACAGAGCCTGTAATCACAGCAGCTGAGGCTGGTCCTAAATAGGATACAACAGGTAACATCGCTGCCTTCAAGGCATGACGGCTAAGCATAAGCCGTTCAGGCAAACCTTTAGCCCGCGCCGTACGGACAAAATTAGACCGCAGAACTTCAATCATCGATCCACGTGTCAGCCGCGCGATATAGGCAATTTGCGGCAAAGCCAATGCTATAATCGGTAAAAAGGCTTGGGATACACTCTCGCCCCAGCCTCCAACGGGAAGCATGTTTAAATAGACCCCGAATACCAAAGTTAAGAGTGGCGCCATTACAAAGTTAGGAATGGTAATACCCGTCATCGCCGTTGCCATAACAGCATAATCGATAAGTGAATTTTGTTTAAGAGCAGCAACTGCACCAAGGGATACACCAATTGTAATCGCCAAAAAAATCGCCGTTAAGCCAAGCGTTAGCGACACTGGAAAACCAGCCGCGATAAGTTCGGTAACAGAAAAATCTCTATATTGGAAAGAAGGGCCAAAATCCCCCTGTATAGCACTTCCAAGATAATACAGATACTGCTCCCACAAGGGATCATCCAAGTGATAAACAGCATTCAGATTTGCAGCGACTTCCGGAGGTATGGTTCGTTCCTTGTCAAATGGTCCGCCTGGGGCTGAACGGATAAGGAAGAACGCAAGTGTAACAATTATAAGTAGCGTCGGAATAGCCCCGGCCAGACGCTTTAAAATAAACGACAACATTTACTATGTCCTGACAAAAAAATCCGGCGCGCCACCAACGTGATGACGCGCCGAGACATTATTGGGAAACCGGAATTTCCTATTTCTCGATAGTGATGTATTGCGAACGGATATGATCCATCACATTACTCTGCCAGCCTTTAACATAAGGCTTAACCATACGCTTAGTCACATAGTGATAGATCGGTGCAACAGCATTCGCTTCCAAGAAGATTGCTTCAGCTTTCATCAACAACTCTTTACGCTTAGTTGCATCCTGCTCAAGTCCAGCTTGTTTAAGCAAACTATCGAACTCAGGATTATCAAAACCAGTATCGTTTAGACCAGAATCAGACAACCATAGCTCTAGGAAAGTGTTGGGATCGTTATAGTCACCAATCCAACCCGCACGGAAAGCTTGCGTCGCTTCTTTAAGCTTACGTGTTTCGAGGTAAACTTTCCATTCTTCGTTAACTAGGTTGACCTTAGCACCAAAAGTTTTCTTCCACATACTTGCAACCGCAATCGCGATCTTCTTGTGGTTATCACTGGTGTTATAACGAAGCTCAATCTCTATTGGATTATCTTTAGAGTAGCCAGCTTCTTCATAAAGTTTCAACGCCTCAGCATTACGAGCCGCCTGATCTTTCGCTTTAAAGTCAGAATAAACAGCATCGTATCCGGTAACACCGGGAACAACAAAAGCATAGGCAGGCACTTCACCAGCTGTCACAATTTTTGACGTCAGGATGTCACGATCAATAGCCATCGAAAATGCTTTACGCAATTTCGGATCATTGAACGGTGGCTTTGTCATGTTAAAGCCATAGTAATAAGTTCCAAGATAGTTAGAAACATGGAACTCATCAGCCATGTTTTCTTTGATCCACTTAATCTGATCATTTGGAACTTCGTAAGTCCAATCCAGCTCGCCCGCACGATAACGCTTAAGGGCGGTTGTTTGACTTTCAGTAGGATAGTAAACAACCTTATCCAGCTGAACCGTATCTTTATTCCAGTAAGTATCAGATTTAACAGCAACGATACGAGATTGGGGTGTCCATTCCTGAAGTTTAAAGGCGCCGTTTGAAACCATGTTCTCTGGGCGTGTCCAACTTGCACCCTTAGCTTCAACTGTTCCTTTATGTACTGGGTAAGCTACGGAATGAGTAATCATGCCAAGAAAATATGGAGCTGGACCAGAAAGTTTTACTTCCAAAGTTCTATCGTCAGTGGCCTTAACACCCAATTTAGATAGATCTTTTTCTTCACCACTAGAAATAGCTTGTGCATTTTCGAGAGGATATAGCAAGAAAGAGTATGCAGTACCTGTTGCCGGAGCGACAGCTCGTTGCCAAGCGTAAACAAAATCATGCGCGGTTACAGGATCGCCATTACTCCATTTAGCATTATCGCGAATTTTGAAAACAAATGTCTTACCATCCTCACTAATAGTCCAGCTCTCTGCTTGGCCTGGGATAATAGAACCATCCGTATGTTCAGCAGTTAGGCCCTCAAATAGATCACGAAGAATATGCGCTGATGGCACCCCTTCAGAAATTTGTGGATCCAGTGTTCCTGGCTCTGATCCGTTACCACGATTAAAAACCATTTCAGCAGATGCCACGGAAGGTGCAACAAGTGCACTTGTACCTGCCAGAAGAGAAACGCCAAGTGCGACTGCACGTGTTGTTTTTACAAATGTTCCATCAGTAAGGAACCGTTTTATACCTGATTTGAACTCCATAACTCTATCCCTGTTGTTATTGTTCGTTGTGCCCGCCAAATATTTTTACATCCTTGCGTGCATCACACACAAGGTGACCTTGTTTTCTCTTAATGACAAGAGGAGGTCTTTGTTTTAGATCAACTAGGTAATAAACGTAGCAAAACAGCCATTTTATTTTACTAATTGATCAAAACTGGTGAGCATTTCAGTATTATACTTTATACAAAGAAGAGAATCCAGCCTAAGTCGCTTAGGTCACAAAAAAAGCCGCCCGACATCAACAATCGAGCAGCTTTATAACCATAATTTTCTTGGGTTTTAACTTACTTTGCAGCAGTAATAATAATTTCTACGCTCAATTCTGCACGTGCAAGTTTAGCTTCACCACAAGCGCGAGCCGGAGCATAACCTTCTGGCACCCAAGCATTCCAAACTTCATTGAGTTCAGCGAAATATTTCATATCGCTGAGCCAGATCACAGCCTGTAGGATTTTGGTTTTGTCACTACCGACAGACTCCAAACATGTATCAATTTTTTTCAAAATCTCTTTTGTCTGTTCAGTGACAGAATCACCCGCTGTACCTACTTGGCCGGAGAGGTAAACAGTATTACCATGTTCAACAATTTTACTGGATCGCGCCGTCGTGTCGTGACGAATAATTTCACTCATGAAGATAACTCCCTAATAAAAAACACACCCCTTTGGATGAGATGCTCTATATGCGTCAAAACATATCCCTAGGTCCAGATTTGAGTAAAATATAAACCAGAAAATCAAAAATAACTTTCTCTCTTGCCTATTTTTAAAAGCACCGCATAATTCAACAAATCTCGTCGGGGTGCTCAATCAATCAACATTGATAGAGCTGAGAGGCAAACGCCAACCCGCAGAACCTGATCCGGTTAATACCGGCGGAGGAAATTGAGATGCTAAGATTAGTTAAAGCACGACTAATCCTTCCCGATAAAGGAACCAGCATTAACAACTTCCTCTGGAAATAAAACGGAGGAAAGTATGTCTGCACCAATAGCCCTAACAATCGCCGGATCAGACAGTGGTGGTGGCGCAGGTATTCAAGCTGATATCAAAACAATGTCTGCTCTGGGTGTATATGCTGCATCGGTTATTACAGCTTTGACGGCACAAAATACCTGTAAAGTTCATTCGATTTTCCCTGTATCAACTGATTTCATACAAGATCAGCTATATACCGTTTTTGAAGACCTGAACGTCAGAGCTATCAAAATCGGTATGCTGGGCACGCCAGATATCATCAAATCTGTTGCAGGTGTTTTAAAAAATTACCCACAAATCCCCATCGTTCTTGACCCAGTTATGGTGGCAAAAAGCGGTGACAAACTTCTACAGGATGATGCTGTTGCAAGTCTGATAGAAAACCTGCTTCCCCTTGCCGAAATTATTACCCCCAACCTTCCGGAAGCAGCCGTCTTGACTGGTAAAAAAGAACCAGCTTCCATTGAAGAAATGAAGAGCATGCTCGCGGCACTTCAGGCCATCAGCCCCAAAGCCATTCTTTTGAAAGGGGGACACCTTGGCGGTGACAAAAGCGATGACTTGCTCTTTGACGGACAAAACGAAATATGTTTGAGCTCACTGCGCATAAACACCAAAAACAGCCATGGAACCGGCTGTACGCTCTCAGCAGCTATTGCTTCTGGCATAGCAAAGGGACTTACACTTTTAGAATCTGTCAATGCGGCCAAAGAATACCTTACAGAAGCGCTTCGTCACGCAGATACCCTCGAAGTAGGTAAGGGACATGGCCCAGTTCACCACTTTCATAACAGTTGGAAAGTTTGACCACGAGGTTACTTACAACAAATTAGGCGAATTGCGTTAATGACATCCCAGACAGCAAGTAGCATCCATATTCAGAATTTTTGCCTTTCCTATCAAGACAGGCAAATTTTCAAAAACTTTTCCCTTAGCATGAAAGGCGGAAAGTGGAATGTTCTGTTGGGACGTAGCGGTGTTGGAAAATCATCCCTTCTCAAAGCAATCGCAGGCCTTCTTCCACCATCCACTTACCAAGGCACAATCAAAGCAGACAATGGTTCTCTTTTATCCGAACAAATAAGCTGGATGACACAGGATGCCTTGCTGCTCCCCTGGCTCAGCGTTTTACAAAATGTCCTGATAGGCAACAAGCTAAGACAGCTTTCCGGGCCCAAAGCTATTTGTGAAAAAAAAGCAAAATCCTTA
>NZ_CAKZMP010000061.1 GCF_937128705.1 uncultured Kiloniella sp. | reverse complement strand
TGATGTGACCCTTGGCGCGCAGATGCCTTCTGGGAAATATTTTCTCTATCTATGGCGGTCTGTTCCTCAGTTTTCAACCTTTAGCAAATTCAAGGGGAGAGGTAACTCAGACGGTACTTTTGTGCCAATGGATCATCAACCGCGCCTAGTCTCAATTATGCGCCCTGGTGCCGCTTCAAACCATCATATATCTGATTCTGATCGCGGTTCAGGAAGTCCAGTAGAGAAATACAACAACATGGAAAGCGGAAGCGGTGAAGGGAACACAACTCGCGATATCGACTTTAATTCTAACGGCATAAAAATCCGTGATTCAACTGGCGACATTAACGCAAGCGGAGCAGATCACATCGTGGCCGCTTGGGCCAAGGCACCACGTAAATTTTCTCGCGCACAGTAAGGAAGAAGATAATGTATCAAGTTACTGATAATCAATTAAATAAGCATCAACTTTACCGCACTTCAAAGGATGTTATCACATATGATGGTGTTCGGATTTCGGATGCAGCGAATGTGCCCGCAAATGATTTGAAGGCCATGTATGTCTTCCCAGTTACTAATCCCGGTGAGCCAGATCAGACGTGGCAAACGGTTATCGGCGGGCAAGATGTCAAACTTGAAGGCGTCGCCAACAAACCGTTGGAAGTTACCGCTACTGTTGAATACCAAACAGTGCCTAAAGAACTTGAAAATCGCCGCAAGGAAATCCAAAAAAGCGTTGTTGCTTTTGCGTCCCAGACCCGAGAATTGATTGCTGGGAAGCCTGATTATCTAAAAGTGTCAAGCTGGTCAGATAAAGCACGTCGTGCTGAACGTTTCAAAGACGGCGGGACGCCCTCAACAGAAGATATCGCGATCCTCACAGCCGAAGCAGACAAGCGCGGATTTGGCGAAACACCAGAACAACTCGCAGCCATTCAAAACGAAAAAGCCGCAAAACTGGCAATCGCTGTCAGCACAATTGACGGCATGGAAAGCGCCGCTTTAAAGGCCATTGATGATGCAGACATGGACGGGCTTAAAGCTCTTGTTCCAGCATTGGAAACCCAAGCACAAGAGGCTCTAGTTTCTCTGGGGTTTGGTCCTGAAGAAGTGGAAGAATAAACCCTGTTTAATTAAGCGGGGGTCGGGGTGTGTGCACACCCCGAACCGGGAAAGATCACTTCCCACGACCACACTGGCCAGCATGGCCGATCCCGCACCTGTACACAGGCGGGGTTGTTATAGTTGTAATGTTATATGGAGTCTATACGTTGTTTTTGCGGGGGATTGCTTTTTAAGAAAACCCCGTCCGCCCGGATTACCGGGCTTCAGATCAAGTGCCGCAAATGCGGTTCATTGAATTCAATTATGAGCGACCAGATCGCCACCTCAGAACGCCCCGAGCGTCCCTCCTTGAATGAGGGAAATCATGACAAAAGAAAAAAAGTCCGGAAGTCTTTATAGAGATTTCTTCTACCCGCCCTTTTCCGTAATGGATGCCCGCGCCGGATGGTGGCAATCAAGAAAAAAGGAATGGATTGAAATTGGTTTGCGATCAGAAGAAGGTCGCAAACCTACCATCCCCTCACTTGAGAGCATTTACAAAATCAAAGCTGGGCAAGCTAAACAATCTGTACACGGCGATACAATGCCGTCTTGGGCAACGACAAGCATTTTTGACCCCGTACTTTGTGAAATCCTGTACCGCTGGTTTTGCCCTAAAGGCGGTCATATATTAGACCCCTTTGCCGGGGGATCTGTGCGCGGGATTGTTGCTTCAAAGTTGGGGCATCGATACACGGGATTTGATATCCGCCAGGAACAAATTGACGAAAACAAAGAGCAGATAAAATCTGTGCTTTCAAAACCCGATCCTGTCCCCGATTGGCGGCTTGTCGATGCCTGTACTAAATCTCTTTATAAGCATTTCAAAGGCGATGTTGATTTACTTTTGACCTGTCCGCCTTATGGGGATCTAGAAGTCTATTCAGATCTCAATGAAGACATATCAACATTGCCGTTTGATACCTTTGCCGGGGCGCTTAAACATTCCATTAAACAGGCTTCAAAACGGCTTAAAGAAAATCGCTTTGCCGTCTATGTGGTTTCAGATATCAGGGATAAAGAAGGTAATTATCTTTGTTTACCGGATATCGTTCGTTCAGCGGGAATTGAGGCTGGCCTCAAGGTTCATGGCGAGATAGTGCTGCTTAACGCGCTCGGTACCTTGCCGTTACGGGTTAGAGGTAGTTTCACAAAATCCAGACGGTTCGGGCGGGCGCATCAAAATGTAATCGTCTTTGTCAAAGGCGATCCACGCGCAGCTAACGAAGCGATAGGAGCCGTAGAATGCAACGACCCGTTATAGAGTTTTATAATAATATAGCCGTTGTAAGAGATGACTTGGTGCCAGGCGGTACCAAGTCACGTTTTTTATTACCCTATTTTAAAAACTCTGAAGCTAACGAGTTTATATATGCCACACCAGCTGAAGGCGGCGCACAGGTAGCAATTGCCATTTGTGCCTATCAAGCTGCCAAGGAGGCGACACTTTTTGTAGCCAAACGCAAGAAGCGTTCTATCTACACACAACAAGCCGCATCATACGGCGCAAAGATTGTTGAAATTTCCCCCGGTTATTTGAATGTTGTTCAAGCAAAAGCCAAGCAATACGCCGAAGAACGCGGGGCAAAATTGATTCCTTTCGGTCTGCAATGGCAAGAAGCAATTACGGCCATTAGTAATGTTGGAAAGCAGATTGATTTTGACCCTGAAGAAGTTTGGTGCGCTTGCGGATCTGGCGTTCTAAGTACAGCCCTTAAAGCAGCTTTCCCAAAGGCAAAGATCAAAGCGGTACAGGTTGGCCGGGATTCAGATCTAGCCGCCTATCAATACGACAGAGACTTTTCACAGAAAGCCAGAACAACCCCACCCTTTCCATCTAACCCGCATTACGATGCCAAAGCTTGGGAAATTTGCACAGCCAATAACAACCGGGGAAAAGTTCTTTTCTGGAACGTAGCTTCATAATTTAAAGAGAAGCTAAAACACATTTAAAGGCGGTTTTTACCGCCTTTTATTATGCCTTAAATATGGATAAGCTCTTTTTGAATTTAGGGGAAATTATCTGTGCATATAACAATTGAACTTACCACGACACCGCTATTAGCCATAGTCGAAGTTTTGGGAATATGGTTTGGTGCAATAGCAACAACAGCAGCGGTTATTGTATCTTTGTATTTAGGGTTGTCTGCTCGAAAAGTGCAACTTGATGTTAATGTAAGTTTGAGAAAACTTGTTTATCGTTTTCAGCCAGAAAGAACTGTCGTTTGTATTGAAGTTGTAAATAAGGGTATGCGTAAAACAAGTGTTGTTTCTATTGGATGGTCTTTAGGGTTTTTATCTAAATTTGCAGCAATTCAACAACCCGGAGAAATGGAAATTTCTGCACAATTACCTAACGAATTAGAAAACAGTGACGTTGCACATTTTTGTATTGAGCTTAAAAATGAATATGCAGATTGGTTAGATCTGTTTGCTAGAGATGTTATTAAAACATCTGTTAAGTTTGTTCCTTGGCAACTTAATTTATACTCTTGGAAATGGATTGTTGTTCCCCGAGTAGGAAAAGTTATAACTGTTAGGCCAAATAAAGTTTTGAGGAATAAGGTTAAGCGTCATATTCTCAAAAAGGGTTATCATCGTGATTTGCCTGATGATTAATAATTTTCACTTAAAAAAATCGCGCTACAAGGATTCTGTTTAAAGGAAACTATTTCCGTCATTTTCGGAAATTTCATCCGGCGCGCTACACCATAATGCGATTTTTTGATGATTAACACACCCTTATCGCGATTGAAGTCACAGTGTTAAAACAACCGAAAAACAAGCAAATTCAATAACTTTCCAAGCAAGCCCGCGTGAAACATACCCGCTCTCTATCCCGCAGAAAATGTCGGATTTGTGACATGCACTTTCTGCATATCGGCGTTGTAGGAATGCCACTCGTAAAAATAAATCAGTGGGATTATATCATTGTTTATCGGACGAACACGAACTTTCGCGAAGCGTCTAAACTTTATTTACCTACTGTTTAGGAGTTAAAACAATGGCTACAGTAACATTCACAGAAACACTTCCTGTAAACCCAACTGCAACTTATGCAGAACGTATTGGTTTTGCACTTGGTAATCTTTTTGTTTCGGCGATTGATGCCATTGAAAATTACAAGCTTCGCAGAGAAACACTTATCGCTCTTGAAAATTGCAGCGACTCAACTCTTGAAGACATCGGTCTGGCACGTTGCGATATCTCTGGTATCGTTTCTAAGATCTAATAGATCAGCTGACCGTGTTCATAGAAGGCTCGCGTTAAAAGCTATCCTCCCTTAGGTTTTAATGCTTGTAGCTTTCTCGATGAAAAGACCTCAAAGATTATTCTTTGAGGTCTTTTTTTATCTGGTGATTTATCGATGCTGATATCTAATCACCCATACCAGTAATTTGTATTTAAACAACTTTTACTCTGAACAGTTCAAACACTTTACAGAATAGAGCATAATAATATTTACAAAATCATCGTCATCCGAAAGAGGAAGAAAAATAAGCTCTTCGTGAAGAAAATTACCAATTTTTTCTTTGTCAATAGTGTGATCGTAGATGAATGATTTGCATTGGCAAATATAGCGATAATTTTCTTCGACTTCTTCCCAGCTATCTCCGTGAAAATGATCCCGCACAGCCTTTCCCGTTGGATCCTGTTTGCGTAGTTCCACTGCTTCTGTTCCCGCCAGGCGATAAAAAAGCTCTCCCGTTTCACGATTTTGCTCAACAAGGGTAATACCAGAGAGATAGTTCTTTAAATCCAGCGGATCAAAATCCCCCCGACTAGGCATTTTCCGCCCTTTTTTGCGCGAACAGTATTCCTGATAGAAAGCAGCAATTTTCGGATCACATTTATCCAGAAAATTTTCATTGTAAATCTTGTTACGCGGATACTTTATTTCGAACATAAAGTTTTTTTCCAGATTATAGATACCAGGTCAAAGATAAACGAATATGACGGTTATTATCCCGTTTAATTATTATTCTTTTGTAAAAGAAGGCAGTTTAAACAGTGTAAACAACAAAAACTCAAATCAGGATGGGAAATTAAAAAGTCTCTGTCTATTCCCTTGCTTATCTGTTTTGTGCGTATTGTTGTACGGAAAACAACATAATCATATTAACCGTACTATCATCATTTGAAAGCGGTAGAAACAAGGTTTCATCATGGATGATTTTACTGGATTTCTCGGCTTCATTGGTATGGTCATAAAGGAACGTTTTGTATTCTTTTACATAGCGGTAATTTTCCTCGACCTCTTCAGCCAGTTCGCCGTAAAATTCTTCTTGAATACTTTTCCCAGTCGGGTCTTTTCCTCTAATTTCTACTTCTTTTGTCCCAACCAGCCGATAGATAAACTCATTTGTCTCTGGCTTAACATCTACCAGGGTAATACTTGGCAGGTACTGTTTCATTTCCAATGGATCAAAATCAGAACGGGACGGCATTGATCGTCCTTGTTTTTTAGAGCAATAAAATTCAAAAAATGCACGAATGTTTGCATGACAAACGTCAAGAAAAGACTCATCATAAACTTTGTCGGTCTTATGCTTGAGTTCCATCATTTCTCCCCGTGTTCCTGTTTTTGTACTCATTGGCTTTTATTCTTGTAACTCGATTTTTATACTTCGGCCAGACAGTAAGCTATGAGCCAGCCGGAAAACATAAACAAGCACAGGTTCCCTTATCGGGTTCGCTTTCAATTTCGAGTGTGCCGCCATGTAATTCAATGAATGATCGAACCAGTGGCAAACCAAGCCCTGTACCATTATCTGTGTTGGTAGAAACATCGCCAACTTGTTGGAATGGAACCATTGCAAGGCTCAAGTCAGCTTTATTCATGCCAATACCAGTGTCTTTAACGCCAATAATTTTCCTATTGCTTTTATCCTTTTCAAAGAACAATACAATATCCCCCCCTTCCGGGGTGTATTTACACGCATTTGAAAGCAAGTTGACAATCATCTGTTTTGTCATTCTTGAATCAGCATAGATCGTGGCATCATCACCTTTGATGTCAATATCAACGTTCACCCCACGCGTGACGGCCAACCCTTTCATCAGGCGCGCGCTTTCCTGAATGATTTCAACTACATTGATCTGCTCACTATCCAGCTCCATTTTACCGGACTCTACCTTTGCCAGGTCGAGGATATCATTAATAATGGCTAAAAGATGCTGGCCGCTTTCATGTATTAATGTCGGGTATTCTTCATAACGCTCATTACCGATTGCCCCAAATATCTTCTCGGTCATCATCGATGAAAACCCGATAATCGCATTCAGTGGTGTTCGTAATTCATGGCTCATCATTGCCAGGAATTCACTTTTACTTCTGTTCGCTTGTTCTGCTGAAATTTGCGCCCTAAGGGCATCAGCATGTGATTGTTCCATGGCTTTTGCAACGGTGGCCAGTTGCTCGTTTGCCTGGGACATTTCATCCCGGAATTGCTTTTCGACTGTTATATCACGGCGTAGATTAACGAAACCAACCCCAGGAATGCGCATCTCGCTTACCATATGCCAGCCCACCCCTGTCTTTTGTTCAAAAGGACCATCAGGTGGGTTATGTAATCGTTTCAGACGTTTATTAAGATATGATTCTGGGTCAGAAATACTAAGAGGGTCGGTAATAACCCCCGGAACTTCCATCGTGAGCTTAATAACGTCCAAATAGTGTTTCCCAATCATTTCTTCCAATGGCGGCATATAGGAAAAAATCTGGCGGTATGCTTTGTTAAAATACATCAAGCGATCATCAGTATCATAGATAATCATGGCATCAGGCATATGCTCAACCGCCAACCGCAACAAGGCGCCGACTTTTAACAATTTTTGATCATGCGATATCGGGATTAGAGTAATTATTTGCTGAACACAGCCGCCAACGTCTAAACGCCCAGTCAAAACGCGGCAAAAAATTGCCTGCCCGTTTGCATGGCGAAGCGTTACCTCGTCTTTCACAGACGTCCAAGAATGGTCTATTTTTCCTTTTGAGGTTTCACTTAGATAAGACGAAAGAGAAGGGTAAGAAGGAGCGGCATCTATCAATTCATCAGGGGTCAAAGCCTGTAACTCATCACGCGAATAACCAAGCATTTCCAAGGCACGAGAGTTAGCATCAAGAAGAGACAGGTAATCATCAGAAAGAACAAGGATAGCAGCCTCCAGCCGGTCCGCTTGATTCGTTTCAGATAGCCCCCCCACATCAGGCCCCTTGATTTCTACTGACATCCCCTAAACCTACTCACCTTTTGCCAGTATCTGACATTGTGGCCCCGAATTCAGAAACGAAACACACATGGCATATCCTGTCCATACAACTTGTTGTGAATAAATCCTACACAAAACAAACTAAACAACTCTTAATTTCAACGCGCAGAGACGTACAAATTCAGTTTTAACGTCATTTCAAGCTTAGTTATTTCCCCCATAAAGTGCAATTACCTCCCCTGATGATTGTGCCTGCCGCGTGAAGAAACCAACCTATTAGCCACATGCGAATGACACAATTCAACTAATCTTTTCAAAGTGTTAGATTAAAATTCTTTCAATACAAAACCGTCAAAAGAAATATTTAATCTTTTCTCTCTAAGCTTTGTCATAACCGAAACAAATGCGGATCACGAACAACAACATGATCAGGCTTCTAATGCGCAATACACCACTTTCGCTCAATATTTCCTTGAAGAATACCGGCCGATTGCTCTTGGCGCTCGGCGTCTTATTGACGTCAAATTATGTTATTCCAGCCCCAGCCAATGCATCCAGCAAAGAGCCGATTAGAATTATCCTGAACAATTGGACCAGCCAGATCGTCATGGCGAAAATCTATGGTAAAACCCTTGAATCAAAAGGCTATAACGTTGAATACAAGGAACTATCAACAAAAGATCAATGGGCGCGGCTTCATCGAGGTCTGGAACACGTTCAAGTAGAGGTCTGGGAAGGAACCATGGCTGAAGACCTTGAGCGAGTAAAAGCAAAAAGACAGATCGTCGTTGTTAGTGACCATGATGCAAAAACGCGCGAAGAATGGTGGTACCCCAGCTATGTTGAGCAACTTTGCCCAGGACTACCCGACTGGAAAGC
>NZ_CAKZMP010000060.1 GCF_937128705.1 uncultured Kiloniella sp. | reverse complement strand
AATATAAAACAACCGAGATGCATCATTCTGCCGGCGGGATAACACTTTTTTCTGATTTAATGTCCAAATTCTGGCAATTGTGCAGATACCCAGTTCTATTGACCAAACGGCCTTCATTATTCGGTCGGCGACTGCCAAATGCGATGCAATATTTAATATCGGGTCGATTACGACCGGCGGCCGCAAACATGCCCCGCCACCAGATACTGGATCGCCGCGTGACCCGCGCATTCTCACCGTTTGGTAAGAAAGTCCGCGCGGAATAATCCATCACGTTCACAAATACAAACTTATCAGCCGCTTCAAACAAAAGATCAATAACCCAAAACAGATCCTCTTCTGGAATAAGGTCCAGAACATTCGTCGCAATTACACCATCGTAGGTCTTCGTAATCAGCGTTTGATCATCTGTTATTGCGGGATCAAAACAGGTAATATTTTGAACATTCCAATATTCATGCAACGAGTTTGCAATACATTCGCCATCTTGAAAAATGTCATCTGAATATTGTTCGCCTTTGCCACTGCCATAATCCAGCAGTGTCGTCGATTGTGTCGCGTTCGCCAATTTCCGGATTGTTTTCGCGTGACTAAAAACCCCTCTTCCCCGAAAAGTTTCAAACGCTTGATACTTAACAACTTCATCACCTTTACGACGCCAAACACCGCCCTGATGCATAAGGGCATAGAAATCAATAAGTTGCCTATATCGGGGGCTGGGAAAATCGCGTGAATACATTTTGAAAGTAAGCCGCCATTGGGCAAAAAAGTCAATTCAGAGATTATCGCGATGACAAATTCTTTTTGTGATCACTATATCTAGACAGAGACCTTATGAATGATAGATTAGTCGCGTTATGCTGTTTTAAGCTGCGGCCCAACCATAGAACAGTGCTTCAAAGTACAATTTTCTGGAGTTTCATCTAGTGTCTGCACCCCGAAATCCCTCGATAGGCCCTATCGAGCAGGTCATTCTGCTAGCACTGCTCAGCTCACTTATTGCTCTCTCAATTGACAGCATGTTGCCCGCCCTTGCCCATATTGAACGGGACCTTGGCGTTATCGATCCCAATGGCAGACAGTTCATTCTAGGAGCAACATTTGTTGGAATGGGGATTGGGATGCTGATTTACGGTCCTCTCTCTGACAGTATAGGTCGAAAAGGACCCATATACCTCGGGATTGGAATTTTCTTAATTGGCTGCCTGCTTTCTACATTTGCCACCAGTTTTGAAGTCATGCTGTTGGGCCGGTTTTTACAAGGCTTGGGGGCTGCAGGACCAAGGGTAGTTTCAATCGCCCTGATCCGGGATCAATATTCAGGACGGGAAATGGCGCGCTTCACTTCATTGGTTATGACCGTTTTCATTCTTGTGCCTGTGCTCGCCCCAGCATTGGGCCAAACGGTTATGCTTGTTGCGTCTTGGCGTGCAATTTTCGGTGCCATGTTTGCATTAGGTATTATGGCATTTGTTTGGCTTATGTTTCGGCAAACGGAAACTCTGGCACCTGAAAACCGTCGACGCTTCTCGGCCAGCCGCCTTGGTATTGCCAGCATGGAAGTTCTTACAAACCCAACCTCATTGGGCTACACAATTTTGTCGGGTTTCGTCTTCGCTTCCTTTTTAAGTTTTCTTACAATGTCCCAGCAAATTTTTCAGGATCAATACAACGTTGGCGAGCTTTTTCCCGTCTACTTTGGGTCGCTAGCACTCTCCTTCGGAGGCGCATCTTTGGCCAATTCCGCCCTTGTCATGCGCTTGGGAATGAAGAACTTGATAGCTAAAGCACTCTGGACTTTTGTTGGCATCTCAATCAGTTATTTAGCTGTTGCTTTTGTTTATAATGGTCACCCCCCACTCTGGTCACTCGTTGTCTTTATGTTGTGCATCTTTTTCTGTGTGGGCATTCTATTTGGCAATATTAATGCGCAGGCGATGGAACCTCTTGGTCACATCGCGGGCGTTGCCTCGGCTGTCGTCACGTCTGTTTCAACCTTTATTTCCGTAATTTTTGGAACACTCGTCGCACAATCCTATAATGGAACGATCATGCCACTGGTTATTGGGTTTAGTGTTTTTGGCTTAATTTCATTGACCATCATGTACATCACCAATTCCAAAATTCACATGCAGGCA
>NZ_CAKZMP010000059.1 GCF_937128705.1 uncultured Kiloniella sp. | reverse complement strand
GGCCACCGGCAAGCTCAAGAATCCTGATCATTCCCCCAAAAGCAGGAATAAACGTGTAGACAACAATGAAAATTAATATTGCCCATTCGCGTGTGGTTAGCACGTTTCTCATATTTCCCTACTTTGGATTTGAGGTCGGAGAATGCCAAAAGGGCTAATACAGATATTCCGGAATTGAACGACTACCATGCTAGCCAACAATGGCTTCTTCTCAGCTATTCGGCCCCAAATTTCTGCCTGGTCTCTCATGCCCATATCCTTTTTGGAGGTGATATGTGCACCTTATATATATTCATATTCGATTTAGGAATTGGCAAATTTTGCACTTATGATATACAAATATGAATGAATAATAGAACTTCCACATTTGATTGGTCTCAAGCGCAAGCGTTTTTAGCGACGGTTGAAACGGGTTCATTCTCGGGTGCTGCTGCCCGCTTAGGTTTGTCCCAACCCACAGTTGGGCGACATGTTGCTGCGTTAGAGAGCGACCTCAGCCTCTTACTCTTTGATCGAGTTGGAAAATCCTTGGTACTGACTGACAACGGGCATGCGATGGTTCAGCATGTAAAAGCCATGAAGGACGCGGCGGACCAACTCAGTCTTTCAGCGTTAGGGCAAGATAAAACAATCGCTGGTCCTGTAAGTATTACCGCAAGCGATACATTCTGTGCCTATATCCTTCCTCCAATCATAGAGAGTATTCGATTGATTTATCCCGAAGTTCAGATCGAAATCGTCTCATCCAATGAAGTGCAAGACTTGCGTCGGCGCGATGCTGATATCGCTATCCGCAACGTCGAGCCAAGACATCCCGATTTGTATGCTAAGCGGTTACAGACAACGCAAGGAAAACTCTATGGCGCGACCTCTTATCTTGACTGGCTTGGCCGCCCTGCGACGGTCAAAGATTTTAGCGAGAGAACAACTTTTATAGGCGACACTTCTGGACGAGTTCTTCAAATGCTAACAACTATGAACGTTCCCTTAGCCTCTGAGCAATTCAGCGTCATTGCAGACAGCGGTGTCGCCATGTGGGAGTTGGTCAAGCGTGGGGTCGGACTTGCCGTCATGTTCAAAAATATTGGGGATATCACCCCCGAAGTTGAGGCCGTTCTACCAAATCAAATCTCGGCTGATGTCCCTGTCTGGCTTGTTGCGCATCGCGAGCTCAAAACTAATGCACGTATTCGCGCAATCTTTGATATTCTTTCAGAAAGATTGACTGCTTGAGCTGTAAACAGGCCGCCTCAATGGCTGCATGCCTAGACCGTTCATTGCACGAAGCGTGCTAATATTATGACCCATTGTATATTCATACTAAAAGTAGTCTAAAAATGATGATTGCAGGTTAGCTGCAATTAATCTGGTTTCAAAAAGCCAATAAGTGCAATTTTAATCTCGGATGATTACAGTTCGTTACGCCTAATTAAGGAACCCTCCGAAGCTTTGATTTTTTTCAAAAACAACAGTAGTGCCAGAAGGTTGCGTACAATTGACGGCTATCTGCGAGATGCTATCAACCTGATCATTAAACTGACGTTTTGTTGAAGTGAAGAAACGAGAAAGAATAAAAGTCCGGCGCTGTCCTTTTTTAAAAGAGACGCGTTCAGGTTCGTACCAAAACCCACTTGCCCCGTTAATAAGAACCACACAATCAGAAAGTGGTTCACTGTTCGTGCTTTTGATAACAACACTTGTCCGGCTAAGAGACACAAGCTCCATATCGAAATCACCCGTTATGTCTTCGCACCCCACAACGAGTAAACAGGGTAAGAACACCATACAGAACAATCGGAACAAACACATCGTCATTCTTCGACACCAAAATCATACAAAGTACTCTCAGTGTAAGAAGACAAAGCTAATCTTCGATTAATTAACAATCAAATGATTGTATTTTCTTAAACTCATTTCAGAAAACCTAAAGACCCTTGGCTTGTTTCAAAAACCAACGCAGACCCAAGTGGTTTCTTACAACTCACAGAAACTTGGGAAATTTTATCCACTCTATAGTCAAATTGGCGCTTACCAACACTATAGAACCGAGCGAGAGAAAAGGTGCGGCTCTCCCCTTTATTAAATTCTGATCTTTCTGGCTCATGCCAAAAACCATTTGCACCGTTTAATAGAACAACACACCCTTCAAGCTTTCGGGCGTCCAGATTTTTCACCCCGATGTTTGTCTTACTTAAACTCATCATTTTCATTTCGAAGGCATCACCATTTTCTTTACACCCCGAAAGAAGTGTAAGGACAAAAAGGACCACCACTGATTTTGATATTTCCCCCAATCTACCCCCCTTACGTACACAACCATTACTCAATAAACAAAAGATAGGAAAAACGACAGAAACTGTTTATTCTAATATCGTTAACAAGATGCAAAGCTTTGGAATCTTTTAAGAACTTTAACAAAGATTTTTTCAATGAATTTACGCCAGATGTTACCGTCAGACCACCCTGCACTGATAGAACTTTTTAAGGAAACGCCCGGTGTGACGTTACGGGATGCTGATTCGTACCCCGCAACTGAACGTTATCTGGAGCGAAATCCCGAACTTAACTTTGTAATTGAAGATAAAGAAATTATTATTGCTTGCGTCATGTGTGGCCACGATGGTCGTAGAGGATATCTGCAACACCTCGTTGTAAAGCCAAATTACAGAAAATTGGGATTAGGTGAGAAACTTTTCAGGAAATGTCTCTCTAGCCTCTCAGAAATCGGCATTGATAAAACACATATTTTTGTCTTCAAGGATAATGGAATTGCCAATGATTTCTGGCAATCAAAGGGCTGGAAATTAAGAAACGATGTTAATCTTTATTCCTATACATCCTCAAACAGTACTAATGCCTAATCGGACAGCCAGACAGAACCAGCTACTTTATTGATAAATCAACAAGCCTTGAAAAAACACAATTCTCCCCCAAAATTTTAGATCCCCACCTTTTAAAGTAACGAATTCTAACATTAAAAAACTTGCCTGCATTAAACATTTCCATTATTCATGAAATATGGAAATGTTTAATGCACTCTCAATCTTCTCGGCAATGAGCCAACCTGTAAGACTGGATATGGTCCGTATACTCATCAAAGCTGGGGATAGCGGTCTGTTGGCTGGCGAGATTAGTCAAGCGCTTGATATCCGCCCTAATACTGCATCAACAAATTTATCGATCCTAGTAAACTCGCAACTACTACGTAAAGAACGGCAAGGACGCACGATAAGATACTTTGTCAACTTTGAAGTAATAAAAGATCTTCTCACTTTCCTGATGGAGGATTGTTGCGGAGGCAATCCTGAACTTTGCCAATCTGTTATCGATAAAGTTGCCTGTGATCACTGACCGAGCTCGACACTTTCACTGAACCACACACAGTCCACCAAGTGAGAAAATAGGTATAAAATGTCAACAGAGAATAATGGTATCGGAATTTTTGAAAAATGGCTTTCTCTATGGGTTACTGTGTCAATAATACTCGGCATTGTTCTTGGCCAAACTTGGCCTGATATCTTCAACCTTCTGACCTCATTCGAATATGCGCATGTTAACTTTGTCATTGCGGCATTGATATGGGCCATGGTCTATCCAATGATGGTGTCAGTAGATTTTGGCAGTATCCGGTATGTCGCAAAGCAACCCAAAGGCCTTTTCATTACTTTGGTTGTAAACTGGTTGATAAAACCCTTCACAATGGCGGCTCTTGGTGTTTTCTTTTTTAAATTTCTGTTTATAGACCTAATCACAGCACCAGATGCAGATTCATATATCGCCGGGTTAATATTATTGGGTGCAGCCCCGTGCACTGCAATGGTCTTTGTCTGGTCGCACCTCACCCGAGGTGACGCGAACTATACATTAGTACAGGTCAGTATAAATGATCTGGTTATGATCTTTGCTTATGCCCCCATAGTCGCCTTACTTTTGGGGGTAACAGATATCCCCGTCCCATGGGGCACTCTAATCCTCAGCGTTGTTTTGTATGTTATCGTCCCCTTGACGGCGGGAATTATAACCCGAAAAATTCTTCTCAACGCGAATAAAACGGACGAAGCAGTTTCAAATTTTACCGCAGCATTAAAACCCTTTTCGATATTAGGCCTTTTAGCCACTGTCGTTCTTCTTTTTGGCTTTCAGGGCAATGTAATATTAGCAAACCCAACTCTAATAATTATTATAGCCATACCTCTATTGCTCCAGTCATACGGCATTTTCGTAATCGCCTATTTTGCGGCCTGGTTTATGAAAGTTCCCTTTCGTATCGCAGCCCCCTGCGCCCTTATCGGAACATCAAACTTTTTTGAACTTGCCGTAGCTGTTGCCATTGGCTTATTCGGACTCAATTCAGGAGCAGCCCTGACAACCGTTGTCGGTGTACTCGTCGAAGTCCCGGTTATGTTATCTCTAGTTGCCCTTGCCAATAAAACCCAAGCCTATTTCCCCAGAAAATGAACAGAAAACAACCCGTACTGAAATCAGTTAACAAGACCTACAGGTTAATGAGATCAAGGTAATGGCAATCATTATTTATCATAACCCGGAATGCGGAACATCACGGAATGTTCTGAATATACTAAGACGATTTCACGGCGAGCCACAGGTCATAGAATACCTAAAGACAGGATGGAATAGTGAACAGTTAAAAGGTTTATTCAACAAATCTAACCTTACGCCACGACAAGCACTGCGTACGACAAAATCCCCCGCAAAAGAGCTAGGACTACTTAATCCAATAGTTTCTGATGACACCATATTCGAAGCAATGCTGCGATATCCTATTTTAGTAAATCGTCCGATAGTATGCACAGATAAAGGCATCTTACTATGCAGGCCATCAGAAACTGTGTTTTCACTGATAAACGCACCTTCTGGTTCAACTTACGAGAAAGAAGATGGTGAAATAGTCATCGCCCCTTAACAATCGCAATTCCTGAGATTTTATTATTAAACTCTCAGCGGAACCAAGTGCACCAACGACAAAGTCAAAAAGCACGTCATTATTAGCATTATTCTCAAAAGAAATTACTATATTTTTGAATAATCAATGGGTTGGTTCTTATCAAGTGTCCGCGTAATAGGCGGCATAGGATATTTCAACCCGGTTGCACAGTTATACAGGACAGCGCGATCTGTTTCTTTAATCTGACCATTTGCCAAAGACTGCTTATACGCCGCATAAGTCGCGGCCCCTTCCGGACAAAGCAAAACGCCTTCTTTGTGAGCAACCTCTGCTTGGGATTGCGTGATTGCCTCATCGGTAACAGCAATTGCAAAGCCTCCACTTTCACGTACAGCCCGTAAAATAAGGAAATCCCCGACAGCGACAGGCACACGAATGCCCGATGCATGGGTGTAGGCATTTTCCCACAAAGGCGCGTGTTCTTCACCGTCTTCATAAGCCTTGACGATCGGTGCACAGCCCGTGGATTGCACGGCCACCATTTTGGGACGCTTAGATCCAATCCAGCCGATAGCTTCCAACTCTTCAAAAGCTTTCCACATACCAATCAGTCCAGTACCACCACCTGTCGGATAAAAGATAACATCTGGAACATCCCAACCGAGTTGCTCAGCAAGCTCTAGCCCCATCGTTTTTTTGCCTTCGATACGATACGGCTCTTTCAAGGTTGAACAGTCAAACCATCCAGTCGGCTCTTTTCCCTCCCCAACGATCTTTCCACAATCATTGATCAACCCGTTAACGCGATAGACCTTTCCGCCCTGATATTCGATCTCAGATACATTCACTTCAGGAGTGTCATCCGGGCAGAATATAGTCGTTTCCATTCCGGCCCGCGTTGCATAGGCCGCCATCGCTGCCCCCGCATTTCCATTTGTGGGCATAGCAAGACGGCTAACACCAAGCTCCTTTGCCATGGAAACTGCCAGTGCCAATCCCCGAGCTTTGAAAGAGCCCGTGGGAAGACGCCCTTCATCCTTTACAATGAGCTCCCCGCCCTTACCCGCCAGACTGGGCAAAGAAAGTAAGGGAGTCATAACTTCGCCAAGACTAACAACGTTTTGAGCCTGCCGCACAGGAAGGAATTCCCGATAACGCCAAAATCCACCTGGTCTTTGTGCTAAATCCTTTTTGGACAGAGCTTCACTTAAAGCTTTGAGGTCATAGCGGACCAAAATTGGTTTCCCTGCAGAGGAAAGCCCGTGCAATTGACCAGCCTCAAGCATCTCCCCCGTATAAGAGCACTCAAGATGTGATACAAAATTTGGAAACTCATTAATGATCGCAGGATCGAAAGAAAATCTGGGCTGCATCAAATTTCTCCTAACAGGAACTAAGCCGATTAAATCAAGTAAATGAGATTAGGGAATTAGAGAGACGTTTGTTTAACTACCTTTTAAGACTATTAGTCATTGCACTCTGGTACAAAGAAAAAGTTCTCTTACACCTTTTAATCCTGTTGCCCTGACTGGCTTCAAAAAAAAACAAATGCTGCACTTTCCAGAGCAGTTCTTTAATTTTTGCTTTACCGATAATCGACAACTTTAGATTTCACACATACATCTAGTGAATATCTGGTATTCACATTTTGAAGTGTTAAATACCTTGAAATACACACTTACATAGTACATATCAGCATCAACCAAACCTTATAAAATAAGCGAATCATCATGAGC
>NZ_CAKZMP010000058.1 GCF_937128705.1 uncultured Kiloniella sp. | reverse complement strand
GTTGTGTCATCATATTTGAGAGCCCTTTCTTTTTGGTGGGAACAGATCAGGGGCTGGGCAAGATAATGCAACCAGTAAATAGAGCGTTTTTTCTGCTTTAGACAATATGTTCTGGCAGTGCGAAAAGCGCTAGGGGGATAGATAGATGGGCATTTTCCACAATTCGTCGTTGGGGTTATTTCTTCTTCGGTTAGGTCTCGGCGGGATGATGATCTTGCATGGTATTCACAAACTGGGAAACCCGGGTTCTATACAGTTCATTGGCAGTAAACTGGCCTCTTTGGGGTTACCAGAGTTTATGGCTTATGGTGTGTTTGTAGGTGAAGTGATTGCGCCACTGATGATTATCGGGGGATTTTATTCACGACTAGGGTCTTTTCTGGTTGCTGTTAATATGATTTTTGCGCTGGTGCTTGTTCACAGTCACCAACTCATGCTCTTGAACAATCAAGGTGGCTGGCAGTTAGAACTACAGGGGTTCTTCCTGATCTCGGCCTTGGCGCTTCTTTTTTCTGGTAGTGGTCGTTACGCGATTAAGCCAGACTAAGCCCGACTGGGGTTTAAATTTGTCTAATAAATAAAGCAGTACACAAAACTTTTGTGTACTGCTTTATTTTTGCTGGGGTCTGTTTTTATGTGAGCTGTGTCTCTGGTTGTCTTTCGACCCAGAGCATAATGCCTAGCGAGATGAGGCCGAGGATGGCAAAAGCATAGACGAGGGGTAAAACGGTGTGGTCATAGTTTTGTCCAATGGTAATGCCGATTGCCATGCATATATAGGTTGTAAGTGATCCGACAACTGCTGATCCAAGGCCAGCAAGCTTGCCAAGAGGCTCCATCGCAAGAGTATTGAAGTTCCCAAATAGAATACCAATACAAAAGAAACTCAGCATCATATAGATCATAAAGGACCAAAGTTGTGGTTGCCCCGAGGCGAGGTTTGCTGGCACCAGATACAAGATGGCGAGAATGGTCATCGTGATCAGAGCAATTTTTGACAACTTTCTCATGCCAAATTTCATGACAAGATTGGCATTGGTAAGCGAAGCCGCACCGATGGAAAGAGACAGTATCGCAAAGTAGAGGGGGAAGAGTTCTGTGATGCCGTAAATATCCTGAAAGATCTGTTGGGCGCTGGTCAGGTAGCCGATAAAAGCCCCAAAAATAATGCCCGCAGCAAGGGTATAAGCCAAAGTTTGTTTGTTGGTAAGGATCGTTTTTAGGCCATTCCAGAAATGTCCAAAGGTCAGGGATATCCGGTTTTCTTTCGCAAGAGTTTCTGGTTGTCTGCATGCAAACCAGAAGAGAACGATACTGGCGAGAAGGAAGAAGCTATAGAAAATAGCCTGCCAGTCAAAGAGCATCATAATCGAAAGGCCCAGGGCCGGGGCAATTGTCGGCACTATAATGAAAACGGCCATAATAAAAGACATAATACGCGCCATGGCGCGGCCTTCGAATTGGTCACGGACTAGGGCAACAGAAATAGTCCTTGGACCAGAAGCACCGATGCCCTGAAGTAAACGTCCCAGAAGCATAACATTAAAATCGCTGGCTGTTGCTGATATGATGGAACCGATGATGAAGATGGTTAAGCCACAATAGATAACAGGCTTCCGCCCAATACTATCTGACCAAGGACCAAAGAAAATTTGCCCGGTGGCCAGTCCAAAAAATATGATTCCAATGACGAGCTGAACATCGTTTGGGTTTGTAACGGCCAGTTGTTGGCCCAACAAAGGAAGCGCAGGCATAACGGCATCAATTGACAAGGCAACCAGTGACATTAAAAAAGCCATAAGGGCTATGAATTCCCCTGAGCT
>NZ_CAKZMP010000057.1 GCF_937128705.1 uncultured Kiloniella sp. | reverse complement strand
TGAAGGGCGAAATTGCCCCCGGTGTTTCTGCGGCCCCGAGTGATGTAAAAGTTGCCAAACAATGGCTTGATGATCTTCAGGCTGCGGGCGAAAAAATGGCGATTGTTGATCACCTCGCCTGATAGATTCTAGAGGCTGGTGCCGAATGATTGGGGCCGCTGAATGAAATTTTCAGCGGCCCTTGATCTGTGTTGCCCTTAATTTAGTCGGATGTCTTGCTCGGTCTATTCTGAAACATGACCTAAGGCTTTGTTATACGCCATCCACGAGTAAGAAAGTGCACTCGGCATTAGCTCGACGGATCTTCTTAACGGGGGCGTATTCTTCGCTGTTGACGAAGTTTCGAGCCGTTTGCATGTCAGGGAATTCGACGATAACAATGCGTGTCGGCGCCCAGAGATCTGATTCCATAGTATCCATGTCGCCGCCTCTGGCACGGTAAATACCGCCAAACTTTTCGACGATCGGTTTTGCTTGAAGCTTATAGGCTTCATATTCTTCTGGGTTACTGATTTTGGTATCGACGACGAGATAGGCTGCCATTGGAATAAATGTCCTTTTATGGGGATCTTGAGCTAAATAACTCAGTAATTAAGGAGTGTTTGAATTTATTCAACTTTGATACGAAATATTGAATAGATTCTCATCATAAATGATTTCCCTCAAATACCGTTACTTGATTTTACCCAGCTAAGGCGTGCTTCCGGCACAAGGCCATAGTTGTAATAGTTTATTCCATTGGTACCAGTCTCGATGGCGGCGTCTATTCTTTCGGCCAGTTGTTTTTGCGTTGGTGTATGCTCGTAAAATAGACTGGCGCCTAGACCAAGATATTTGTTTGATCCCAAATGATTACGCGTTTCGCTGATAATGTTGGAAATTTCTGTTTCAGTCGCCGTATAAGCACAGATGATAACGCCATCACAGGCTTGACCAATGGCTTTAATATCAACGCCATCACGCCAAGAGTTTTCGCCTTCTATAACGACAACCTTGCTATCGGGATGGGCGGCTTCTTTGATGCTTTGGACAATTTTTGTCGGTGCTTGGGTGCGCCACTGGAGAAATGCGTAGAGCGCCGTGTGATCTTTGAAGCACTCAAGCCTTTGTCCGGGAAATTCCGGAAACTGTGCTTCGGGTGTTTCTCTGTTACTGGCTTGTGTGATCAGGTTTTGGACATCTTCTTTCGCTGAGAGGGCATCAACGCCAACGTCTTGCGCTGTTTTGATACAGTGATCGCAAAAACAGATTGAAAGCAGGAAATCATCTTCGGCGGTCAGGCCAAGGCCATCTTTCTCGTGGTGATAGCCGTGATCAAAGCCCATAAAGCCGATGGTTTCCAGCTCGACCATATCTGGTTTGTAACTGTGGGTTAGGTTCTCAACAAGGGTTGTCGCATAATCTCGCACCGCATTGCTATTTGGACAGAGACTATAATAATTGGGATCACCAAATGCGTTCCGTGCGACATGTTCAGGATGTTTGAACCCTAAACGACTGTTGTGCAGACAGACTGTCCAGCAGGAAACGCTAAGCCCGTGTTGTTTTTTGTCCCTTATAAGAGGGGCAAGCATATCGCCTGATTCGTGCAGATTTTGCGCAACAAGCGGCTGGATTTCTTTGCCTGCCCATAGATTATCATCCGGGACAAAATAAATCGTTCCGTCTTCTGGGTAGTAGCTTTTTCTCTTGGGGCTACGGGGCTGAAGAAAGCGCCCGGCGTGGTAGGAGACAGCGAGACTGATGCCATTAACCCCAGCCAATTTTTGGAGGTCATGATAGACCGTATCCAGCCCAAGATCCTGTAGGTCCCATGGATAGGCCCACATCGAATGACGCATATCTCTGTCTCCCCCTCTTTGTCGAAACTCTATCGTTACAGCTTATACGGCGGCGACAGCGGTCATTTCAACAAGGATCATCGGGTCGGCCAGACGCGCTTCGACACAGGCACGCGCAGGCGGGTTTTTAGGGTCGATCCAAGCGTCATAGACAGAGTTCATTTTATCGAAATCTACAATCGCTGGCAAAAAGACATCAATTGCCAATATTTTGGATTTGTCTGTTCCTGCTTCAGCCAAGAGATCTTCGATTTTTTGTAATACAGAACGTGTCTGTGTCTCAAGGTCAGCTGATCTGTCTTCGGCAACCTGACCAGCAATATAAACAAATCCATTGTAGGAAACGGCTTGGCTCATGCGGCTGCCAACTTGAAAGCGTTTAATCATTGTTTCTCTCATTTAAAAAATTATGTCCAAAATATCGGACATTGGTATGTTTTTTTGGAATTCAGATGATACTGTATTATTTTGTAGACGCAAGTGCGCCGCAAAATGGACTGAGAATAATGGTTTTTGTCTTCTTGAGAACTTTCTGGAGTGGCGACTAGGCTGTGGATTAGAAGCTTGTGTTCAAGTGCGCTTCCAATTGAGTCGCAGCTGTTTTTAGGCTTGTCAGGTAAGCCTCTTTGTTGCGATGGCCATCGTCTCTGGGCGTGACAAGACAAAGCGTGGCGATACAAACTGATTTTGTGTCTTTTACAGGCACGGCAAAGCAATGGGTAAAAGTGTCGACAATACTGTCAAAAGTATAGTGCCCATCCAAAGTTGCCTTACGAACTTCTGCTATAAAAGTATCTGGTGATATTGTCTCGCCGTTGGGTAGAAGAAAGTCGTCCTTGTCGAGAAAATTGATAATCTCCTGATCAGAGAGATGTCCAACGAGCAGACGGCCAGATGCTGTGCTGGGAACAGGAACAAGTTCCCCCAAGTTGGCTGAAATTCGAAAGGGACGGCTGCCTTCTTTCATCAGGGCGACGGTATATTTGTTGTTTTCCAGTTTGCAGAACTGTGCGGTTTCACAGGTTTCTTCTACGATGGAATCCAGAATGTTTTCAATGCGTCTATATAGATCTATTTTGTCATTGTAGGCGCGACCTAGGAAGTATAGGCGACTTCCAAGAAATACCTGACCATCGCCCCCGCTATTTTCCAAAACTTCCATGTCCAGCAACAGATGGACAAGCTCATAGACGGATGATCGTGGGGCGCCCATGAGTTTTGCGATTTCGTTGGGTCGCATCGCACGGTTTTCCCGACGGATTAAATCAAGGATATCAAAAGCACGTTCCAGCCCCCGTGCACGTTGACTTGATGTCTTTCTCACAGTTTCCATTGGACTTCCCGTTGGCTAAATCGCGTGTTGTGAACTGGTGTTATATAATGGACGGATTAAGGAAGCCAATTTTAATAATCTTTAATAATCGCTGGATCTTATCGATCTATTCTTGTTGATCGGTTCAAGGACCCCTTCTTTGTGTTCGTAACATCGAGACACAGAAGGGGCCTTGGTCTTGATTGTTATGTATGTGCCCAGTCATTGGGGTCGTCAGAGTTATTGGGTGATAAGCCTATAATGTCGCCTTTGGTTGAGCATCCAAGACCTAAGACGGTACGATTAGCATAGTTGAAATAAGCTGAAACTTGATTGACCTCCAGGATTTCCCCGTCGCTATAGCCCGCATTTCGCATTGCGTTCACCATGTCCTCAGTTGTGCTTGCCGGGGATTTGGTCAGTGCTTCTGCATAGATCATCGCCTGTTTTTGTTTCTCATCCAGCGGGGCAATGTTGATGTTGCGGCTATCAATCGCTTTCCTGATTCCTGCGGCTTTTTCATCGTCCTGAAGAAGGCGACAAAGGCCGCCAAAATGATGATCTACGCAATACCCACAGTCATTGAGTGAACTAACCCATACACCCAATGTTTCCAAAAACCACTTCGGAATGGTGTTACCCGTATGATGCAGGACGTATTTATAAATCGCCATGTGCCCTTCCATGCTGTGAGGGCGCAGTGAATGCATCATCATGATATTATCGACGTTATTATCCGGACCTTTTACCCGATCATAGAGACGGCGAAGTTTCCCTTCTGATTCTTCATAAGGAATTGTTTCAATCCAAGGCATTTTTATGTGTCCTTCTAATATTTAAATTTTGTAGTAAGTACAAAAATAATGTTACTATCCCAAATAATGAGATTATGTATCATATAGTGGGATTTGTTATCTGTGGATGTCAAGCAACAATCTAAATCTGCACAAATCCCGGCGCAGGCCGGGGTGGGCTTGTTACATAAAGCCTTTGAGATTCTGGACCTCTTTCAAGTAGATCACACTGATTGGTCCCAGAGCGAAATAATTGAGAAAACAGGGGTGAGCCGTTCTACTGTGAGCAGGCTTGTCCGCTATCTGGTGGAAACAGGTTACTTGGCCGAGGTTCCAAAAACGGGACGCTACAGCTTGGGCATGGCTGCGATTAATTTGGGGCAAAGAGCTGAGGCCGCATTCGATCTTAAAAGTTTTTGCCAGCCCGCCTTGGAAGAATTGGCAAAATTAACAGATGAGACCATCATCTTAACGGCTTTTGATCGCTTCGCCCAGTTAGCCGTATGTATTGATCAGGTTGAGGGTACGCGCGGCGGGTTGAGGGTGTTTGAAAAAGTGGGAGCATCTTTTCCTCTTCATGCCGGGGCTGCACCACGGGTTCTTTTAGCTGCTCTGCCCGCACACGAACAGGATATCTATCTTGCGGATGAATTGACTGCCTTTACACCCCACACATTTATTTGTCCCGAAAAAATTCGCGAAGATTTTGCCCGAATAGAGCGTGACGGCTATTGCTCATCGGTAGAAGAGACTTATCTGGGGGCGGCGGGAATGGCCGCTTGTTTTACTGGCCCGGATAATTATCCGGTGGGATCAATCGCGATTGCTTTTCCTCTTCATAATATGGATGATATCAAAAAGAATAATATTGGTATCGAGATCGCCAAAATTGCCGATGGTTTGTCAAAAAAACTGAAGGCATGAAGGTGCTGATACCAACGGCGACAGGTGAGTATTATGCAGGGGTGGCGTTCATCAAAAATTCTTGGTGTGGATGGTCTCGAATTTGTTGATCTTGATTTAGGATCTGCAGGCGACCAACATCTTGTCGTTGATGTTAAGGCAGCTGCCCTTAATTTTTCCGATCTGCTTATGTCAGAAGATCGCTATCAGGTTCGGCCTCCGCGTCCCTTTACACCGGGGCAGGAGATTGCGGGGACGGTTCTTTCTGTACCGCAAGGAAGTCGCTGGAAAGTTGGTGATCGAATTGCGAGTAAAATTCCATGGGGCGGCTTCGCCGAACAAGCTTTGGTTCCCTGCGATTCAGCATTTCTGATACCGGAAAATATCTCCTTTGAATTAGCCGCAGCCTTACCCGTTACTTACACCACATCGATGATCGCTTTTTTTGATAGTACAGAATTGCGCGCTGACCAAACCGTGCTGATTCATGCTGCGGCTGGCGGGGTCGGTCTTGCTGCTGTGGAAATTGCCAAGGCTATTGGGGCGCGGGTTATCGCAACGGCCAGTAGCTCGCGCAAGCTGGATATCGCTCGGGACCACGGGGCAGATATCTGCATCAACTATACTGATGAGAATTGGGTTCAGGCGGTAAAGGGTGCAACGGACGGGCTGGGTGCTGATGTGATCTATGACCCTGTCGGGGGTGAAATCGGGCTTCAGAGCTTACGGTGCCTTGCTCGTAATGGCGTTATTCTTGTTGTTGGCTTTGCTTCGGGAACCATTACCGAAATTCCAGCCAACAGATTGATGTTGAAAAGAGCATCTGCAAAAGGGGTCTATTGGCATCATGATCATGATGCGGACTTGATCAAGGAAATGATGAACAAGATGTTTGTTATGTTAGAGAATGATCTTCTGAAGCCCTTGGTTGATAGGCGCTTTAATCTTGCACAACTGCCGGATGCTATGCGGGCTTTGCAGAATAGAGACACGACAGGCAAGGTTGTTTTAACCATTTAGGTGGATGCCGTCGAAATTGAGCTAATTTTAGCTTTTTTAGCGAAGACTTTTCTCTTTTTGCACTTCTCTTTAGATGAAATATCTTGGGGTTTTGTGTAAATATGGTCCGTAATTTTTTTTGTGATTTACTGAAAAATTTACAGCACTCTTTTCTGTAGTTTCCCCTTTTATGACAGGTGTTGAGATGGTGATGTCTCCTGATGCAGTCGAGCTGAATTTTTCCCGAGCAGAATATGCAGATCGTCTATTAAAAACGCGTATAGCGATGCAAGCCGCTGAGTTGGAATGTTTGCTGATTACAGATCCGGCGAATATGGCCTGGCTGACTGGATATGATGGTTGGTCTTTTTATGTGCATCAATGTGTCATCATAACACTTGCAGGCGAGCCGATGTGGTACGGCCGGGGCATTGATGTGAATGGAGCAAAGCGCACCACTTATCTTTCAGATGATAATATCATCGAGTATCCAGATTATTATGTTCAAGCTGAAGAACGACATCCGATGGATTATTTGGCGCAGATTCTGGGGAGTAAAGGGTTTGGCAGCTTCTCAATCGGCGTCGAGATGGATAATTACTATTTCACGGCTGCGGCTTTCGCTTCGTTAGTGCGCAATTTGCCAAATGCCCATTTTAAGGATTGTAAAAACCTTGTTCACTGGCAACGGTCGGTGAAATCGGAACAAGAGTTATCCTACATGCGTAAAGCTGGTAAAATTGTAGAGGTTATGCACCAGCGAATCAGAGAAACGATCCGTCCAGGATTACGTAAACACGAGCTGGTAGCCGCTATCTACGATGCGTCGTTGTGCGGTGTTCCTGAATACGGTGGTGATTATCCCGCGATTGTACCGCTGCTTCCTTCGGGGTTGGATGCCTCTGCCTCTCATTTGACCTGGAATGATAAGCCGATGAAGTCGGGTGAGGGTACTTTCTTTGAGATTGCGGGTGTTTACAGACGCTATCACTGTCCTTTGTCACGAACCGTATTTTTAGGGAAGCCTGGTCAAGACATCCTGGACAGTGAAAAAGCTGTTTTGGAGGGTTTGGCCGCAGGGCTGGAAAAGGCTAAAGCAGGTAACCTCTGCGAAGATATAGCAATTGCCTTCTTCGCCGTATTGGAAAAGCATGGCATTATTAAAGATAGCCGGACGGGCTATTCTACTGGACTTGCTTATCCACCTGATTGGGGTGAGCATACCATGAGCTTGCGTAAAGGAGATAAGACCATCTTGCAAAAGGGAATGACATTTCACTTTATGCCGGGGCTTTGGTCGGATGATTGGGGCCTTGAGATTACAGAGACGATTGCAATTGGAGAGAATGGTCCAGAGTTCTTGTCCTCTGTGCCCCGTGAGTTGGCTGTAATTTCATGACGGAACTGCTGGCCTCAACCAAAGAAATCTTGAGTAAGCTGGTTTCTTTTCAAAGTCTGTCGGGGCAGTCCAATCTGGACATGATTGGCTATATCGAAGAATATTTGAAAGAACACGGTGTTTCATCGTCTCTGTCTTATGACGAGACGAAGCAGAAAGCTAATCTCTATGCCACCATCGGCCCCGAGGTGAAGGGGGGCGTTGTGTTGAATGGGCATACTGATGTTGTGCCGGTCAAAGGCCAGACATGGACAATCGATCCCTTTGTTCTCACGGAGCGAAATAATCGCCTGTATGGACGCGGTGCGGTTGACATGAAAGGGTTTCTTGCTTGTTCACTGGCTATGGTTCCTGTCTTCCAGGCTCAAAATCTACAGCGTCCGATTCATGTGTCATTCTGTTACGATGAAGAAATTGGCGGATTTGGTGCGCCAGTGTTGGCGGATGATATTATTACTAAGAATTTCAAACCTGACGCTGTGATTGTTGGGGAGCCGACAAACATGAGCCTTGTAACGGGTCATAAAGCGGGAATGGAAATAACAACCCGTTTTACAGGGTTTGAGGTTCATTCTTCTCAACCGGAAAAGGGCGTGAATGCAATTGAATTCGCGTCGCGCTTTATTGGGAAAATCCTAGAGGTCGGTGCGCGCCTTGCTGCCGCCCCAAAGATTGGCTCGCCATTTGATCCACCTTATACTACCTGTAATGTTGGGCGCATAGATGGTGGGGCGGCAAGTAACATTACGGCGGGACGTTGCGAAATGATTTGGGAAATCAGGCCGATCCCGGGTGATAATGGGCAGGCTATTTTCCAGGAAATTCTCGATTTCTCTGATCATGTATTGTTGCCTGAGATGAGAAAAATTTCTCCCGATGCCAATATCGAAACAATACTTGATGCCGATGTTCCCAGCTTGGACGCTTGTGATGATTCCCCAGCGGTTCAGCTAATCAGGACTTTGACCGGAAGTAACGTACAAAACGTTGTTTCTTTTGGAACTGATGCTGGATACTTTGAACGTGTTGGGTTGTCGACAGTCGTTTTTGGACCGGGATCAATTGATCAGGCACATAAGCCGGATGAGTTTATCGAAATTTCAGAGCTTGAGCGCTGTCTTACTTTCTTGCATGATCTGGCGAAACACCAGTCTCGATAAGAGAAGCCAATTATAACAAGAAAAGAAAGTTAGGTTACTGATGCACGCTGCTGGCCTTCGTTTAGATGATCGCGATATTGCAATACTAAAGATATTGCAAACCGAAGGACGCATAACAAAAGCGGCTCTTGCCGAACGGGTTAATCTGTCCCCAACCCCTTGTTGGGGACGATTACAACGCCTGGAAAAAGCGGGTATTATTGATTCATACGAAGCACGATTATCTGTGAAGTTCTTTGCCCCGTTATCGTTTGTGTTTATGGAAGCCGAACTTGGAAGCCACCTAACTGAAGATTTTGAGCTCTTCGAAAAAGCTGTGCAGGACTATCCTGAAATACAGGAATGTTGGGCTGTTGGTGGGGGGCTCGACTATATTTTGAAAGTTGTGGTCAAAGATGTGGATGGGTATCAGCGTTTTGTTGACAGGTTGTTGGCTGCCGAAGTTGGGTTAAAACGATATTTTACCTATGTTGTGACAAAACCTGTAAAACAAACCAATGCCTTACCAATTGACCTCTTGGTGCAAGAGAAAGCGACATCCTCATAGACGAAACGTCTGATTTATGAGTTATAAACGAAAGCTCTTCTTCTTTTCCTTTGTTCTTTAGAGACACTTTTTGCCTGAGATCCGACATTATTAGGCTGTGATATTAAACGCAGTTAAATAGGTGGTCTCTAGAATGAGTAATCAAGCATATAAAGAAACAGGAACGGATAGTGAGAAAAACAGATCCGTATCCCTATCTTCTCTTCGTGATCCACGGCTATTTAAGCAGTTTAGCTATATAGACGGTCAGTGGTCCGATACGTCTTCCGGGGAAAGTCTTGTTGTTAAAGATCCCGCCAATCAGGAAATAATTGGTACTATTCCCAAAATGAGTGCAAATGAAAGCTTGGCTGCGGTTGATGCTGCGCAAAAAGCTTTTCGAGATTGGGCAGCTTTATTACCACAAGACAGGTCAATAATTTTACGGCGCTGGTTTGAGCTGTTGCATGAAAACCGCGAAGACCTTGCGTTAATTATGACCGTTGAGCAAGGCAAGCCAATATCTGAAGCGCGTGGAGAAATTGACTACGCCGCAGATTTTATTGAGTTCTATGCCGAGGAAGCCAAGCGCCCGAATATTGAAAATGTAACGTCTCATATGACAGGTGGAGAGGTCGAAGTCTGGCGTGAACCTGCGGGAATTGCAGCCTTGATAACGCCGTGGAATTTTCCCTGTGCCATGATTACACGTAAGGCATCCGCAGCATTGGCCGCCGGATGTACCTGCGTTATTCATCCGTCAAAGGAAACGCCGTTCTCTGCGACTGCGTTGGCCGAGCTTGCTGAACGCGCAGGGATCCCCGCTGGCGTCTTTAATATTGTGACTGGGGAACCGGGCGAAATTGTCCCGCAATGGACTTCGGATGATCGTGTGCAGGTTGTTTCCTTTACCGGGTCGACCGAAATTGGCCGTCTGATCTATCAGCAATCCGCGCCAACAATTAAGCAGTTGGTCCTAGAGTTGGGGGGACATGCACCGTTTATCGTTTATGGGGATGCCGATATCGATCATGCGGTGAAATCCGCAATATCAGCAAAATTTGCGACATCAGGGCAGGACTGTTTGGCTGCGAACCGCTTCTTCATTGAGCAGAGCGTGTATGAAGAATTCACCCAGAAATTTGTTGCAGAGGTCAAGGCATTAAGCCTTGGGCGCGGGTTGGATGACCCGGATATTGGGCCGCTTATGAACGAAAACGCTGTCTTAAAACAAGAGGCCCATGTCGCAGACGCTTTGGCAAAGGGCGCAAGTCTCTTGTGTGGAGGAAAGCGGGATCTTCTTGGACCATTATTCTATCAACCGACGGTGTTAGGGAGTGTTCCTGCCGATGCTTTGGCTAATCGCGAGGAGACGTTTGGCCCTGTTGCCTGTTTGACCGCATTTGAGGCCGACGACGATATTATCGCCCGGGCAAACGAATCAGAATACGGCTTGGTCGCTTATGTTCATTGTCAGGACCCCAAAAAGATTTATCGGGCAAGTCGTGATTTGCAGTACGGCATGGTTGCGATCAACAGAACAAAGGTAACGGGGGCACCTATTCCGTTTGGGGGAATGAAGCAGTCAGGTCTGGGCCGTGAAGGTGCTCGGCAGGGTCTGGAAGCTTTCACAGAAATTAAATATGTCTGTCGCAACTATGCGTAACGACAACAGGAATGTACGGCTGTAATCAACGGCCAATATGTTTAAGCCCTGAACGTTTGGGGCAGAAAGTTTAAGGAAAGTAATATGCTTAGAAATGATCAATTGGCAGAGTGGGATCGTGATAACTTTTTCCACCCTTCTACACACCTCGCACAATTTGCTCGTGGTGATCTTCAAAACCGGGTGATCGCTGGCGGCGAAGGCCTTTATATCGAAGATCGTGATGGCAACAAAACGCTGGATGCTTTTGCGGGACTTTATTGTGTGAATATTGGTTATGGGCGTCAGGAAGTTGCGGATGCAATTGCGGCACAGGCCAAAGAACTTGCGTATTACCATTCCTATGTTGGTCATGGAACAGAAGCGTCTATTACATTGGCCAAAATGATTTTGGATCGAGCACCTGCCAATATGTCCAAAGTGTATTTTGGCTTATCTGGCTCTGATGCAAACGAAACCAATATCAAGCTGGTCTGGTACTATAATAATGTGTTGGACCGCCCGAAGAAAAAGAAAATTATTTCAAGATGGCGTGGTTATCATGGTTCTGGCTTGATGACGGGTTCTTTGACCGGTCTTGAGTTATTCCATAACAAATTTGATCTGCCATTGTCGCAAGTTGTACATACTGATGCGCCTTATTACTTCCGTCGTGAGAACGTGGATCAGACAGAAGCTGAATTTGTGCAGCAGTGTGTTGATAGTCTGGAAGAGCTTATCGCCCGAGAAGGGGCGGATACCATTGCGGCCTTCATTGGTGAGCCTGTTTTGGGTACTGGTGGCATTGTGCCGCCACCAGCCGGGTACTGGAAAGCTATTCAGGCGGTTTTGAAGAAACACGATATTCTGTTGATCGCGGATGAGGTTGTAACTGGCTTTGGTCGTCTGGGATCAATGTTTGGATCTGATCACTATGACATCGAGCCAGATATTATCACGATCGCGAAAGGCTTAACATCAGCGTATGCGCCGTTGTCAGGTTCAATTGTATCTGACAAAGTTTGGAAAGTTCTCGAAGAGGGGACAGATAAACTGGGGCCGATCGGTCACGGTTGGACCTATTCGGCACATCCGATTGGTGCTGCTGCGGGTGTTGCAAACCTGAAGCTGATTGATGAAATGAACCTGGTTAGTAACGCACGCGAAATGGGGGCCTATTTCAACGAAGGTCTAAAGAGTGCGCTGTCTGATATTTCTATTGTTGGCGATGTCCGAGGCGAAGGTATCCTATCGGCTATTGAATTTGTTAAAGACCGGGATGATCGTACTTTCTTTGATGCTGCGGATAAAGTTGGACCGCAAATTGCCACTGCTCTGCTCGAGCGGAGTAAGGTAATTGGTCGGGCGATGCCTCAAGGTGATATTCTCGGGTTTGCGCCACCGCTTTGCATGACGAAGGATGAAGCCGATATTATTATTGAAGCTGCGAGAGATGCGATAGCTTCTGTTGCAGAAAAAGTTCTCTAAATTTTGAAGTTCACACCAACTATCCGGATATAGCTTGTCCTGGATAGTTGGTGTTTTTCGTTCAGATGATGCCGAGAAGTTCTCGTGCCTCCTGCGCCGTCGCGATTTTTTTACCCATTGCTAGGGCATCGTCGCGAGTTTGTTGTATTATCTCTGCTGTCGATATCGCTTCTTTGCCGGACCTAAGGTGGGAATTGTTTTCAAAACCAACGCGGGCATGACCGCCTTGTTTGATGGCCTCGGACACGCATTGGGCTTCGCTGTGACCAAAGGCGCATACAAACCACGGCCCAAGGTCAATGGTTTTCGGATCTTGTTTAATCTTTAAGAAGAGGTCCAGCTCTTCAACTTTTCCCAGGTTGTCTGAAGCATAGCGACCCAGAACAAAAAGAAGAGATGGTTGATTTACTGGTATCGAGCCTTTTTGGATCAAAAACAGGAAGCGTTTGAAGTCTTCAGCATTGTAGAGAATGTGTTGGACGTGAACCAAGGCTTCTTGCGCCCAGTGGTAGAATTCAGATCCCTTTATCTCTCCACCTTCGGGCATCATTTCCCTTAAGGCAACACTGACGGCTTCGGGCTGGACGTTCTTAACGCAAGAAATCTGTTCTTTTTGACTAAAGCGCCCAACGGCCTCTGTCGTTATCTGAACCAAGAGGTCACGGCCGATGGCCTCTTTAATGCCGGAGAGAACGTCTGTGTAAAGGCCGGGATCAAGAACATGTTGCTGATCAAGGTCTCTGACATGAAGGTGGGCCATCGCTGCGCCTGCTTTTTGGCAAGCGACAGCCTCTTCTATGATTTGAGATACTGTCACAGGCAAGTTCGGATGATCTGACCTGGTTTTTCTGGCGCCATTCGGGGCTGCCATCAGAATGGTTGGGGCCATTTTCAGTTTTCCAGTGAATCAAAGACGGATGAAAAGCTGGTGGACAGTTTCTCGACAATTTCTTCAATATGCTGGTCTTCGATAATAAAGGGCGGTGCGAGCAGCACATGGTCGCCGTTCTTGCCATCAATGGTTCCGGGCATAGGATAGCAGATTAGACCGTTTTCAAAGGCCGTCTTTTTGATCTTTGCGTGAACGGTGAGGCTTGGATCAAAAGGTGTTTTTGTTTCTCTGTTCTTCACCAGTTCAAGGGCAATGAAGAGACCGCGTCCTCTTATGTCACCGACAAAGGGGTGTTGCCCGAATTTGTCTGATAGAGCCTGCATAAGCTGTTCTGAACGCTTATTAACGTTGTCGATAAGGTTGCGTTCTAACATTGTTGAGATAACAGCGTATCCGGCGGCGCAGGCGGTCGGGTGTCCCTGATAAGTATGACCGTGCTGGAAAAAACCGGAACCGTTTTCGATCGCGCTATAGACCTTACCGGTACATAACATGGCACCGATGGGTTGGTAGCCGGCACCTAGCCCCTTTGCGATACAGAGAATATCTGGGGTAACACCGTCGTGTTCGCAGGCAAAGAGGGTGCCTGTGCGCCCCATGCCGCACATGACTTCGTCAAGAATAAGCAAGACACCGTATTGATCGCAAATTTCGCGAATGCGTTTTAAGTATCCGGGGGCTGCAGCAACCGCGCCCATTGTTGCTCCGACAACTGGTTCGCAAATAAAAGCTGAAACTTTTTCTGGCCCGACTTTAAGGATCTCGGCCTCTAATCGGTTTGCGGCGCGTAACCCATATGCTTCGTCGCTCTCGCCTTCTTGTTGGTCGCGATAGGGGTAACAGGGATCAATATGCGACATTGGAACAAGCATGGGCATAAAAGGTTCACGTCGCCACTTGTTGCCCCCTGCGGAAAGGGCCCCAATGGTATTGCCATGATAGCTTTGCCAGCGTGCGATGACATGGGATCTGTCATTATCTCCGCGTTCAAGATGATACTGGCGCGCTAATTTTAGGGCAGCTTCGACGGCTTCTGAACCTCCGGAAACATAATAGACGCGATCCAGTCCTTTCGGCGCATTTTCTATAAGTAGGTCGGCCAGTTGTTCTGCTGGTTCTGTCGTGAAAAATCCGGAATGAGCAAAAGCCAGTTGCTCTGTTTGTTTTTTGATGGCCTCTTGAACTGTCTGGTCTGAATGCCCCAGACAGGAAACTGCTGCGCCACCCGAGCCATCAAAATAACGCTTGCCGTTTTGATCGATGATGTAACAGCCGTCACCTGAAACAGCCGTTGGCAAATTCGTTTTTGTGTGGCGTGGAAATACGTGCCCCATGTTTATTTCTCCGGAAAGCTCAAGAGCGAAGCAAAACGTTTGCTAAATGTAAAATATGACAAATAGAGTTCGTTAAAATACCGTTTGTGTCAATAAGCGAAATATAATAACATTTGTTATGTTTTTGGTGCGTTGATAGAGGATAAAATGAGTCAGGTAGATAAAGCCCGCATTGTTGAGCGTCTGACAAAGGAATTGAACGCTTATCCTCGTAGTTTACGCCGAGTTGCTATGTTTATCATTGATAATCCTGCCAAGTTTGGCATGAAATC
>NZ_CAKZMP010000056.1 GCF_937128705.1 uncultured Kiloniella sp. | reverse complement strand
ACCAACTGATTGATGGTTGCCATGAAAGCAGACTCCACGTTGTACACAAAAAAGACAGTGGTTAAACCACCGCCATACTAATTTAAGGAGGCGCATTGTATGTTGCCTCCCGCAGACAGTCAAGACCGGACATCGTCCGGTCTTCACTCACTTTACAACAAAAGAGTATTATTCTTCGCTGTTAAGCATTTCGCTCAATGCTGCTTCAACTTCACTAGCCGTAGGGCCAGCTTGTGCTGCATCAACATCTTGACGTTTTTTCTTGCGGTTTTTGTGGTAAGTCAAACCAGTACCAGCCGGTATTAGACGACCCACAACCACGTTTTCTTTCAGGCCACGCAGTTCATCACGTGTGCCTTTAACTGAAGCTTCAGTCAATACACGGGTGGTTTCCTGGAACGAAGCCGCCGAAATAAATGATTCAGTTGCCAACGATGCTTTGGTGATACCCAACAACAACACTTCAAACTTAGCTGGAACACCATCTTGCTTCAAGATTTCACGGTTTGTCGCCATCACTTCTTTGTACGACAATTGTGTGGTTTTCAAGTAATCAGTATCACCTGGCTCAACAATTTCAACTTTGCGTAACATTTGACGAATGATACACTCGATGTGCTTGTCATTAATTTTCACGCCCTGTAAACGGTAAACGTCTTGAATCTCGTTAACCAAATAAGAAGCCAAAGCAGGAACACCCTGTAGTCGCAAGATGTCATGCGGGTTAGGTTCACCCTCAACCACTACATCACCTTTTTCAACATGCTCACCCTCGAACACGATGATTTGACGCCACTTAGGTATCAAAGTTTCTACTTTTTCGCCATCAGATTGCGTAATCACCAAACGGTTCTTACCTTTGGTGTCTTTACCAAAGCTGACAATACCAGATGTTTCAGCTTGAATCGCTGGATCTTTTGGCTTACGCGCTTCAAACAAATCAGCAACACGCGGCAGACCACCGGTAATATCACGTGTTTTTGACCCTTCACGCGGGATACGCGCAAGAACGTCACCAGCTTTAATTTCAGTACCAGGTTCAACAGAAAGGATCGCACCAACTGACAGGAAGTAACGTGCTTCCATATCATTATCGAGCAAGATAACTTCACCGTTTTCGTCACGCAAAGTAATACGTGGCTTCAGATCAGAACCTTTTGATGCTGTTTTCCATTCCACAACTTCACGGTTTGAAATACCAGTTGTTTCATCTGTTACTTCACGCATGGAAACGCCGTCAACCAAGTCAACGAAATTAGCAATACCTTCTCTCTCAGAGATGATCGGGGTCGTATAAGGATCCCACTCAGCCAACTTCTGACCTTTTTTACAGGCGATGCCTTCATCAACAAGCAACTTGGCACCATACTGCAGGCGGTGACGTGCACGTTCACGGTTGTTTTCGTCACGAATAATCAATTCCTGACTACGGCCCATCACAATTGGGAGACCATCAGAATTGATAACCACGTTACGGTTTTTAATGTGAACTGTACCATCTAGGGATGCTTCGATAGATGATTGCTCAGAACCACCCTGCGCCGCACCACCAATATGGAAAGTACGCATTGTCAACTGTGTACCCGGCTCACCGATTGATTGAGCAGCAATAACGCCGACAGCTTCACCAGAATAAACCTTCGTACCACGAGACAGGTCACGACCATAACACTGAGCACAAACACCACTTTTGGATTCACACATCAGCGGCGAACGTACTTGAACTGAATCCAGACCAGAGCGGTCGATTTCATCCAAGTGTTCCTCAGAAATGATTTGCCCGGCAGGAACAATGACTTCTTTGGTTAGCGGACTAACCATATCTTCCATTGTTGTACGACCAAGCAGACGTTCACTCAGAGAAGCAATCACTTCACCACCATCAATAACAGCAGCGATGTTAATGCCAATTTCTGTACCACAATCTTCTTCGGTGATGATCGCATCCTGTGCAACATCAACAAGACGACGTGTCAGATAACCAGAGTTCGCAGTCTTAAGAGCTGTATCCGCAAGACCTTTACGTGCACCGTGCGTAGAGTTGAAGTACTCAAGAACGGTCAGGCCTTCTTTAAAGTTTGAAATAATCGGTGTCTCAATAATAGAGCCATCCGGCTTAGCCATCAAACCACGCATACCTGCAAGCTGTTTAATCTGAGCGGCAGAACCACGCGCACCAGAGTGAGCCATCATGTAAACAGAGTTTACCTTGTCACCTTTACCAGATCCGATGACTTCCATCATCTCATCAGCAACACGGTCTGAACACTGAGCCCAGATATCAACAACCTTATTGTACTTCTCACCACGAGTGATCAAACCATCAAGATACTGCTGTTCAAACTCTTTAACCTGTGCTTGAGCTTCTTCGATCAATGCTTCTTTCGCAGCAGGGATCTGCATATCGTCCTTACCGAACGAGATACCAGCTTTACAAGCGTGGCTGAAACCAAGTTTCATAATCTGGTCACAGAAGATGACAGTCTCTTTCTGACCACAGTGACGATAAACCATATCAATCACATCAGATACTTCACGCTTCGGAAGCAAACGGTTCAGCATAGAGAACGGCAACTTAGGATGGCGAGGATAAAGCTCAGCAAGCTTCATACGGCCTGGCGTCGTATCTACCAGACTTACCGTCGGATTGTTTTCTGCATCAACAGAGTGATAACGCGCTTTGATCTTTGTATGAAGAGTGATCACTTTGTTATTCAAAGCGTGATCAATCTCAGCCATATCACCAAAGGCCATACCTTCGCCGGCAGCACCTTCGTTCATCATGGAAAGATAATAGATACCAAGAACAATATCCTGTGACGGAACGATAATAGGCTTACCATTCGCAGGAGACAGGATGTTGTTAGTAGACATCATCAGAACACGTGCTTCCAACTGCGCTTCCAGAGAAAGCGGCACGTGGACAGCCATTTGGTCACCGTCAAAGTCAGCGTTAAACGCCGTACAGACCAATGGGTGAAGCTGGATAGCCTTACCTTCGATCAATGTAGGCTCAAACGCCTGGATACCAAGTCTGTGAAGTGTTGGCGCACGGTTAAGCATAACCGGGTGCTCACGGATAACTTCTTCCAAGATATCCCAAACTTCTGGACGTGCTTTCTCAACCATACGCTTCGCAGCTTTAATAGTTGTCGCAAGACCGTAGAGTTCAAGCTTGGAGTAAATAAACGGCTTGAAGAGTTCAAGCGCCATTTTCTTCGGCAAACCACACTGATGCAGTTTCAGTTCCGGACCAACCACGATAACCGAACGACCAGAATAATCGACACGCTTACCAAGAAGGTTCTGACGGAAACGACCCTGTTTACCCTTTAGCATGTCTGAAAGTGATTTCAGAGGACGCTTGTTGGCACCTGTAATGACGCGCCCACGACGACCGTTGTCGAAGAGAGCATCAACAGATTCCTGAAGCATACGTTTTTCGTTACGTACGATGATATCAGGCGCACGAAGTTCAATCAGACGCTTCAGACGGTTGTTACGGTTAATAACACGACGATAAAGATCGTTTAGATCTGATGTCGCGAAACGACCACCATCCAAAGGAACAAGCGGGCGAAGTTCCGGCGGAATTACGGGAACAACATCAAGAATCATCCACTCTGGACGAGAACCTGATTCCAAGAAAGCTTCGACGATTTTAAGACGCTTAACAAGCTTCTTACGTTTAGCTTCGGAATTGGTGTCACGAAGTTCCTGGCGGATATCATCTTTTTCTTCTTCAAGATCAAGATTGCTCAGGATGTCTTTGATCGCTTCAGCACCGATTTTCGCAGTGAAAGCATCATCGCCGTATTCGTCTTGCGCATCCATGAACTCTTCCTCTGAAAGCAGCTGATGCTGTTTCATCGGTGTCAGTCCAGGCTCAACAACAACGAAGTTCTCAAAATAGAGAATACGCTCTAGATCTTTCAGCGGCATATCAACCAGAAGGCCGATACGGCTAGGAAGAGATTTCAAGAACCAAATATGTGCAACTGGACTTGCCAGTTCAATATGGCCCATGCGCTCGCGACGTACCTTTGAAAGTGTGACTTCAACACCACATTTTTCACAGATAATGCCACGATATTTCATACGCTTGTATTTACCACACAAGCATTCGTAATCTTTAATAGGACCAAAAATTCGCGCACAGAAAAGGCCGTCGCGTTCTGGTTTAAAGGTACGGTAGTTGATGGTTTCTGGCTTTTTGATTTCGCCAAATGACCATGAACGGATCCGTTCAGGGCTCGCAATAGAGATCCTGATCTGATCGAACGTCGCTGGCCCAGAAGTTTGGCCGAAAATATTCATCAACTCATTGGACATCGGTGTCTCCCGACAAAATTTTATTCACTAAATCTTTAACGTTAATTACAGGGGCCCGAAGGCCCCTGTTATCAAGCATCACTTTGTGTCAATTCCACATTCAGACCAAGAGAACGAAGCTCTTTGACCAAAACGTTAAAGGACTCAGGAATACCTGCTTCGAAGTTCTCGTCACCCTTGACGATGGCTTCGTACACTTTGGTACGTCCGGACACGTCATCAGATTTAACTGTTAACATTTCCTGCAAAGTATAGGCAGCACCATAAGCTTCGAGTGCCCAAACCTCCATCTCACCGAAACGCTGGCCACCAAACTGAGCTTTACCACCCAATGGCTGCTGCGTAACAAGAGAGTAAGGTCCGATAGAACGCGCATGGATCTTGTCGTCAACAAGGTGATGCAGTTTCAGCATGTAGATATAACCAACGGTTACACTACGGTCGAACTGTTCACCTGTACGACCATCGATGAGACGAACCTGACCAGAGCTATCTAGCCCTGCCTTTTCGAGCATATCAACGACATCTTTTTCCTTGGCACCATCAAATACAGGAGTTGCGATCGGAACACCGTTACGTAGGTTGTAACCCAGTTCGTCAAGCTCATCAGTATTCATATCTATGATGTCGTCGTTATAGTCTTTTTCACCATAAACATCGAGCAACTTAGATTTTAGGTTATCGTAATCGCCGGTACGACGTGCATCCACAGCCATATCACCAATCTGGTGACCAAGACCACGACATGCCCAACCTAAGTGAGTTTCAAGAATCTGACCAACGTTCATACGCGATGGAACACCAAGTGGGTTCAACACGATATCAACAGGTGTGCCGTCTTCGGTATAAGGCATATCTTCCACAGGCATAATGCGAGAGATAACACCTTTGTTTCCGTGACGACCAGCCATCTTATCACCAGGTTGAAGCTTACGCTTCACAGCGACAAAGACCTTAACCATCTTCATAACGCCAGGAAGAAGTTCATCGCCACGCTGCAGCTTCTGAACTTTATCATCAAAGCGTTTTGTCAGTTCGTCGATTGATTCTTCAAACTGCTTGTTAAGTGCTTCAATCTCAGTCTGAGCTGCATCGTCTTCAACAGCAATCTGGCGCCATTGGCCAGGCGTGTAATCAGCCAGAAGTGCTTCATCCACCTTAATACCGGTAGACATGCCCTTTGGACCACTAACAACAACATTACCGAGAACGAATTCTTTCAAACGGTCATAGAAAGAACGTTCCAGAATACCACGTTCATCATCACGGTCTTTCGCGAGATGTTCGATTTCCAGACGCTCAATAGCAAGTTCACGTTCATCTTTCTCTACACCACGGCGAGAGAAGACGCGTACGTCAACAACAGTACCAACGCCCCCAGGAGGAACGCGAAGAGATGTATCACGAACGTCAGATGCTTTTTCACCAAAGATCGCACGAAGAAGCTTTTCTTCCGGCGTCATTGGGGATTCACCTTTTGGCGTTACTTTACCAACAAGGATATCACCTGGCTGAACTTCGGCACCGATATAAACCATACCGGCTTCATCAAGGTTACGAAGTGCATCTTCACCAACGTTAGGAATATCGCGAGTGATTTCTTCCTGACCAAGCTTGGTATCACGTGCCATCACTTCATAAGCTTCGATATGAATTGAAGTGAAAACATCGTCACGTACAATACGCTCGGAAATCAGAATTGAATCCTCATAGTTGTAACCGTTCCACGGCATAAATGCCACGAGAACGTTACGACCAAGAGCCAACTCGCCAAGATCCGTAGACGGGCCGTCTGCCATGATATCGCCACGACCAACCATGTCACCCACTTTTACGAGCGGACGTTGGTTAATACAGGTGCCTTGGTTTGAACGCTGGAACTTCGACAGGTTATAAATGTCGACCGCGCCCTCACCTGTGGACATGTCATCACGAACACGCACAACGATACGCGTTGCATCCACCTGATCTACGATACCACCACGACGTGCGGAAATAGATACACCGGAATCCTGTGCAACACGTGGTTCCATACCTGTTCCAACAAACGGTGCCTCTGCTTTAAGCAAAGGAACTGCCTGACGTTGCATGTTCGACCCCATAAGAGCACGGTTCGCATCATCGTTTTCAAGGAATGGAATCAGCGCTGCGGCAACAGAAACGAGCTGTTTTGGCGATACGTCAATCAGATTGATATCTTCACTACGTGAAACGAAATAATCACCACTCTTACGGCAAGAAATCAATTCTTCCACAAAAGTATTATCTTCGTTCAGGGCAGCGTTTGCTTCCGCAATCGTATAACGACCTTCTTCGATAGCACTGAGGTAAATAACATCATCTGTTACTTTACCATCAACGATTTTACGATAAGGACTTTCGATGAAACCGTAAGGGTTCACACGCGCAAAAGTCGCAAGGGAGTTAATCAAACCAATGTTTGGTCCCTCAGGCGTTTCAATTGGGCAAATACGTCCGTAGTGCGTAGCGTGCACATCACGAACTTCAAAGCCAGCACGTTCACGTGTCAGACCGCCAGGGCCCAATGCAGAAACACGACGCTTATGCGTAATTTCTGAAAGCGGGTTTGTTTGGTCCATGAACTGTGAAAGCTGGGAAGATCCGAAGAATTCACGGATAGCTGCAGCAACAGGTTTCGCGTTAATCAGGTCATGTGGCATAACCGTGTCGATCTCAACAGAGCTCATACGCTCTTTGATCGCGCGCTCCATACGTAGCAAACCTACGCGGAACTGGTTTTCCATCAACTCACCAACAGAACGAACACGACGGTTACCAAGGTGATCGATATCATCAATCTCACCTTTACCATCTTTCAATTCACAGAGAATCTTGACGATTTCCAAAATATCTTCGCGACGTAGTGTACGTACCTGATCATCAGTCTCAAAGTCGAGACGTGCGTTCATTTTCACACGGCCAACAGAAGAAAGATCATAACGTTCTGAATCAAAGAACAGACCGTTGAACATTTTCTCGGCAGCTTCAAGGGTCGGTGGCTCACCAGGACGCATGACACGATAGATGTCTAAAAGCGCATCTTCACGTGTCGCATTCTTATCCGCAGCAAGTGTGTTACGGATGTACGGGCCAACCTTCACATTATCAATGCCAAGAACTTCAATCTCTGTAAGGCCTGTACCAGCAAGTTCTTCGAGAAGCTCTTCGGTGATTTCTTCACCAGCTTCGCAAATAACTTCACCAGTGGATGCATTGATATGGTCATTCGCGATGTAAGACCCAAAGAGGTCATCACCAGGAACGAAGATATCAGTCAGGCCACCATCAACAAGCTTACGAATTTGACGTGGAGTTAATTTAGCACCTGCTTCGGCAGCAACATCACCCGTCTTAGCATCAATAAGATCGTTATTAAGCTTAACACCCTTCAAGGCTTCAGCATCGAAAGGACGCTTCCAGCCGTTGCCGGATTTTTCGTAGGTCACAGTGTCATAGAAGAAGTTCAACAAATCTTCTGGTGACATACCCTGCGCTTCTTGCGGATCAAGTACTTCGCTTGCTTCTCCTAGCTCAGCGCGACGAGCTGCAGTCTCTGCATTGTCAAGCGCAAGCAATAGCGTAGTCGCAGGAAGCTTACGGCGGCGATCGATACGAACATAAACAAGGTCTTTCGCATCGAATTCAAGGTCAAGCCAAGAACCACGATAAGGGATAACGCGAGCAGCAAACAGGAATTTACCTGATGAGTGGGTTTTGCCACGGTCATGGTCAAAGAATACACCAGGGCTACGGTGCATCTGAGAAACGATTACACGCTCAGTACCATTAACAACAAATGTACCGTAACGTGTCATCATCGGCAGATCACCCATGTAAACATCTTGTTCTTTGATGTCACGGATTGATCTTGCGCCGGTATCTTCGTCTACGTCCCAAACCACCAATCTCAAAGTAACCTTGAGAGGTGCAGCATAGGTAATGCCACGTTGTTGGCATTCTTCTACGTCAAACTTAGGTTGTTCCAGCTCGTAACGCAGAAACTGCAGTTCAGACTTTTCAGCAAAATCTTTGATCGAGAAAATCGATTCAAATACTTCTTGAAGTCCGGTAGTTTTGCGCTCAGCAGCAGGAACGCCTACCTGTAGGAACTGATCGTAAGATGCCTTCTGAACTTCAATCAAATTAGGCATAGTGCTCACTTCCGTGATACGCCCGAAGTCCTTGCGAATGCGCTTGCGACCCGTAAACGATCTCGCCATGTCAGTAACGTCCTCGTCCCATTGGGTGTTGACGAAAGAGAGGTTCCCCTAACGCCAATAAATTTCTAAACAATCGCCAACAAATCTGTCCGTGTTAACCCGGACAAACAAGCCAGCTTCAGGATAGTTTTACGCCCCATCCCTGAAAGGCGCAGAAAACCGGCGCGACACACAGCTTGCGCTGTGTACCGGCCGGGTTTTCTATAACTGGTAGTGACGCGAGAGCCAATATTACTTGACTTCTACAGTTGCGCCAGCTGCTTCCAGTTTACCTTTGATGTCTTCAGCTTCCGCTTTATCAACACCTTCTTTGATAGCTTTAGGAGCAGATTCAACTAGCTCTTTAGCTTCTTTCAGACCGAGACCTGTAATGCCGCGAACTTCTTTAATCACGTTGATTTTCTTTTCACCAACAGAAGCAAGAACAACATCAAACTCAGTTTGTTCAGCAGCAGCACCACCAGCGTCACCGCCAGCAGCAGCAGCAACAGCTACAGGAGCAGCAGCAGAAACGCCCCAATGCTCTTCCAATTTTTTGGAAAGTTCAGCAGCTTCAAGAACTGTCAGTTTAGACAGTTCGTCAACCAATTTATCAAGATCAGCCATAATAATTCATATCCTCTAAAGGCTTGAACAGAGAAAATTTAACAAAACCGTTAAGCAGTTTCGCCTTGAGACCCGTAGGCACCAAATACGCGTGCTAGCTGACCAGCTGGAGCTTGCGTAACACCTGCAACTTTCGTAGCAGGCGCCTGCAATAGGCCAACCAGTTTGCCGCGCAATTCGTCGAGTGAAGGAAGGCTAGCAAGAGCCTTAACGCCATCAGCATCAAGGATTGTGTCACCCATCGCACCACCGACAACAGTCAGCTTCTCGTTCTTCTTGGCGAACTCGACGCAGACTTTAGCCGCTGCAATTGGGTCAACAGATGTCGTAACAGCTGTTGGACCTGCAAACAGTGGCTTCAGTGCCTCAAATTTCGTGCCGTCAAGAGCAATCTTCGCCAGCCGGTTTTTCGCAACTTTGTAGCTTGCGCCGTTATCCCTTGCGTCTGAACGCAATTCGGAAACTTCTGAAACTGTCAGGCCAGATTGTTGAGTAACAACAACTAGACCGGAGTCGTCGAAGACTTCCTTAAGGAAAGCGACGAGCTGTTCTTTCTGTGTACGATCCACGGTAGCTCCGCTCGTTTTTGACCTAACTCAAATGGACTCAGCCAAATGAATTCAGATCGATTTGCACGAGAACCCCTCATCACTAGAAGGATTCGGTTCGCCTGTCCTGGAAGTTCAAGCCTTACACAACCGGAGGACCCGGTGTGCTATAACTCGCTTCCCGTCTATGTAGGCCCCAAAAGGACTTAAGTTTCGCCGAAGCACAACACCCACAGTCTCGGACAGGTCGCAACAGAATTAAAAATCCTGCTGCAGGAACAGCGGAAGAACGAATTCTCCCGCTGAGTGATGCCCTAATACACCAAAAATTTCTCGACGTACAGAGATTACTCTGCAGAAAGTGAAGAAATTTCCAGTTTAACGCCAGGACCCATCGTAGATGAGATCGCAACACGTTTTACATATGTACCTTTTGCGCCAGCTGGCTTCGCTTTGTTGATCGCGGCAACGAACGCACGAACGTTCTCAACCAACTGATCTTCACCAAAGCTCATCTTACCAATACCAGCGTGAACAATACCGGCTTTCTCAGCACGGAACTCAACCTGACCAGATTTGGCAGCTTCAACAGCGCCTTTCACGTCAGGAGTAACAGTACCAAGCTTCGGGTTTGGCATAAGACCGCGAGGACCAAGAACCTTACCAAGACGACCAACGATAGCCATCATGTCAGGAGTCGCAATCACACGATCAAAATCCATCTCGCCGCCCTGGATCTTTTCCATAAGATCTTCAGCACCAACGATTTCCGCACCAGCAGCTTTCGCTTCGTCAGCTTTTGCATCACGTGCAAAAACAGCAACACGAACAGATTTACCAGTACCGTGAGGCAATGGAACAACGCCACGAACGTTCTGGTCAGCGTGACGCGGGTCAACACCCAGGTTCATCGCGATTTCCAGAGTTTCGTCGAACTTTGTTTTTGCATGAGCTTTGATGTGCTTTACAGCGTCACCAAGATCATAATGCTTTTCGCGGTCAAGACCTTCATAGGCGCTTGCAATACGCTTACCTTTTTTCGCCATGATCTTATCCCTTCACTTCCAAGCCCATGGAACGCGCTGTGCCCATAATAATTAGGCTAGCAGCATCCAAGTCGTTTGCGTTCAGATCTACAAGTTTAGTCTGAGCAATCTCACGAACCTGATCCATTGTTACAGAACCAACATAACCCTTACCGGTTTCAGAAGAACCCTTAGCAAGGCCAGCAGCTTTTTTAAGATAGAAGCTGGCTGGTGGCGTTTTTGTAACAAATGTGAAAGAACGGTCACTGTAAGCCGTAATGATAACAGGAACAGGAGTGTTTTTCTCCATATCGCCTGTTGCAGCATTAAACGCCTTACAGAATTCCATGATATTAAGACCACGCTGACCAAGCGCAGGACCCACAGGCGGTGATGGATTAGCAGCACCAGCAGGGATCTCAAGCTTGATGTAGCCTTCGATTTTCTTTGCCATTGATTTACCCTCATTTAGTTTGGGTGCGCGGTATGGCTATGGCAGGCCCACCGCACTAAGAGCAACCACACATGTGATCACTTAACGAAAAACTTGAAACGATTTTACTGCTTCTCGACCTGATCGTATTCCAGCTCAACAGGTGTTGAGCGACCAAAGATAGAGACAGCAACTTTGAGACGGGCTTTTTCTTCATCAACTTCTTCAACAACACCGTTGAATGAAGCGAACGGACCATCGCTAACGCGAACAGTTTCCCCAACCTCAAATGTAACAGACGGACGCGGACGATCGACACCTTCTTGGACTTGCTGCAGCATTGCCTGCGCTTCCCGCTCGGATATCGGTAAAGGACGCCCTTTTCCACCAAGAAAACCTGTAACTTTTGGCGTATCTTTAACCAAGTGCCAGCTCTCATCCGTCAGGTCCATTTTGACCATGACATAACCAGGAAAGAACTTACGCTCAGCATTAATACGTTGACCGCGGCGCATCTCAACTACTTCTTCAGTAGGAACCAGCACCTCTTCAAAACGGTCTTCCATACCTTTTTTCGCAGCTTGCTCACGAATTGATTCAGCTACTTTCTTTTCAAATCCGGAATAGACATGGATTACATACCAACGTGCAGCCATGATTTTATCCTCCCAGACCTAAGACAAGTTTCACACCTTGATTAAGAACCAAGTCGACGAGAAAGAAGAACGTCGCCGTCAAAGTAACCATAACGAACACCATACCTGTGGTGACGAGAGTTTCTTTACGGGTTGGCCAGGTTACTTTACTCAGTTCCTGACGGAATTCTTTCATGAGCTGACCGGGGTTGGTCTTTGCCATTCTCAAACGCCTTTGACTTAATGCTCAAACAGAGCGGATCGATACAAACTTATTTAGTTACACACCGTTTATTTACAAGAAATAAGATCGGATGCCAACTACGCCAAAACCCAGCACACGCTGGGTTCTAAGTGGCAGGAGAGGAGGGACTCGAACCCACAACCCCCGGTTTTGGAGACCGGTGCTCTACCAATTGAGCTACTCTCCTACATTTTGTCGTTGCACCCAAGTGAATCCGAAATGATCAACTTGGCGACGGGGCGTTCTAGCAGGACGCCCCGTCCCTATCAACGTTTTTTTATTTTATTTTGAGATACTTGAAACGACACCAGCACCAACGGTACGGCCGCCTTCACGGATCGCAAAACGTAGACCATC
>NZ_CAKZMP010000055.1 GCF_937128705.1 uncultured Kiloniella sp. | reverse complement strand
CGTGGCACAAGCGTGCGCATAACAAAGCTTTGGTTCCCGGTCCCCCGACCTAGAACAAATTCTTCAATTCCAAGTTCTGCGCCAAATTCTTCCCCGGGCTCCTCTTCGGGGTTACCGAACGCCAACATTACCGAAACTACCCCCACTACCCTTTTGCACCAACGGATCGAACAGATCTTTTAATCTATGGTGGAGTGATATTTCTTATAAAACGATGATTTCAAACAGATGTAAATATAGTGTTATTTTTCTTGTTGCGCTTTTTCCTAACACACTTTGGTTAAAAAAGCATACACCTGCTTAAAAATTTAACTTTATACTGGGGGCAAAATAATTCAGATCGATCGCTTTATCAGCCGCGGCGGCATTACCGCTTTTCATCCAGCTACCTCTTGACCTAATGATTTCCTGCGTTAAGTAATGAACTCAAACGATCGCCGCACAGCAACAGGTAAGCACCGCATCCGATGACTTTGGACAAAATGACGCAGAACACACCCCAAACGAAGGCTGATACGCCAAGCCTATCAAACACAAAATTACGCGCATTTTTAGAAGGCAACACCTTTACCTGGGCAATTACCTCACTCATTTTGATTAATGCAGTGACTTTGGGATTGGAAACAAATTCCAGCCTGACGCCTCCGCAAACCGAGCTTCTCTATTGGGTCGACAAAGCTATCCTGATTGCCTTTTCTCTAGAGCTTACCCTCAAATTTTTTGCGTTCCGGCTAAACTTCTTTAAATCCGGCTGGAACATTTTTGATCTGCTGATCGTGACTATCGCCTGGGTTCCTGCCAGCGGCGCTTTTGCGGTATTACGGGCCTTGCGTATTCTACGTGTGCTGCGACTGATTTCTGTGGTCCCTCAAATGCGTCGGGTCATTGGGGCAATCGTTGCCTCCGTTCCCGGTATGCTTTCAGTGGTCGGCGTGCTTTCCATCGTCTTTTACGTTGCCGCTGTCCTGACCACAAAGCTATTTGGCCAACACCCTGACCCGAATATGCAGGAATGGTTTGGCACGATATCATCGTCAGCCTATACTTTGTTTCAAATCATGACACTCGAAAGTTGGTCCATGGGAATTGTCCGCCCGACAATGGAAATTTTTCCCCATTCATGGATTTTCTTCATTCCTTTTATCATCATCACAAGTTTTGCAGTACTGAACCTCTTTATCGGTATTATCGTGGATGCCATGCAAACTTCACACGATGAAACAGATGAAAAGATCACCGAGATGGCAAACATCACCCACGAAGACCTTCTCACCCTGATCAACCGTTTTGAAAGTCTGGAAAGTAAGATCGACCGATTATCAGATTCTGAAGAACAGTCCTCTCGCAAAGATTAAGTGATCGCAAAAAAACTTCTGACCAATAGAAACGCAGCCCTCTTACGACATCTCTTCCAGATCGGCAGAAGTATCGTTCAAAGCAATGGCAGCACCACCGCCGGACAGCAGCTCTATCTTCTCCCTCTTAAGGGCGCTCAACAAAGCCGTGTTCACACGATAGCGTTCTTGATAATAACGCTGGCTAGGCACCCAATACCGCAGACCGATAACAATACCGCCATAGGTAAAATCATGCACCCCAATCTGGGCACGGGGTTCATTCGGGACCAGATCATCCCCCTCCAAAACCCTTCGTAAAACATCAATGGCCCGGTCTGCATCTACTGATCCGGCCAAAGGGATACGGGTTTCGACAATTCGGTTGCTGTGTGAGTTGGTGATAACTTCACCAACAATACGCTTGTTCGGGATCGTAATCAGTTCCTTGTCTTCACCAATTAATTGGGTATAGGCCAACTTGACCTCGTGCACGACCCCACTGCCCCCCTTAACAATAATAGTATCGCCAATGGTAAAGGGCCGTGTCAGGATAATAGAAAGTCCTGCGCCATAATTGGAAAGAGGCCCCTGTATCGCCAAGGTCGCACCAAAGGCACCAGCCCCTGCCAGTGCGATCAACGGGGCTGTACTGATCCCAAAATTACCAAGAGTAATGATGATAACAAAGACGATCAAAACAACTTTGACAATGTTACCGACAAAGCCAGACAGCGTCTGATCAAACTCTTTACGCAGGCACAACCCGGTAACCTTACCGCCAATCCAGCCCGCTATTTTCAAACCGATAATCAGAACAATGATGGCCCCGATGATCTGAAATCCATAGGCAACCCCGAATTCAATCCCTTTATCAATCAGGGCTTCAGCTGTTTTGAGCTCTTCATCAATCATTATCAACCACCCAACATTACCTCGTTTCAAGATATTTACGGTCTAAAAATTCCTTACGTATATCAAAGCGTGAAGTCAGCAAAGCATCAACAGTTAATCAGCATTCCTCAAAAATTGTTTGGCTTTTTTGAATACAAATTTTAACCTATTTGCACCACACTCCTGCTATGAGGCCCACACCGCACACAAGTTTTTCTTGAATTTCATATTTGAAGGCAACTTTTAATGACAAAACCTAAAAAATTTTATAACCGGGGTTTTGACGAGAGTTTTCTGCAAAGATGTGACGATAGAATAGCTGCCTTTTATCAAATGTGGAAATCAAAGTGTAAAGATGACCGCACCCCTTCTCGAAGCGACTTTGATCCAATTGATATGGTCCGTTTTTTGCCCGGTATTACGTTGGTTGATGTTGATAAAGAAACCCAAAATTTAACTTATCGCTTGGTCGGGACAAACGAAGTCGCCGTTCGCGGGAAAGACCCCACAGGCGATAGTGTGAAAGAACACTTCCACGCAACAACTTGGGAAGATACCTGGCAAAATTATAACCATACCATCAATAACCAAGGCATCGTTTTTGATGATTTGGACATGCCAAATTCAAACGGCATTATTGTCGGTGATGAAACGATATTTCTCCCACTATCCTCTGACGGAGAATACGTAAATATTGTTATGCTTTACAGCATACAAAGAGAACCTTCCGAGTAAATTATCCTATTGAAGGTCATCATAAAAAAATAACGAAGGATGCAAATAGAGCTCGACCAAAATGTTCCCCTCTTACAAAACGGTTTAGATTTAGTTGAATATAGACTATCACATCCTTCGGCTTATCTTTAATTTCACTCTATATCACGTCACTTCCGAAAGAGTCCTTCATGACAAAACCTATGAAATTTAATGCCCGGGTTTTCGATGAAAGTTTTCTAGATCAATGCGATGCCCGAATTGCGGCATTTTACCAAATATGGAAATCAAAGTGTAAAGATGGCGTCATCCCTTCTCGAAGCGATTTTGACCCGATTAACATGGTTTGTTTTTTGCCCGGCATAACATTGGTCGATGTGAACAGTGAAACCAAAGAGCTCACCTATCGCCTCGTGGGAACAAACGAAGTTGCAGTCCTAGGGAAAGATCCGACGGGCGAGGCTGTCAAAGATAATTTTCATGCAAATTCTTGGGACGATGCGTGGGGAAATTATGGGCACGTCATTAATAAAAAAGGTGTCGCCTACGACGATTCAAACATCCCAAATTCAAATGGCGTTATAGAAAGGGATCAAACAGTGTTTGTCCCCCTGTCATCAGACGGGAAGCAGGTAAACATTGTAATGGCATACAGCATTCAACAAAAGATGGTGAGATAGCAACTAGACGTTCCATAAATTGCGTTCATAATCCTTACAGTTAAAGTCTATTACATTATTTAAAACTGACGCATAAGTCATATACGGCCCCCAACAGGAGGAAGAACCATTTATTACGATATGCCGCTCTATCGCCCTCCGAGTGAAGGGAACAACCTGATCATACAAGCGACGCTTGGGTGCTCTGCAAATTATTGCACCTTTTGCTCTATGTATAAGACCAAAACATACCGGGCCAGACCACTGGATCAAGTCTTCGCAGATATCGACCACGCAGCGAAAGAGTGGCCCACGGCAAGCCGTGTCTTCCTTGCCGATGGTGATGCTCTTACCCTGTCGATGGATAATCTGCGGGCAATATTAAACAAGCTCCACGAAACATTCCCCGAACTGACACGTGTATCGGCCTATGCCACGCCGAAAAACCTGATCGACAAATCTGTTGATGAGTTACGCGAACTTAAAGCCATGAAACTCAGCCTCGTATACATGGGCATAGAATCAGGCTCGACACAGGTCCTCAAGCGCGTGATCAAAGGTGCCTCGCACAAAACCCACGGCATGGCACTGGACAATGCAACCGCGGCTGGGCTGAAGGTATCCGCCACGGTAATCCTCGGGCTCGCCGGACAGACGGGGTGGGAAGATCATATCGCAAGTACCGCACAATTGATCAACGATCATCCACCGACCTATCTCTCAACCTTGCAACTCACCCTTGATGAGGCGACTGTTGATGAGTTCATGGCTGAGCAAGAAGAGGGTTTTACGTTTCAAGACGACGATGCAATTCTTCTAGAACAAGAACAACTGCTCAAGCTTTTGAACCCGCAAAAACCGATTATCTTTCGTTCTAACCATGCATCTAATTGTTTGCCACTGGCTGGCAATTTACCAAAAGATAAAAACAAGTTATTGGAAATTATTACTGCGGCAAAAGACCAAACTCACCTACGCCGCTCTCCGTTTATGCGCAGTCTATGATCAGAGATCTAAGATAAAGACCGTGTAATGCGCGCACTCTGATACTGGACCTGTTATGAAAAATTCCCCGCGCCTCTCCTTCCTCTCCGTCAAGAGTGTCCCAACCCTGTCCTGGAGTTCGCCGAAACCACTGAATTTGCGGCCCGACCTTGTCACCCTGATCTTGTTGATCGTTGGTTTGACAATATTTGGCCTTGGCGAAGCCCTTCTTATCGCAGCCGGAGCAGGCGTAAGCCCCTGGACCGTTTTGGCACAGGGTGTAAGCCAACAGACGGGCTGGACCATAGGTTTATCGACCTTCATCGTCAGCATGACCGTGCTTATTTTGTGGTGGCCACTCAAACAAGTACCGGGCATTGGCACCATCCTGAACGCTATTATCATTGCGCTTGTTCTGGAGTTTGTTCTCCCCTACATCCCCACACCCAATGGCTATATCTTTCAGGTCTTACTCACCATTCTGGGTATTCTGGTAACAGGCTTGGGCAGTGGCATTTACCTGATCGCCAATTTGGGTCCAGGGCCCAGAGACGGCTTGATGACAGGATTTCAGCAACAAACCAATTTACCAATTGCCTGGATCAGAAGTGGTATAGAGCTATCTGCCGTAATCATCGGGTGGTCCCTCGGTGGTGTTGTCGGCCTCGGCACCGTGCTGTTTGCTGTTTTGATAGGACCGTCGGTAGCGTGCAGTTTGTTTGTTCTGGATAAAGTGTTTGGTGGAAAAGAGACCTAGACAGATAACAGGCTGAAACACCCGTCGAATTCTATTAATACTTAGTCAATCACCTAACATTGGGACGAGGTTAAGGATTATGCAGAAGTCACCCCGAGGCGTTGGTCTCTTTTCCGAAGTAACGAAATCAACGGCAAGGCAAGTAGAACCATCCATGACTTCCCTAGGACTTGGCCCAACAGAAAATCCAGATTCCCAAAGGCAAGCTGTAGAAAAACGACACTATCGATAACAAGGCCAACCGCGCTACTGGCTAAAACGGCAAGCACTAATCGGCGTTCTTGTAACGGCGTATAAACAGCAAAATCTGCGAGTTCAGAAAGCAAAAACGCGGCAGCAGAAGCAACAACGAGCGCTGGGGGAGCAACATAAGCAGATAGTGCAGCTCCGATCACTATTGCAATCAAGGCCCATTTCTTCCCTAAGCGTCGCTGAACCATATCTCTTAAGACAAGAGCGGCCCCAATCATCAATACTCCACTTGGCGCCATGATGTCTGGACCAACAGGCAAAAGACAAGGGCCATCAACGACACAAACGGTACCAACATTACCGATCATCCAATTTGCAAACGGTATACAAAGAAGGAACGCAATAAAATAAATACCGCCTTCAACTTTTATTTTATCCATTTTCTACGCCCCATTTTAGAAAAGACCCGCTCATCACTCTTCAACATTTATTGAGAAATATCCTCAAAATTAAATGCTATAAGAGGTACCTAAACACAGGTTACATAGAAAATAACTTCTTTGTAGTGTCCAGTAGCGCATAATCAGGTGTCATCGGAAATAACATAGCCTAAAGGCTTCTAAACAATTTTAAGACTTAACTTCAAGCCTTAAAATGGAGCATATCGGTTCACTCTCTAAATTTAACCTATTTATTTCACATCCGCACAACGCAAATGTAGTAAGTAAATAGAGAAACAATTTTAGAGATCACCAAAGACATTGACTTAAATAAAGCCGTTACTTTTTGGAATAACCTAATTCACTTTTACCGCGTCTCAGGTGCTGTCCTGATGCTTTTTCATCGCTGACTTTTCCTTCTACCATGATCGTCTTACCACGAAGAATAGTGCGTACCGGCCAACCTTTCACCACCATTCCTTCGTAAGGTGTATAATCAGATCCATGGTGAAGATCGTCTTGTCTGATTGTTACCTCGCGGCGATCATCCCACAATGTGATATCCGCATCAGAACCAATCGCAAGCGTTCCCTTTTTAGGATACAGTCCATAGAGCCGCGCAGGGTTAGATGATGTTAATGCAACAAACCGTTCAATACTAATACGTCCTTTGCTTACCCCTTCCGAAAACAGAATTGGCAATCTTGTTTCAACACCTGGAATTCCGTTCGGCACCCATTTGAATGAAGTTCGAGCGCGATTGTTATTTTTGCCCGTTTCGTTCGGAGCATCAAAGTAAAAAGGGCAATGATCCGAAGAAAATAAATCAAACGTGCCATCGCTTAATCCTTCCCAGATCGCATTCTGACTATCTGTGTCACGCGGTGGTGGTGAACAAACATATTTCGCGCCTTGGAAATCCATATTGAGCCCCTTTAAATCTTCTTTTGTCAGGGCAATATATTGAGGACAAGTTTCAGCGAAGACTTTCATTCCCCGACGTCGCGCCCATTGAATTTGCTCCATAGGGTCACGACCAGAGACATGCACAATAACAACAGGTACATCTGTTAACTGGGCATGACTGATTGCACGGTGAGTAGCTTCGCGCTCTGCTATTTGGGAATGTGCTTCAGCGTGATAATATGGCGCGCTATGGCCTTCAGATTCAAGTTTCTGAGTCATGAATTTTATTGCGTCGTTGCCTTCAGCATGCACCATAACCAAGGCTTCTTCCCGTCGCGCAACATCAAAGACTTCTAGTAACTCCTGATCGTTCAGTACGAGATCATCATACGTCATGAATACTTTGAATGATGTATATCCATCACGAACCAATGCAGGCAATTCTTGCCCCAACACAAAAGGCGTCGGGTCAGAAATGACAAGGTGAAATGACACATCAGTGAAACATTTTCCCTCCGCTTTACGATGATAATCCTCAACGCATTGTCGTAAGGATGTACCTTTAACCTGCATCGCAAACGGTAACACAGTTGTATTTCCGCCAGCCGCGGCAGAAAGTGTCCCCGTTGCAAAGTCGTCAGCCATTTTGGTGCCGTCAGATGTCGGTTGATCTAAATGAACATGCGCATCAATACCGCCGGGAAGAACATGCAAGCCAGTGGCATCTATTACCTCGGATGTATCGGTTATAGATTCAGATATCTCAACGATCACACCATCTCGGATGCCAATATCCGCGACGAAGCGATCAGTCGCGGTAACAATTGTACCGCCTCGAATTGTCAGATCACATTTAGCCATACCACACTCACGCCGCTAGATTGTTGCTGGTAATTTCATCAAGAGCCTTACAGAGACTATCGACTTGCTCGGTAGTATTATAGTGAACCATCGACACCCGTATGACACCACCGGCACCTTGCTCACCAAGGTTTTCCACTAATCGGCGTGCATGAAAGTCGCCAAATCTGATTGCAATATCAAATGAGTCCATCTTTTTGCAGACATCATTAGAATCTAGGTTGTCGAGCTTAAAAGATATTGTCGGCACACGCGTGGAAGCAACATTCTTGTCAGGTCCAATCACTCGGCAATCATTGCGCCCATTGAGGTACGTCAGCAGCTGATTAGTCAACTCATCTTCACGCTCTGTAATGGCATTATACGCGGCCTCCAGCTTCTCACGTGGGGTTCCCGTTCCACCAACATGTTCCCCAAGAGCAATAAGGTAATCGACAACGCCTACTGTGCTGTAAGCCAATTCATAATTTGGATTGCCCGGCTCTAGCTTCCCCGGCACTTTATCTTTTCCATAGAAGTAGTGATATTGCCCGTCCAATTCAGACAGCAGGTCATATTTACCATACATAACAGCTGTGTGCGGTCCGAAGCATTTATACATGCTAAAAACATAATAATCGACATCCCACGCAACGACATCAATTGCGCGGTGAGGAGCATAAGCAACAGCATCTACACAAATTTTTGCGCCGTGCTCATGAACAAACCGAGCATAATCTGCAACTGGGTTTACTTGTCCCAATATGTTTGACACATGGTGTACGCAAACTAACTTTGTCCGGTCTGTCATCAGCGCGGCTAAGTCTTCGAGACGCAGTTCAAATGTTTCTTGATCAATCGGCCAGAATTTTATCTTTACACCAAATTCTCGCAGACGATCCCATGGCCCAATGTTGGATTCATGGTCCGCAACCGAGATAATAATTTCGTCACCTTCAACAAACTGGCTACGCATAGAGTTCGCAAGAATTTGAACCAGCGCGGTCGTCGAATGACCAAAGACAATTTCTTCGGCGCGATCCGCATTTACTAACAGCTGAACAGCCTTACGCCCATCCATAAGTGCTTCGGCAGCAGCCAGTGACACGTCGTAAGTTCCCCCTATCTGCACATCACGATGCGTTAAAAAATCAGTGATTTTTTCAATAGCACCGGCCACTGTTTGTGATCCGCCAGCATTATCAAAGAATGTCCATTTACTTTTTAGCCCCGGGAAATGTGATTGAACAAATTCCTGATCTATTTGTTTTTTTATTACACTCATTTTGCTTCTCTCTCCGCTCAATGGTTCAACACAGCACTCAAAAAATTCTGTGTTCGAACTTCTTTAGCGTTGGAAAATATATCGTCAGGGGTACCCGATTCTATAATTTCACCACCATCCATAAAAATAACTCGGTCGGCAACTTGGCGGGCGAAACCCATCTCGTGAGTAACCACAATCATCGTGACGCCAGTATCTGCCAAATTCTTCATGACATCCAAAACCTCGCCCACCATTTCTGGATCTAACGCAGACGTTGGCTCGTCAAATAGCATTACGCGAGGTTCCATTGCTAACGCACGCGCAATAGCTACACGTTGTTGTTGTCCACCTGATAAGTGTTTTGGATATTTATCCGCCTGTTCAAAAATTCCGACACGCTTCAAAAGCGTATCAGCATGCGCTTCAGCATCCACCTTACTAGCTCCGCGCACCCGCATAGGAGCCAGCATAACATTTCGACGTACGCTCAGGTGTGGAAACAAATTGAACGATTGAAAGACCATACCGACTTCAGCGCGAATTTTAGCCAGTGATTTCCCCGGTATTACAGGGGTTTCGTCCACAATTATTTCACTACTGCGTTCGAACTTTTCAAGGCAATTTATGCAGCGAATTAGCGTTGATTTTCCCGAACCAGACGGGCCAACAACGCACACAACTTCACCTTCGGCAACATCCAGATCAATGCCTTTTAAAGCCTTGAAGTCACCATAGTGTTTCTCAAGGTTTTTTATACTTACAAAACCAGTCATCAGCTTTCTCCTGCCCCAAACCTGCGCTCCATTCGAGACACAGCGGCCACCAACGGCCAAAGAAACAAAATGTATATAATCGCAGCCCCGATTAGCGGGCTTGGATTTGCTGATAGAGCCTGAGCTTGGGTTGCTTGCTTGAGCAAATCAGGCATCGCAACAACCGAAGCGAGCGCAGTGTCCTTGACAACATTAATGGAGTTGTTCGTCAGCGGAGGAATAACGATTTTAACTGCTTGCGGTAAGATTACATCAAGCATCATATGCCGATAACTTAGGCCAAGAGCTTGTGAAGCTTCGAACTGACCATTTGGGATTGCCTGAATTCCTGCACGGAAAATTTCCGCGGTATAAGCAGCAGATACTAACGTTAAGGCGAGCATCGCTGACCAAAACGGCGACAAGCGAATACCGATAAACGGAAATGCGTAATAAACAATTATCAATAAAACCAATAACGGCAGTGATCGGAATATATCAATATAAACACGCGCTAAAAATTGCACCGAAGACGGTGCATAAAGTCGAACAAGCGACAAAAGAAGACCCAAAATCAGACCTGCAACAATACTTACAGTTCCAAGTTTTATCGTGATCCACAATCCTTTCATAAGCATTGGAAATGCTCTGATTAGGACCTCAGAATTAAAAAAGGTTTCGATAAGTTCCATGATATTCCCATTACTCAGAGTAATGCCCGATCAGGATGTCTGGTCGGGCATGATTTAGCTTCTCAGGATCAAGGAATATCCATCACAGTTACAGTCGATGTTGTGTCTTCAGGCGTCACACCAAACCACTTTTCATGTAAGCTAGCGAGGAAACCTTCAGTCTTCAATTCGGTCAAAACATCGTTCGCCTGCGCTACAAGTGCTGCATCTTTTTTGAACATCATTGAATATCGTTCGCCAGTTTCAATACGGGCGACAACTTTCAGGCTAGGCTTGTCTTTAACGTAGTATAACAAGGCAGGAATATCAGAGATATAACCGTCTATTCGTCCAGCTGTAAGATCAAGCATCGCAGATGACAAACCTTCATAACGACGGATCTCAGAAAACCCGACTTCAGCATTGTGCTTCGTTGCCCAGACATCACCCGTTGAACCTGTATCAACACCGGCAACTTTACCTGACATTTCTGCTACAGACTCAGGGCCTCCTGCTTTGACTGTAAGGGACTGGTCACTGTCATAGTAAGGCTGTGCAAAAGAAACAGATTCCAAACGCTCTTTGGTAATTGTAATTGAAGATATCGCGACATCTATTCGGCCTGACTGAACAGCAGAAAACAGTCCGTTGAAAGGAATGTTAACAATTTCCACATCATGACCGAGGCGCGATGCAACTTCTGTCACCAAATCAACTTCAAACCCCACATTTGCGCCTGTCTCGTCTTGAAATTCCCAAGGTACATTCCCGATATTTGCTCCAACTTGCAGCGTATCGGCATAAACAGTCGTTGTAATCCCACTCGCCAGTGCAGCAGTAGCGAATACAGTTTTGAATTTCTTAAATAGCATTTCCGACTTCTCCCTAATTTTGACTTGTTTTTAATCCGATAATTGGTCATACCGGTCGGACCAATTAGGGAGTCAATCCGATGCCGCGTCAAGAAAATAATTTCCCGTTACAGATATAAACTGTAAAGTTTGGATAAATGAATGAACACAAAAGTGGATTTTGACAAAACTATGATTGACCGGACCCCGGTGTCACAGACCGTTGCACGCCAAATTCAAAAGATGATACAATCCGGCGAGATAGAGGCATTACAGAGACTTCCATCACAACGTCAACTGGCAGAAAAACTCGGTGTTTCACGATCATCCCTCCGTGAAGCATTAATGACACTTGAAACACTTGGTTTTGTCAAAACGTATTCAGGAAGCGGAACCATTGTCTGTGACCCAAACGCCAATCCGCCCCCGGATAGTACTCATTGGCGTTACGCAAAACGGTATGACATGAGTGACGTATTTGAAGTACGGATGTTACTCGAAGGACGTCTTGCAAAGCATGCAGCCCAAACAACGACAGCAGATGATATTAATATATTAAAAACTGCGACAGATAGAATGGAAGCGGCATGGGAAAACAATGATCTGATTGTCAACGTAGAGGAAGATCAGGCATTTCATCAACATATAGCAAGGAAATGCCGTAACGTTTTACTTTCTCAGCAATATGAATCAATTGTTCCTTTACTTATAGAAACGCAACGCCAGCCGATACCCTTTACAGCAGTGAACAGAATGGCAGAATCTATCGCCGAACATCGCGCAATAATCAAAGCACTACACGAGCGCGACGCGAATGCAGCAGAAAAAGCCATGAATCTACATATCAAAAATACAGCAAAATGTGCTGGTGTCGTAGTTTAAAAAGTCGGCCAAAAGAACCTATTCAGGCCTTAAAACCACCTTAAAGATGGGGATATTACAGGAAGAAGCTCGCAAAACTCTGACAAATTTATCAAGCTTAATCATATTCTAAAACACTTAGAATCAGCAACGTGTTCCATTTATTCATGTTGTAGGTCGTCACATAAGTTGTCATCGCAAATAACGGAATTTAAGGCTTCTAGACAATTTCCGACCTTAAAACAAAGCCTAAAAATGAAACATAAGATGTCATCCGCCTAAATCTTGAACCCAAATAGTGTCATTTCACAAAATTATTCTAATTTACTTCACATAAGGCACATTATGCGAATCACGGCTCAGGGAGCCGGGCCTTATTTTAAGATGTGTCCGAGACAAGAATAAGCAAATTTCTTTCTCAGAAAAAGCACAAAAAAAATAGCCCGGGAAATCCCGAGCTATTTGAAATCTTATTTCTAATTAGATTTTATAAAATCACATTTTGAGTTTTGATCTCTGCTTTTTACGATTTGGCTTCAGAGTATCGGCGTTTGCAGGTTGCATTGAATTATCGCTCCACTGTGTGATTTTTCGCTTTAGAGTTCGAATATTACTGAATTCGTTTTCAGAAAGATAATTTTTCAAATTTTTTGTTACCTGCCGCATTCCAATATGAATACTTTGTGGTTCAGTTGGATCGCTGAAGACTGGGATAATATTCGACGCCTCGCACATAACCTTGAAACGCACGTCCCTCAACAAGCCATAATCATCACATAACAATTGAAGACTGTAATTTGCAGGCAATGCTTTTACCGACTGCCTGAGAGCACCCAAATAACAATCATTTGCATCTTTTGTACTCACGTAGGTGTGAACAATTAGCCCTGTTAAACAATCCATAACAACGGCCAGATAAATTCTGTCACATCCTATGATTTTGAAGTCGGGACAAATGACTGATACGCGATACCTCAAATTCGCGGATACTTTGTCATTAACATCCGCTCGAATTTCTTTTTGTGTAATGTGAATATCTGTACAACTAGGTGTAAGGTTAGGGCGTGTGTTAAAGGTTTCTGCTTTGGCCACTGTATTTTTTTCCATCGTAATAATTCCTATTTTTAATTTATTGTTCATCCATGATTGGACCTCAGAAATTAAAAATAGGGTCGTTTTTAAATTTTTTTGGAATGGGTAATTAAATTAAATAAAATGAATTAAATCATTTAAAATCGATATTTTTCTATTTTTATCCTATTGATAATAAAAGAAAATAAATTAATTAAATTCGATTATTTTTAAATCGTCATTTAATTAATTACCAACATTAGCTATATTTATTTTTCAAATTACTTACGAGATCAACCAGTAAGAACTCATTATTCATTCTTTAAAAATTTTCCATTACATAAAACGAACCTTGGTATCTTTATTGATACCATCACCTTATAACCCGTAAGCTTGGTATTGAATTCGCTCCCATTATACAATTAGTACCATTTAAAATACCAAAACTTGAAAAGTATTGAATTTAATACTATATCTATATAGCAATCTAACAATAGTATGGATTTAGGTACCAATGGCAAAACTAAGATACGGTATAATTACCTTTAAAGGCCATCCGGTAGGTACTTTAACTGAAACTGCGGCGGGTGGTACGGTATTTGAGTATTATAATGACGTGCCTGAAATTGCCTGTGCATTGCCCCGTTCAGAATCAACACACACATACAATTATGGCATCCATCCCGTATTCGCCCACCTTGCCCCAGAAGGGTGGCTGAGGAATCGTCAAAGTGCGATCGCTGACGCCGATGTAGAAGATGACTTTGGTCTATTATTAGCCTTTGGCGCAGATTGTATTGGCGCCATCGGGATTGAAGACCCCGATGCACATGGGAAAAAATTTGTAGCAAAGCCCAATATCGATCTAGAAACAGAAGCAATAACTGAAAACCGTAGAACTATATCTGGTGTTCAGGCTAAAATTCTTTGCTATCAAGACGGTCATTCTTTCGTACCAGCATCAACAAATAGCCCAGCATCACACATCGCCAAGTTTGCTCGTGAAGACCTTATAGATATTGTTAATAATGAGGCCACAACTCTAAGGCTTCTAGAAACCCTTTTACCAAAACATCAGGTAAATACGTTTCAAACCACCGTAATAAGTTCAATTAACAAGCCTGCCCTAATCCTAAAACGGTTTGACCGAGAGGGCCCTGATGCAAACATAAAACTTCGATGTGAGGACTTTGCACAAGTCATCGCTATCCCTCCGGGCCGTCGCCGTGAAAACAAGTATGCAGTAGATTACACAGCTCTTCACGAAGCACTAAAGTATTCAGAAGCCCCCAAAATTGATGCCCTCTTAGTTTTGGAAAGGTTGATTGCGTATGCAATTCTTGGCAACACCGATTGTCATCTTAAGAATTGGAGCTTACTTGAAACAACAAATGGGCTTCGGCTAGCCCCTATCTATGATGCACTGAATTGCTATATTTATGGGGAACAAAGTTACTCGACAGAATTTGGATTGAAACTTGGTGATCATGCCGTGCAATGGGATCAAGTAAATAGGGAAACCATTTTCGAAATAGGTAAGTACCTTAAATTAAACAAAGCCATCGTTGAATTGACTTTTAAACAGATATTCAAAACCAAGGAACACCTATTTCATAACTTATATGAGCCCCTTGGTTTAAACGAACATCGTACCGCACAATACCGTGGGTCAGTTGAAACCAAATGGAGTGATTTCTATGACTAACGAATTGACCCAAAATCTCCCGAATTTAGTTGAGCTCGGAAAACAAATAAAAGCAAAGAGAAAGGCCGAAGGCCTAAACCAAAAAACACTTGCTGCACTTGCTGGCTGCTCCCATGTGCCAGTTGTTCATTTAGAAAGAGGTACTGGGAAGTTAAATTTAAACACCGCATGGAAAATCATGGATGCCTTAGGTATGACAAAAGCGTCATCAGATTGAATATATCCCGTTTAAACAACTTAGATGAATTAGTTCCGACTTAATCTGACACCACCCTCTTTTCACCAGAGTGAATTAAGGGTGGTGCATCTCTTGAAAGAGAGTGTGGTTATCCGTTTTGATGGTGGTGCGAACCAAACTATCAAAGAAGGAAACCACAATATTGAATACTACAGATAAGATCATCAAACACAAAGCAGGGCTGCTTAACCTGGCCGAGGAACTGGGTAACGTTTCTAAAGCCTGTCAGGTGATGGGTTATTCGCGAGATACATTTTATCGCTACAAGTCAGCCGTTGATGAAGGCGGTGTAACCGCTTTACTTGAGCGCACTCGACGCAAGCCGAATATAGCCAATCGAGTGGATGAGACAACGGAACAGGCAGTAAGGGATTTTGCTCTTGAATTCCCTGCTTATGGTCAAGCACGAACCTCCAATGAATTACGCAAGCAGGGTGTATTTGTCTCACCTTCGGGCGTGCGTTCGATCTGGTTGCGTCATAATTTGGCCAACTTTAAGAACCGATTGAAAGCACTGGAAGCCAAAGTTGCAGAAGAAGGTATTATTCTCACAGAGACCCAGGTACAGGCGCTTGAGAGGAAGAAACACGATGATGAGGCCTGTGGGGAAATAGAAACCGTACACCCTGGCTATTTGGGGTCTCAAGACACTTTCTATGTCGGCACACTCAAAGGTGTGAGGCGCGTATATCAACAGACATATATTGATACCTATTGTAAAGTGGCTCATGCCAAGCTCTACACCACCAAAACACCCATTACAGCTGCTGACTTACTCAATGATCAAGTGTTACTCTTTATGGAAGAGCATGAACTTCCTGTACTCCGTATTCTGACGGATAGAGGCACGGAATATTCTGGTCGACCTGACAAGCATGATTACCAGCTATTCCTCGCTATTAATGATATTGATCACACTAAAACTAAAGTCAAACATCCGCAGACCAATGGCATCTGCGAACGCTTTCACAAGACAATTCTGCAGGAATTTTACCAGATTACATTCCGCAAGAAGGTTTATCAGTCCATAGAAGAGTTGCAAACTGATCTCGACCAATGGCTCCATCACGACAATACTCAACGTACGCATCAGGGAAAAATGTGTTGCGGAAGAACACCCTTCGAGACAATGATCGAGGGTAAAAAAATCTGGAAGGAAAAATTCGTGAATTGAATTTGACCTGACAGATACCGCCACAAAACGGCTAACTGTCAGATCAAGTCGCGACTACTACATTTAAATAGTATTATGCAACAGCCCCCAACAGTAGCTTCTTCCTAGAATCTACAAGCATATACTTACCTATTAAATCTTAAACAACGGCGTTTTCTATCAACGACAAGGTAATTTTTCCTCTATAATTTCTAGAAGATCTTCCACCACAAATGGTTTAGTCAAATATCCGCTCGCCCCCTTATCAAACGCTTCCTTGATCGTTTCCCTCGCCTTACGAACGGATAACACAAGCACCGGAAGTTTATTGTCAGGTTGGATTTTTTTAATCTCAGGAAGAATTTCCAATCCATCAATATCCGGTAAACCAAGGTCTAAAACCACCAAGTCAGGGTAAACCTTTTTACAAAGTTCCAAGCCTTCAAGAGCGGTGGAAGCTTCGTGAAATTCAGCACCTTCATCCTCGAGTGAGACCCGCAAAAAAGTTCGAATGGAGGGCGTATCATCAATCGCTACTATTTTTGTGCCGTCCAAACTCATGCCAATTCATTCCTTTCTTTTTTTCCTTCCCCAAATGTTTTTTTCTCTGGCGATTTTGCCTTTGCCCTGTGCGCAAATGACTTCATATTGGGGAACCAGAGGGAAAATTCAGCACCGCCAGATTCATGATTACGAACAGTGATGCTTCCCTGCTGTTTTTCCATAACTGCTTTGGATATAGCTAACCCCAGGCCGGTTCCTGCTACTTGAGAATCAGACTGCTTTAAACGTTCATATTTATCGAAGACAGCCTCTAATTTCCCTTCCGGAATACCAGGTCCTTGATCTTTTACTTTGAAGGCAAAGCCATTATTCTCTGCACAAAGTCTAATCATAATCTTTGTGCCTTTGGGGGAGTATTTTACGGCATTATCAACCACGTTTTGTAACACTTGCTCTGTCATCATTCTATCCATCATGACTTCAAAGGAAGCATCAGAATTATTGACAACCAATTCATGATTTAAGAGACGTTGGCGCATTCTTTTTTTGATATTCTGTAATATTTTTTCTGGATTGACCCAATCAACATCAAACGTAATTTCACCACTTTCGATACGTGTCATATCCAAGATATTTGAAATAAAGCTGTCCAAACGCTGAGATTCTTCCAAAGCGGTATCAATCAATTCGTCCGATGTTTCACTATCCAGACGCCCCGCTTTCTTCATTCGGTTATGAACACTCAAACTGCCAATGATTGACGCTAAAGGTGTTTTAAGATCATGAGAAACACTGGACAAAAGCATCGCGCGTAATTTTTCACGCTCTTCGCGCATGCGACTTTCACTCATCATCTTGGTCAGCTCAATCCGCTCAAGAATACTGGCGGCCTGATCAGCAAGCGCAGAAAGAAGCCGCCCAAAAGAAGAATCCAGCCGAATATGTAGTGGTACTTTAATCGCGATAACACCAATTTCGCCATTATGTGTTGTCAGAGGCTCAAAGCGCCAAATAGAATCAAACCGGCTGGCGGTTCCAAGCCCCGTTGTTCGCACCTCATCCCAACACAATTGTAGTGATTTATTATCCTCAGGCGTTAAATCTGCCTGTTCAGGGTATACCAGCTCTAGTGCATCTGGATTCATTGCAGGGGGAAGAAAGAATGCGATATCCATTTCCAATAATCGGGATAGCTCATCATAAAGTATAGCCAAAGCACCGTCCCTATCAGATGCCTCACTCGCAAGGCGATGTACCTTGTACAATGCCTGTGATCTTTTCTCCTTACGGGCTAATGAGGTGGTCCATGCTTTATTGTAGCCCCCCATAACAGATATAATAACCGCAGAAGAAAGGAACACGAATAAACTGACGGCGTCAGCTGTATGGCTTATTCCAAATCCAGAATATGGGGCAACATAGAAATAATTTATCGTTGAAAACCCGGCAATAGCAGACACCAAACCAGATACAAGCCCATACCGAAGAGATGTAATAATAGATGCAACCAAGAAAAAGGCCGTCACGTTATGTACCTGGGCTGTCCATCCAATTCCAGATACCTGCATACGTAAAATTTCTGACGCGATATAAGCGAGCGCTACAGAAACTAACGCAAACCCGATTTCTTTTAGCTTGATATCTTTTAACTGTAATCTGTCAAACCAACTCGGTGTATACTGCCTGCCCACAAGAGGTACAATCTGGACACCTGTAGAGAAAACCCTGACCTCTCGCATAACACGTTCCGCAAGAGAAGCTTTCAATTCATTCAAAAAGCCCTCTTTACTGCTTTGTCCCATTATCAACGTCTGAATGGGCATTCCTTCGTCATGGGCAGATGCTATAAAATTTCTAATCCCACCAATAACATCACCATGCTCCACAGTGTGAACATTGGCCCCCACTTCTTCTGCTACGGTCAAAAGACGAAGTATCCGCTCTCGAGCATCCCTCTCTAGCGTGAAATGTTCAGGCGTTTCAACATACAACACTCCCCAAGGGAGGCCCGTTTCTCTGGATTTATTCGCTGCAGCACGCAGTAACACATTGCTTTTGGGATGTGCATCGATACAGACTAAGATTTGATTTTTGTTTTTCATCTTCGTACTTTTGATTATGACATTTTGTCCATCATTTTAGTCTGTAGGATATAAATTCTCCATAAAGAGATGAAAAAAGGCGGCACAAAGGCCGCCCTTTACTATATTTCATTTGAAGACGCTAGTTTGCAGCATCCTGAAGCTCATCACCAGCATCCTCAATAGCGTCTCCGATGTCTTCACCAAGAGTACGATTGGGGTCCAACTCTTCAGAAGCGTCTTCAACGCCATCGCCAACTTCTTCAGCAGCATCACCAAGTCGCTCCCCAAGGGTGGGGTCGTTCTGCAAGCTGACACCGACAACAACAGCAACCAAGACTGCGGCACCGATCAATACCATATATATTTTTTTCATAATCACCTCTTATTGTATTGTCGAACGAAGCATCCATGCCGCTTCGTCATGCGCTGCCATCCGGGCCACCATCATATCAACAGTAACTTCATCCCCAGAATCTTCGGCAACCCTAAGAACCTCACGCGCTTCCTTTGAACAGGTCTCATTATCCCGGAGCAAATTCTCAACCATCTGCTTCGCATCATCTGGTAACGCATCATCCTCATCCACAGAAGACAAATCCATATAAGCTTTAAAAGTACCCGGCGTGAAATGTCCGAGAGCGCGAATGCGTTCAGCCAACTCATCACCCGTCTTATGTAAGCCTTCATATTGCTGCTCAAAAAGTGAATGCAAACTATGAAACTGAACGCCCGTTACATTCCAGTGATAATAAAGAGCTTTCATATATAACGTATAAGTAGAAGCAAGGAACCCAGAAAGCTTTTCAGCTACGTCGGCTCTTTGCTTTTCCCTAACACCAATATCGACAGCTTTATCATCCATAATTTTTAATGTAGATACCGTCAAAATACTCTCCTTTATCTAATCTTAACGTACTAGCGAATTGACCAATCACGCGCAAAATCACCCTTGCCAATTAAATTTACTTAACACTCGCAAACGAGTTTGGCTTATGGGTAGCCCATGAATTCGGGATACAGTTAATCATCCCTGTCTCTCAAACGAACCTATGGAGTTTTACTTCAAGACGCAGTACGTTCGTGCAGGAAGAATCATCAATTATGTATAAATTACGACTTAGCTTGGGCTTCTTCCGGCTCTGATTTTGGCTGGTTATTAAGAACGTCAAGACCACTGCGGATGTGTAGATCTCGTTGCGGGAATGGAATCTCTATGCCGTGCTCTTTAAAAGAATCCCAAATGGTGAACATTACATCGCTCTGTGCGCGCCAACGCCCCGTCGTCACATCTTCCAGCCAGAATGTAAGCAAGAAATTGACCGAATTATCGCCGTACTCCCGCATAAAACACTTGGGATTATGCTCTCCTTC
>NZ_CAKZMP010000054.1 GCF_937128705.1 uncultured Kiloniella sp. | reverse complement strand
ACGGCGTGAACCAACAATGGGATTGCGGGGAATACCAGAAACCGAAGTTCATTTGAAAGACTTACACGTTCCATCTGACATGATGCTACAACCTCCTTCTGGTATTCGAAAGGGTTTTGGTGATTTGATGACGGCTTATAACGGGCAACGTGTAGGGGCTGCGGCGGTTGCACTTGGGATTGCGGTTGGGGCCTATGAACAGGCAGAAGATTTCATCCAAAAACGGGAACAGTTTGGTCGCCCGATCTGCGAGTTTCAGGGGTTACAGTGGATGCTTGCCGATATGTCCGTTCAAATCAGCGCAGCAAGGGCTTTAATTAATGAAGCTGTCTCTGGGGAAGGGTTCCCCGATAAAATGAAGGCTGCACAGGCAAAGCTCTTTACATCTGAGATGGCTGTCACCGTGACCAATAACGCACTGCAAATGCATGGAGCTGCGGGTTATTCAAGACGCAACCCGGTTGAGCGTATGGTTCGTGATGCGCGTATGTTTACCATCGGCGGTGGTACAGCACAGGTTCTCAGAAATGTGATCGCTTCTGATTTGCTAAAACGCAAGTTTCCCCAGACAAGAGATGGTTATCTGGTGCGTACCGCTGATAAATCTTCCATGGAAGATCTGCGATCTGTTGTTGACCGTAGTCCCGAGTGCTAAAATACTGAGTGATAAGGTACTGCTAAACAACTGATTTTAGGTAACTCGCTTTTTGAAGCGGGTAGCTAGTGTTGTGTGTAATTGACTAATTTGAAAGAAGCCGAGATGAGCTTGACGACCGCTGATATTCTTGCCCAACGTCTTTTTGATGCAGGATGCCGCCATGCATTCGGTATTCCGGGCGGTGAGGTTCTAAGTGTGATGCATGCACTTGATCGGGCCGGGCTCGAGATTGTATTGACCAAGCATGAAAATGGTGCGGGCTTTATGGCCGAAGGTACTTACCACCGCACGGGCGCACCGGGGGTTCTTTTTGCGACGCTGGGGCCGGGCATGGCAAATGCCTACAACGTTATTGCCAACGCGCATCAGGATCGAGTGCCGTTGATCTTTCTGACAGGTAGGGTCGATGACTATGATATGGCCAGCTATACGCATCAGGTTTTTGATCATTGCAAGGCGTTAGAACCCGTGGTGAAGGGCAGCTTTACACTTATTGATGGTGCTGTTGATCGTGTCATTGATAAGGCCTTGTCGTTGGCTCAATCAGGTCGCCCGGGGCCTGTGCATATTGATGTGCCGATTTCTTTGGCAGCAAAGCTTCAGGATGCTGCACCAAAGCTATGGCAACCAAAGTATTTGCCAACAGCCCCAGCCGAGAGCGCTGACTTTGTCGATCTGAGAAAACGCTTGTCCAAGGCTGAAAGGCCTTTGGCTATTTTAGGTTTGGAGATTCTTAGTGAGGGCTGTGAAGCGGTAGTAAAAAATTTCCTTCTTAAGCATGGGATCCCATCTGTTGCGACCTACAAAGCGAAAGGGGTTGTTCCCGATGATCACTCCCTTTCTCTTGGTGGCGCAGGACTCTCCCCAAAAGCAGATAAAACAGTCCTGCCTCTGATTGAGAAAAGTGATTGTATTTTGCTGATCGGCTATGATCCCATCGAAATGCGCCACGGTTGGCAGGATGTTTGGCAACCAGAAAAACAGTTTGTTGCAGAATTTACCCTTGAGCCAAATCTGCATGGTATGCATCGGGCTAGCTGTACTTTTGTTGGTTCCTTAGCGCCTGCGCTACAGGTATTGGACCAAGGATTAGAGCTTGGAGCTATTTGGCGTAACGGTGACTTTGCAAAGGCAAAAGAAGATATCTGCGCTGCATTCCCTAGGGATGAAGAATGGGGGCCATCTGCGATTGTTGATGAAGTGCGTAAGGCTTTGCCTGATCATGGGCTTGCATCTGTGGATTCCGGGGCACATAGAATTTTGCAAAGTCAGCAATGGATCTGTTGCGAGCCGCATACGCTTATTCAATCCAGTGGTTTGTGCACGATGGGCTGTGCTTTGCCTTTGGCAATGGGGGCCAAAGTCGCGTCACCAGATTTACCCGTCGTAGCCTTTACGGGTGATGCAGGACTAGAGATGATCCTTGGGGAGTTATCGACACTTAGAGATTTGAAGCTACCTGTTGTTGTTGTTGTCTTTGTGGATGCATCGCTTGCGTTGATAGAATTGAAGCAACGCGGAAGTGGCAGGGAAAACCTTGCCGTTGATTTCGGTGGAACTGATTTCGCAGCCTTGGCTGATGCTATGGGGGGAATTGGTATTAATGCTCGAAACCGTAAAGAGTTACAAACTGCACTGAGTTCAGCATTTGACGGCGACAAATTCACATTGATCGCGGCTCATATTGAACGTGAGTCTTACGACGGGAAGTTCTGATCTTCTGATCCAGCCTAGGATCAGGCCTTTAGAAGTTAGGTACCCATCGAAAATAATAAAGGCGGCCATAGAGCCGCCTTTATTGTGTAAAAAAATCGGAAAATCTACTAACTGATTTTAGCTAAGCTTTCCGTGGCAATGTTTATATTTTTTGCCTGATCCACAAGGGCAGGGAGCATTACGGCTGGTTTTACCCCAAGTTGACGGATCGTTTTGATCAAACTCTTTTGCTTGTACGGTTGTTGCGCCAGCTTGTTGTACTGCCGGGTCTTGCCGAGACTCGTGCATTTCTTGTTCTTGGCGCGGAACAGTTGCATCTTCAGGCGTCTGTAGTTCGAAACGATGCATAAGCATTGTAAGTTCGTCACGTACGGAATCGAGCATGCTCTCGAACATTTCAAAAGCTTCACGCTTGTATTCATCCAGCGGATTTTTTTGTCCGTATGCACGAAGACCAACAGCTTGTTTCAGATGATCAAGTGACAGCAGATGCTCTTTCCACTGCTTGTCGAGAACCATAAGAAGTAATTGTTTTTCCAGAGAACGCATAACCTCTGGGCCATAGTTCGCAGTCTTGGCGGCCATTTTTTCGTTACTGGCTTGAAGAATACGATCCAGAATTTCCTGATCGGCAATACCTTCTTCTTCGGCCCAGTCTTTAACAGGCAGATCCATTGCAACAAGGCGCATACACTCTTCGTGCAGACTGTCCAATTCCCATTGTTCTGAATAGGCATTGGCAGGGATTGTGCGTGTTACGAGATCTTCGAGAACTTCATGGCGCATGGAAGCCACAGTGTCTTTGACTTCTTCTGCAGACATCACTTCTTTGCGTTGTTCGTAAATAACCTTACGCTGGTCATTCATCACATCATCAAACTTGAGGATGTTTTTACGAATTTCAAAGTTTCTGGCTTCGACTTTTTTCTGCGCTTTTTCCAGTGCTTTATTCACCCATGGATGAATAATTGCTTCGCCGTCTTCAAGGCCAAGCTTCTGGAGCATTGAATCCATACGCTCAGATCCAAAGATACGCATCAGATCATCTTCGAGGCTGAGGAAGAATTTTGATGCGCCTGGGTCTGATTGACGGCCTGAACGTCCACGAAGCTGATTGTCGATACGTCGGCTTTCATGACGCTCACTACCAATCATAAACAGGCCACCTGCCTTGTTCACAATTTCTTTGTTGGCAGCAATTTCAGCCGCAATTTCTGCCGCTTTCGCTTGCTTTTGCGCATCATCAGAAATGCCGAGGGTTTCATGCTCTATACGCATTTCCTCGTTACCGCCAAGCTTAATGTCTGTTCCGCGACCCGCCATGTTTGTGGCAATTGTTACTGCGCCGGGTGAACCCGCCTGGGCAACAATCATCGCTTCTTGTTCGTGATAACGGGCGTTTAGAACCTTGTGCTCAATCTTCTCTTTCTGGAGAAGGGCGGCAAGATATTCTGATTTTTCAATTGTTACCGTACCAACAAGAACTGGCTGCTGACGTTCATGACATTCTTTGATCTGCTTGATAATCGCGGCGTCACGTTCTTGCCCTGTACGATAGACTTCGTCATCGTGGTCAATACGAATACAAGGCAAGTTCGTCGTCATGGAAATAACGTCTAGCCCATAGATCGCCGAAAATTCTTCGGCTTCGGTCATTGCTGTACCCGTCATCCCAGCCAACTTGGGATAAAGTCGGAAGTAGTTTTGGAAGGTGATCGATGCTAACGTCTGATTTTCGTTTTGAATTTCAGCATTTTCTTTTGCTTCAAGTGCCTGATGAAGACCTTCAGAGAAACGACGCCCTTCCATCATACGGCCCGTGAATTCGTCAATGATAACGACTTTATTGTCTTTGACGATGTAATCTTTATCGCGCTGGAATAGCTTATGCGCTTTGAGGGCCTGATTGATGTGGTGAAGTGTGCTGACGTTCTCTATTTCATAGAGAGAACCTTGCATAACCCCATCATCCATGAGTTTTTTCTCTATGAAGTCAACGCCTTCGTCAGTCAAAGTTACTGAGCGCGTTTTTTCATCAAGTTCGTAATGCTCTTCGGTTAAGAAGGGAACATATTTGTTTATGGTAATATAGCTCTCTGATGAGTTTTCTGCAGGGCCAGAGATAATAAGCGGGGTCCTAGCTTCATCAATGAGGATCGAATCTACTTCATCGACAATCGCATAGTTAAATTCTCTTTGAACCATCTGGTCGATTTCGAACTTCATATTGTCGCGAAGATAATCAAACCCGAGTTCATTGTTCGTGGCATAGGTAATGTCACAAGTATAGGCAAAAGCTCGTTCTTCTTCACCTTGGCCAGGAAATACACAACCAACAGTCAGACCTAAGAAACGATAAATCTGCCCCATCCATTCGGCATCACGCTTGGCAAGGTAATCGTTGACGGTAACGACATGAACACCCTTGCCTTCAATCGCGTTCAGATAAACAGGTAAGGTTGCAACAAGTGTTTTACCTTCACCTGTTGCCATCTCACTGATCATGCCACGGTGAAGGACAATGCCGCCCATCATTTGAACGTCAAAGTGTCTCAAACCAAGAGTTCTGCGTGATGCTTCACGAACGGTCGCAAAAGCTTCAGGAAGAATATCTTCGAGTGTTTCTCCTTGCTTCAGGCGATTACGAAAATTCTCTGTTTGTCCTTTGAGATCATCGTCAGATAGCGTCTCAAGCTTTGATTCAAAGCTATTGATTGAGAGGACAATAGAGTTAAGGCCTTTAAGGTAGCGGTCATTGGCAGAGCCAAACATCCGCTTCACAAGCGCGCCGAGCATAGAGTACCCCTTGCGTGAAAACGCAGTTCAAGATTTGGTTATAAAAAGTCAATGTGAGACATAGGGCGCAGGCTGGCGGATGTCAATGTGAAGCTGGATTCAGAAGGTATAAAATAAAGAACGGAGTCTGCATTGATTGCTTGATTTTATTGAATGTGTTTATTTCCGTGATACTTGCTTTAGGTTGTAGTGACTTTGTTGTAGTAAGGATAAACTTTTTATTTCTTCTGAGCTGGAGCCAGAGTTTAAATGAATTTTCGTAAAGTTATTATCCTTTCCACTGTATTGATGGCGGTTGGCTTTGCGCAGGATAGTAATGCGCAACAAAACTATGAAGACGAATGGAAAGAAGAACAACGCGAAAGTGGTCGCGAACTTTTGAAGTTTCTTTTTGGCGATAGTGATGAGGAAGAAACGAACCCAGATGATGAGAAAATAACCGAAGAAGAGACGGACACTGTTTCTGATCCTGCACCTGAGGAAAATACAATCACTGTTGATGACAGTGTTATCGAAACAAAGGCAGTAGAGCCGGTTGTTGTGGAGTCTGTACCCGATACCCCAGAGACGGTAACCCCAGAGACGGTAACCCCAGAGACGGTACCCCCCGAGGTCGAAGTTGTCCCCGGCCAGGAAAGAGAAGGGCTGGTCCCGCCACCTGGATTTACAGAAGAAGTCGATAAGCAGCCCAAAAATACCCCTGCAAATGGTATCGTCGTAGAAAATCTGTCAACCACACCAACTTCTGAAAATACAAATTCCAAAAGCGGTGAGGATCTGGAAAGTACCCAGATAGCGCCGAACGAACCCCCTGAAGTCGCCCCGAGCAAAACGGAAAGCGAATTGGATCGTCTGGATCGAGAAAATCCTGTCGTAGCTGTTGTCGAAGGCGATGAGATTTATTGGCAGGACATAACGCAGGCGGCTAAAAAATTGCCCGAGCAATATCAAGGACAGTTGGAAACAATGTTTCCTATACTTCTGGATCGTGCCATTGATCTGAAGCTTTTGGCGCACGCTGGTGCCGATGCGGATATGGATGAAAAGGAAGATGTAAAAAGGAAGCTGGCCATTGCAGAGGAAAAAATTATCCGCGATGCCTATCTAGAAGAGCAGCTAGGCGAAATGATCACTGAGAGTATGCTTAAGGACAGATATTTTTCTTTGCTGAGAGAGAATATTGTCAATGCAGAAATCCGGGCACGTCATATTCTAGTTGAAACACGTAATGAAGCTCTCGCTTTGATCATCGCTTTGGATAACGGTGCGGAATTTCACCTGTTGGCAAAAAAATTCTCCAAAGGCCCTTCGGCTGATAAAGGTGGTGATTTGGGGTGGTTCAAGCAAAAGGATATGGATCCAAACTTTGCATCGGCTGCTTTTTCTTTGGCACCGGGAACCTACACAAAAGCGCCAGTAGCCACGGAATTTGGTTGGCATGTTATTAAGTTGGAAGACAAGCGGGATGTTAAACAGCCAACCTTTGAATCTATGAGGTCTGAAATTAAAGATCAGATCAGTCGCGAGTTGGTTGCACGCATGGTGCGGGATTTAAGACAAGATGCAGATATATCTGTTTTTCCCCGCTAATTAATTAAAAATGAACATATCGCCTTTCTCTTGACACAGTCATGGGATTTGGTGCTGATCGATTAAAAGAGAATGATCTAAAAGCCATTATTCTCTAAATATTATAAATAAGGAGTTATCTTTAAATGTCTGCAAAACAGATTATTTTTCCTCTTGTCGGTATCGTTGCCCTCGCGGGTGCAGCGTATGCTGGTTATTCCTATGGAGTAAAAGGGGGAACACTACCTTTCCTTGGTGGTGATCAGGCTGCTGAGGTAGCATCAGATGCTCCTGCTGCGGATGATCCGATTATGGCCAAAGTCGGTGATATTGAAATCCGCCGTTCAGAGGTCGTGAAGTTTGCAGAAAGCATTCCAAACATTCCACAGGAACAGATTGAACTTATTATACCGGAACTTGTTGGTCAGGTCGTTGATCTTAAATTGATTACCAAAGAAGCAACGACGAGCGGTTTGGGCAATGATCCCGAAGTTCAAAAACGTGTTAGTGAAGTTAAAGAGAGAATTCTGGTTGAAATTTTCTTGAATAGAGCTCTTGAAGAAGAAGTGACCGACGAAGCTGTTGAAAAAGCCTATCAGGATTATCTGACGGAAAATCCTCCGGTTCGTGAAGTGTCTGCCCGCCATATTCTTGTCGAAGAAGAAGAAGTCGGAAAAGATCTGATCAAACAGTTGGACGAAGGTGCTGATTTTGCGGCTTTGGCCAAAGAACATTCTACTGGCCCAAGTGGTCCTGGTGGTGGTGATCTTGGTTTCTTTCAGGCTGAGCAGATGGTTAAACCTTTCTCTGATGCTGCGTTTGGCATGAAAGTTGGGGAACATTCTGCTGCCCCGGTACAGACCCGATTTGGTTGGCATGTCATTAAAGTTGATGCAGAACGCGATTCTGAACAACCCAAAAAAGAGCAGCTTGATGGTCAGCTTCGTTCTGAACTTTCAAGAAGTGCATATGAAAGTATTGTCGAGAACCTCAAAAATGGGGTAGAGATTGAAATAATTGGTGCTAAGGCTGAAGAAGCCGCGCCGGCAGAAGGTGAAGAAAAGCCAGAGGGCGAAGAGAAACCTGCCAGCGAATAATGAAAAAAGCCCGGTTTTACCGGGCTTTTTAATGGCTGTTGGAATCTGGCTGTGAATAGGTAGGATTTGTTTTATGGAATTGCAAAAATCTCCACTCGCCCCCGCGGGTTTTCCGGAAATGCCAGAAATAAGTGGCGTGTCACTATCAACAAAAGCTTGTGGCGTGAAGTATAAAGGTCGTGCCGATGTTCTTTTGATGAGCTTTGACAAAGGAACAACAATTGGCGGAGTTTTAACCCGTTCGCTTACCTGTTCAGCGCCAGTTGAATGCTGCCGCGATCATTTGAAATTTGGCGAGGCCAGAGCGATCGTTGTGAACTCTGGCAATGCAAACGCTTTTACGGGGCGCTTGGGTAAAGCATCTGTTGGGCGAACGGTCGAGGCAACTGCCAGAGAGCTGGATTGTCCTGAAAATGCTGTTTTTGTAGCTTCGACCGGTGTGATTGGTGAGCCACTGCCCGATGAAAAAATAACATCAGCCCTGGGTGATTTGAAAACGGATCTATGTCCCGATAGCTGGCAAGACGCTGCCGAAGCCATTATGACGACAGACACTTTTGCCAAGGGAGCCACAATCACAACTCAGATTGATGGGAAAACGGTAACAATTAATGGTATTGCCAAAGGATCAGGAATGATTGCTCCTGATATGGCGAC
>NZ_CAKZMP010000053.1 GCF_937128705.1 uncultured Kiloniella sp. | reverse complement strand
CAAGCACTGCAGGTTGTCCGATAGCACAACACCTTCGGTATAGTTTCCAGGCTCTTTTCTTGCTGCGCGAAGCATACTTTTTTGCTCTTCGGTCAGGTCTTTAAAACGTGAAATTTGCTCAATCTCTTCCTTTGGGCAGACCATGGCAATCCACCACTCGAACATGCTAAGCAGCTTTTTGGCGGCATCGGGAAAGTCTTCCAGATTTTGAGTGGCCAGCCATAACCAGGCACCCAACTTTCGCCACATTTTCACGATCTTAACCAGGAAGATAGCTAACAACGGGTTGGTGGTAATTAGGTGAGCCTCATCGCCCAGGACAAAAGTCGGACGGTGATCATATTGCTCACGCTCTACTACGCCGTTAATTTGATTCATCAGGCCCATAAATCCTAAGGCCAGCTGATCTTCATAGCCTTCGTTAGCTAACAGGCCCATTTCCATAATAGTCACATCGGCCTCTGGCCAGGCTTTGCCCACACGATTAAAAAAGTGCCCGGCAGTACCTGAACAATACAATGCCATTGCATCGGCCATGTCTTTGGCGCGTTCTCGACGTTTCGGCGTGCTGGACTCTTCTACCGCCAGCTTATTCAAAGCCTCAACTACATCCTCGGTAAGTACGATTTCTCGGCTGCCAGCCGTTTGCTTCTCCTCTGCAGCGAGGATAATCGCTCTACGAATCGTTAGGCGATCAGCACGTGTCATCACGGCCTCTTCCTTGCTATCCCCGCCGGTAATCATAATGCGGGCCTTCAGTTCCATCTCGCCCAACAGATCTCGTTCTTCGTCATCATCACTGCTATCCGAAGCATCCAATGATGCGTCTTCATCAAACAACGCTTGCTGTGCCCGTTCCCTTTTGAGCATTTCATAGGCGTCAGCAAAAGGCGGCAGGCTAACGTCTTCCTTGGGGTGAAGCGTCACCTGATTAACGCTCAGCCCGAAATATCGACAATAGTCCCCCAACAATTTGAACGACCCGCCCTTTTCAATAATGTAAATTCGTGCACCGTAGATCGCTGCGACCTGTAACAGGATGTACACCATTAATGCCGACTTACCAGAACCAGGAGGCCCCAGAACCAAACCAAAGGCATTCTTGGCCCGATCCAGCTTGTTCAGCGGATCGAAGGTCAAAGGCTCGCCGCCCCGATTAAAGAAAACCAGACCCGGATGCCCGGTGCCCCGACTGCGACCGTAGAATGGCAATAACCTGGCCAAGTCACTAGAAAATACCAAACGACTCTTCTTGTTCACCTTCTCCCGCTTCGGCTCATAGTTCATGGGCAACTGGCGAATATAGGTATCCAGCGGCAACAACTCATCTTTCTCTCGAATGGGGTGCAAACCATTAGCCAGCAGCAACGCGTTGACTTCATTAGTCTTCTTTTGCAGATCAGCGAGGGAATCCCCACGGGTAAACAGCGTTATAACAGTGGGCAACAGATAGTCCCCGTGGGACATCCATTTCAAGGCTTCCTTGGCATCCTGCTCAGCCGCCATCGCTTCTGCTGTTTCACCCTTTGCTGAATTGAGCACCTGCACCACATGATTCTCAACGAGGTCTTGAGGTTGAAGCGTCACGCATAGGGAAAGAATGCTGCCCTCTGGCAGCTTATCGAACAAGGCATACAGGTTATCGCCAACCTGTCGCTCACCGGTAAAGTGACCGGGCAATGGCTTCCTTCGCAGCGCATCCACGGTAATCGCTCTATGTGGCAAGTCATCGAAGTACCAAACGCCGTGACCGCCATCGGATGAGGGCTGAGAAAGAAACAATAGGTCGGACAGATCGTGACTAAATGCCCGTTCCTGCTTTTCAGGAAGTTCCATTAGCTCAGTGAGCCTGTCCAAATCCCCATCCGCCACCTCAGCCTTAGGGTTAAACCAACGTAATAGCCAGGCATAGAGATCATGGTCATCACATCGTCGAATACCAATGCCTGTGGCTGCCATCTGGGTGACAAAGCGTTCCGCGACCTGGTTGATTTCGGTAACGGGGTCGATATGTTCGTTATCATTTAACTCTCTCCGGCGATACAAAAACACTCGCACACGGCGCACTTTTCCTCGCCAGCTACCGCCCGTCACCGTGTTATCTTCGAATAGCCCGGCACTCTGCGTCATTCGCTTGAAATGCCTTTGCATACGGGCAACAAAGTTACTGGCTAACAAACGATGCTCTGGGGTTTGCCTGCAATGGCTCTCTGTATAGGTATTTAAAGATCGTGATAATGCCGATAGCGAGTCTTCATCTGAGACAAAACACTGCAATACGAAGGGGTTATCGTGTGCCGGAATCGTGTGGTTGATACAGGTTTGTATATTGGCCTGAACTTCTTGCAAGAATTTACTTGAACGCGCTTCAGTGGAAACACCAGTAATTTCAAACATCGCTGCAGCACTAAAACCATCTTCAAGGGTAAACGTCTCGGACGCCTCATCGTAGTCTACCCACGGTAACCAATCGCTTAACGACGCGGGGTGACGATAGAGTGTATCCACATCAGCATCCGTAATCGCTGAATCACGCTTTGGTTGCTTGCCTATTAATTCCTTATCTGCCATGTCTATTCCCACCCTGCCTGTTCACCCGGAGCCGCAATATGATCCTGGGTGTAAAGCCGGAAAAAGGTGCTATATCCAGGCACTGGGTGGCCTGCAGCAGTCAGATGCCTGAAAACATACATTCGCAGCGTCGGATTAGGTAACCACTGAAACTCTTCTTGTTCAGCATTGGCCTCATCGACGGCGGCACGTTGCGGCCTCACCAGCTGTTCATCGTTAGCATTGTGAAATTTTTCATCGTGAATGCTCTTCATAGAAGGCATATCAGTGCCAAATACTTTTGCCTTTGAACTAGCGCAACCAGACAGTAGTCCGGCATTAATCCAAATCGTGATTAATATCAGAATCATTTTTCGCATAGCGTAATCTCCTTGCAATCGAACTTTTATCCAGTGGCAAACTGCGGTCTAAATGAACGGATACTTCTACCCCTGGATTTACCACCACCGCATCAAAACTTTGCTTTTGTCTTGCTAATAGCCACCGGCTGACCTCATCTGTTGCTGACTGCACTGCCTCACCAGCAACCAGTTTATTAATGTCACCCACGACCGTGCTTGTTGTTGACCCGGTTAATGATGATGTTTGCCTCTGCTGCTGTGCTTCGGCATAGGCAGAACCCGCCGCCCCTAACCCTGCCAGCCCAATACGCTGAGTAATAAATGATGGTGCGTTGGTGACAAAGCGCCCCGCCACACAGGGCACGCCGCTAGGATCAGAGATGTAGCCCAAGGGTTGCCCCTGACTACTGTGGTTAACAATAGAACCGTCCTCAAAAATGAAGGTGGCCGATGTTAGGCGAGCACTCACGCAGGAGAGATTCCAGTCACCAAACCCCAAACCACTGAAAATCATGCCTTCGACCTCAGGCATATCGTGGCCATTGGCTAAAAGATTTTCTTTGCCGATATAGATTTTTACCGGATAGGGGTCAGGCGTCTTTCCCTCCACAGGAATACGGCCAATCAACGCCGTTAGAGCTAGTCCATCCGTTAACGTTGCATCTTTGGGGATCGTATAAACCGGCTCGACAACAATCTGATTTTTCTTCTCAGAATCTCGTACCTCGTGATCCGTCGCAGACGTATTGGGAGAACGAGGCAACAAGCCGGTAAATCGGCCCTTATCACCTTCGGTTGTTTGGGGTTCGACATAATCAATAGGGTTATGCCAGGCACCCTGATCTGGATCGACCGGAATCACATTCTGACCATCAAAACCAAAGCCTACGGGAAACCCATCCTGATTTAATTGCCCAATGTTGGTTGAGCCTTTACTTTCTTTCAAATCATTAAGCTCACGCCTTAGCTGACCGAGGTGCTGTTGAAGCGAGCCTATAGTCGCCTTGGTTTCATCCAATGTTTCCTGCGCTTGCAGATTTGCCGTCTCCAGCCTTGATACTTTTTGCTGATTCTCTAGCACCTTACCCATGTTTTCTTTGGTTGATGCGTTCAACGTATCCGCCTTTTTAACCGCCTCTCGGGCGTAGGCCTGTAATGCTTTGATAGTATCAGTCTGCGTATCACCATCCTGCGGTTTGGCTTTAGGGTCATATCCCGGTATCTGCTCCACAGGCTGATAACTTTCCTGTGTTTCCGAGCACATCACCAGAGACAGGCAACCAATGGCCAGTGCAGTCCCCCCGATTAGCAACGGATTCATACGCTTTTCAGCCATCCTGGTTTTCCTCTTTACCCGTTTGCCTATTTTGCAGAGCCCGGCTGTCAATCGGCAGGGAAAGGCTTTCCACGAAAGATCGATTCGAGACCAGATACAAGGTGGTTGTATCTGTTTCGCTACCCATTCCCCCCAAACGGTCATGCTGCAATGTTGCCGTCAGCCAATCTCCACGAACGAGGCGACT
>NZ_CAKZMP010000052.1 GCF_937128705.1 uncultured Kiloniella sp. | reverse complement strand
TTAAGCATTTGCAGAGCTTTTGAAACGCGACGTCTTGTGCCGTGCGGCATGATTACATCATCAATAAAACCACGCGATGCGGCGACAAAGGGGTTCGCAAATTTTTCGCGATACTCTTCTGTGCGCTCTTCGATTTTTTCAACATCGCCAATATCCTGACGGAAAATAATCTCAACAGCACCTTTCGGGCCCATCACAGCAATTTCAGACGTCGGCCAGGCATAGTTTACATCTCCACGTAGGTGCTTGGATGACATCACGTCATAGGCACCACCATACGCTTTGCGAGTTATAACCGTAACCTTTGGTACTGTGGCTTCAGCATATGCATAAAGGAGCTTCGCGCCGTGTTTAATAATGCCGTTGTATTCCTGTGACGTACCGGGCAAGAAACCAGGGACATCAACCAGCGTCACAAGTGGAATATTAAAGCAATCACAAAAGCGAACAAAACGTGCCGCTTTGATTGACGACGCAATATCAAGACACCCGGCAAGAACCATAGGCTGGTTAGCAACAACACCGACGGTTTCACCATCAACTCGTGCCAGACCAACCAAAATGTTTCCCGCATAGTCAGGTTGAATTTCAAAAAATTCACCATCATCGACAATCTTACTAATAAGCTCCTGCATGTCATAGGGCTTATTAGGATTATCCGGGATCAGCGTATCCAAAGAAAATTCATCACGGTCCGCTGGATCTGCCGATGGCCTCGACGGTGCTTTTTCTCTGTTAGATGACGGCAAGAAGCTCATGAAACGACGGAGTTCAAGTAAAGCTTCGACATCGTTTTCAAAGGCAAGATCTGCGACACCTGACTTACTGCTATGTGTGATAGCACCGCCCAGTTCTTCCGCTGTGACTTCTTCGTGGGTCACTGTTTTCACAACATCAGGCCCAGTCACAAACATGTAAGAGCTATCTTTCACCATAAAGATGAAGTCAGTCAGTGCTGGCGAATAAACCGCACCGCCTGCACAAGGCCCCATTATCATGGAAATCTGGGGAATAACGCCAGAAGCCATTGCATTGCGTTGGAAAATCTCGGCATAGCCAGCAAGGGAATCAACGCCTTCTTGAATTCGTGCGCCGCCTGAATCATTAAGGCCAATAACCGGGGCCCCAACTTCCATGGCTTTATCCATGATTTTTATGATTTTTTGCGCATGAGAAGCAGAGAGTGAACCACCAAAAACGGTAAAGTCTTGGCTATAAACAAAAACCAGACGACCATTAATTGTACCACTTCCAGTGACAACACCGTCACCCGGAACACTTTGTTGTTCCATACCGAAGTCGATGCAACGGTGTTCAACAAACATGTCCCATTCTTCAAAGGAGCCTTCGTCGAGTAAGACGTCAATGCGTTCACGCGCTGTAAGTTTTCCCTTACCATGCTGCGCATCAACCCGACGCTCTCCTCCACCGCTTCTGGCAGCCTGTCGCTTTGCTTCCAGCTTTTGTATGATATCCTGCACGTGTTCCCCCACGTTGTTATGTCATCAATTCCGAGGCGCAGTTTTGCACTGCGATATTTAACAGGACGTAATTGATAGCACGTAGGGTTTAACGATACTAGTACTCTGTAACTAGTCAGTCATGAATTAGACTTAAAAATTTCATTGCAGTGCGAAATTCAGTTAAAATATTTACATGACGCTGTTCAGCTTCTTCATCGGCACCCCAACGTTCGATCTGAAATTTTTCATGTAAAAGTACGGCTTCTATAGCTTTTTCAACATCTATATGTTTTTTCAACAGTGCCAAACCCACAATTAAAGAGCCACTTGTTCTGACGATAGTCGATAAGGCTGCCAACTCCATATTGGGAAAACTGCACACCGATTTCTTAAGTGCAGAGACCGCACTTTCGGGTTGCTCGACGCTCAAAAGGCCACTGGTTGTTACAAGAGGAGCATCAAAAGTAAGCGCTGCCCAATCCAGCAACGGTTGCCAAACATCTTTTTGTAAATCCTGAAGTTCCGGCATGCTGTCATCCCAATAGCACAGCAAATCGTGTCCAGCATATTCTCCAATACCTTCTTCAGCCTGTACTCTTTCCTTGCCAACCCAATCGATAGCCGTACAAGTAAGGGTCATCAGCGGCATTGTCGCCGCATCAATTTCCTTTTCCTGTGCTTGCCATTCCGCAGCCACAGCTTCGGCCAATTGCAAAGTAGGAAACAAAAGCGGAAGCTGTTCAGGCGTTTTAACAACACGTCCATCAAGAAGAACAACAAATCCTTCATCCGTCGCTTCGGCTGTTGCCTGTTTATAAAATCGTTTTAAAGCAAGTGTAGAAGACATCAGTTCAGTCTATTTATCAGTTAGAATTAAACAGCTGGTTTTTCGCAGCTTCTATTGTACCAGATCTGCAAAGCGTTCGGGAAGTTCTTCGCAGGAATTCACAACAATATGGGCGCCCGCATCAAACAGCGTCTGTGTTTCATGATACCCCCAAGAAACACCCACAGCAGAAACACCTGCAGCACGGGCCATTTCTATATCATAGGTCGTATCACCAATCATGACGGTATCTTGTGGCTCAACACCATTTTCTGCCATTGCCTGATACAGAATTTCGGGATGTGGCTTACTCGGCCCATCATCTGCTGTTTTCAACGTGACAAAATGATCATGAAATCCATGATGATCGAGGCTCTTTTTAAGTCCACGCAAATTTTTACCCGTCGCGATAGCCAATAACGTTTCTGGCCGATCCAGACGTTGAAGCATTTCCCGGACACCAGCAAAAACGGGTTCTTCGAAACAAGGCTTTTGTCGTGCTTTAACAAAAGATTCTCTGTAAGAGTCAGAAACCATACAGGCCAACTCCCAGCTGGCATCCTGTGGGAGCATCTCTGCCACAGCATATTCCAGCTTCAAACCAACGATCCTGCGAACATCTTCCAGGGTCGGTTCCGGAAGACCGTTCAGCAAAAAAGCTTCGACCATATTGTTATGAATATTGAACTGACTATCAACAAGCGTGCCGTCAAAATCAAAAATAACCAGTTTAAAAGGCTGCCTTGGCACCTTTACCTCACTCAATATTAGTTCAGATTTAATATTCTTCGGATTTGTAAAAGTCTCTTAATTCACGTGGAGGACAGTGCGCAAGATCACCGGCATAGCCTTCGAGCAAATCAACCGCGTCATCGCCATGCCCCAGTTTAAAACCAAGCGCTTTCCATGCCTCGACCATATGAGGAGAAAGATCTGCTTTTACCCTGAGCGTTGTACCATCTTCAGGATGAGGCACAGCAATTTCCCGGGCATGCAACATCATATCTTTTGATATTTTATTACCAAGAGGATAAGCATCTTTTCCACCGTACTTACCATCCCCAAGGATTGGGGCCTCTAGTGCGCCGCAATGGGCACGAAGTTGGTGTGTACGTCCTGTCAAAGGCATTAACGCAACCCAGGCTGCTTTACGGCCGACCTTATCAATCATGTTATACAATGTCAGAGCTTCTTTTCCGGTATCATAATCGATCACCATCTTTTCGCCCTGTGCGCCAGCCTGCTTTTCCAGAGGTAGATAAATCCACCCCTTCTTTTGTGGTGGAACAGCAGCAACAAGCGCCCAATAAACTTTTTTAGCTGTTTTACCTTTAAAAGATTTTGTCAGAATACGCGCTGAATTTGCATTCCGAGCAAGGAGTAGAACACCGCTTGTATCCTTATCCAACCGATGCACCAAACGTGGTTTTTCTTGCTTGTCGTAACAGAGAGCTTCCAGCATGCCATCCAGATGCTTGCTTAGCCCCGTTCCACCTTGTACGGCCAAGCCAGCGGGCTTATTCAACGCAATAACAGAATCATCCCTGTAGATTACCATATCCCTGACGTACTGAATTTCTTCAGGGCTCATGGTAGGCTCATTTCTGCGCGGACGATTTTCTGTTGAACGATCAGGAACCGGGGGGACCCGAATTTCCTGTCCTGGCTCTAACCGGGATGAAGCTTTTACGCGCTTACCATCAATACGGATCTGGCCTTTGCGTAACATTTTTTCGACCTGGATATAACTAAAAGCCGGGTAATGTTTTTTGAACCAACGATCAAGACGTACGCCGCCATCATCTGTTCCAACTTTAACCATGGTAACGGCACTCATACGACAAAAGACCTCATTAAATAATAACCAGCAACAAAGGCTGCTATAGAGAGAAAGACAGATAAAGACAAGTACAAGGCAGCTAACCCAATGGCATCACGCTGGAAAAGAACAACTACATCCATCGAAAAAGTCGAAAAGGTTGTAAATGCTCCCAACAAGCCAACAGTCAGAAAAGCTCTCAGTTCTTGTGACACAAGATCACCAACACCAATCAAAGGAACGAGTATGCCCATCGCAAAAGAGCCAACAACATTCACGGTCAAGGTACCAACGGGCATCATGGTTCCCACCATAGAGCCCATCGTGATGATGACCAGATATCGTCCCATTGCCCCGATAGCACCACCAAGAGCAACTGCTGCCAACATCTTCATTACATACCTGCCAGAGTGGCCAAACTAGAATGACCCAAGAAAAATCTTCACAGAAGGTAACTACATAATCTCGTAGCACCTGTGCATTCAGTTCTAACTAACAAATATGAGGCTGTTTGGCAAAATAAGAGAAATGGCTTTTCTATTCGCGTAACAGCCTAAGCTGCCTGTTCGCTTTCGCCACTTTCACGGGGATCACGCAACCAGGATAACAGTTCGTCTGTTTCCATCATGTATACGCCCATACGTCCGAGTTCATGAAGACCTTGTTCCGTCGCATTACACAAAGCATCCGGAACAACAATCACCCGAAAGTCACGGGCACTTGCTTCATAAATTGTTGCCCGTGTTGCCGTGGTAAATGAAAAACCGCAAAGAACAAGCGTGTTTACACCACGGGCTCTAAGTTCATCTTCCAAAGGCGTATCATGGAATGCACCCCAACGAGGGCGATAGAAAATTGACTCGTTTTCACCAATTTCCTGAAACTTACCATCAAAAAGAAGATCCGGATTAATACGAACTTCTTTGCCTTCGGGTTGGATTTCATCAACTAGTTCCGCACCAAGACTGCCCGGCATGAAGATACGCAAGCCCTCTTCGACGGCTGTGCGTCGACAAAGATCAACATTTGACCCGTCCGTTTTATAAAGGCGGATCGAATGATAAATAGAGGAAGAACGATCACGGAACCCCTGAACCAGCTTTTCCATTGCAGGAATAGCACGGGAAAGGCCGGATGCTCGAATAGGGGAACTGGGGAGGATATAGTCTCGCTGCGCAGATAGAGAAATGAGTGCCACATGATCTTTTTGCGGACGAATATAATCTGGCATTGCTGGCCTTACCCTCTTGGAACGTGGTCTGTGTTTCGAAAAACAAGAACTTGTTTTAGGATTTCTGACTACAGGTAACACCAAAATGTCGCACCTCTGCAATCGTCAGATATACATGGCAGACACGCAGATTTTGCATTCCTTGGTTAATAATCAGGTTTTCTGCCGATCTTGGCGTAATTTTTCCCAATAAAGAAGCCGCTTTTTGACCTCTCTTTCAAAGCCTCTTTCCACCGGCTGGTAGAAATTAAGGCGTGGCATATTATCCGGAAAGTAGTTTTGTCCAGAAAAACCATCCTGTGCATCGTGGTCATAGGCATAGTTTTTTCCATACCCAAGGTCTTTCATCATTTTGGTCGGAGCATTCAAAATATGCATCGGAGGAGAAAGAGATCCGGTTTCTTTTGCCGATCGAACACTACTTTTATAAGCAGCATAAGCAGCATTGGATTTCGGTGCTGTGCCAAGATAGATTACAGCCTGCGCCAGAGCTAATTCCCCCTCTGGTGACCCCAGACGCTCGAAGGATTGCCATGCATATAACGCCTGTGACATCGCATTAGGGTCCGCAAGACCAATATCCTCAACAGCAAACCTTAGAAGTCTTCTTGCAATATAATTGGGATCTTCACCACCCGCTAACATCCGGGCCAACCAATAAAGGGCCGCATCACAATCAGAACCTCTCAACGACTTATGTAAGGCTGATATTAAATTATAGTGCCCTTCCTGGCCTTTGTCATAAATCGGGGCGCGTTTTTGAATAACGGTTGCCAGATCTGCCGTGTTCAAAGCCTCACCAGGCGGCAAGGTAAAGAGCTCTTCCGCCATATTTAGAAGGTAACGTCCGTCGCCATCCGCCATGGCAATAACTGATTGGCGAGCCTCATCTGATAGGGGTAGCTCGAACCCCATTTCTTGCTCAGCTCTCACCAACAGATCGTCCATTCCTTCTTCATCTATGCGTTTGAGCACCATGACTTGAGAGCGGGATAATAACGCCGCGTTCAATTCGAACGAAGGATTTTCTGTCGTTGCCCCAACCAAGACAATTGTACCGTCTTCCATATAGGGAAGAAAACTGTCCTGTTGCGCTCTGTTAAATCGATGAATTTCATCGATAAATAGCAATGTCCCCTGCCCCATTGCCTTTCGCTCGCGGGCCTTTTCAAAGATTTTGCGCAAATCCGCAACACCAGAAAAAATGGCTG
>NZ_CAKZMP010000051.1 GCF_937128705.1 uncultured Kiloniella sp. | reverse complement strand
TCCCAGGGGGCAGCCTGTTACGCACCCCTGCCCTGGTTCTAGCTATGGCTTATTATCGTCTTCGAGACTTACTATAGAGAAAAATCCATTGAACGAGACCACTATTGAACGAGGTGAAACAGAACAGATGTCAGCCAGTGTTGGAAAACGCTTAAAAGCACTACGCGCCATGCATGGCCTTTCACAACGGGAACTTGCCCGGCGTGCCGGCGTTACCAACAGCGCAATCTCTATGATTGAACAAGATCGCGTTAGTCCATCTATTGACTCGCTCACAAAAGTTCTGGCTGGCTTTCCAGTAACCATGATCGAATTTTTCTCTATGGAACCCGAACAGGAAGAGAAAATCTTCTATGCCAAGGACGAACTAGTCGAAATGTCTGACGGCACCATGTCTGTCCGCTTGGTAGGTGCCGCCAAGAAAGATCGTAAAATGCGGGTTTTGCATGAAAAATACCCACCCCATGGCGATACTGGCGACAAGATGATTGTGCAAGAAGGCGAAGAAGCCGGGGTTATTATTCGTGGGCAACTTGAAATCACCGTCGGCAATGAAATAAAAGTGCTGAATGCAGGGGAAGCCTATTACTTTAATACAGAAATCCCGCACCGCTTTCGCAACCCCGGCGACGAAGAGTGTGAAGTGGTAAGTTCGGCAACACCACCATCTTTCTAACAATAAACTTATAAGTTTAACAACAAGACCAAGATCGTTCTGGAGATACAGCATGACCGATATATCCGGTATTAATTCCGAAGGCGACAACGCCTTTATGGCAAAAAGCCTTCTAGGGACAGATGTTGAACCTATGTATTCCGGTGCAAATTCTTTTATGCGCCGTAAATACACACGAGATCTTCGCGACGCAGATGTTGCCATATCCGGCATTCCTTATGATTGCGCAACCACGGGCAGATCGGGCACTCGATTGGGGCCACAGGCTGTCAGGAAAGCCTCTGCCAATCTTGCTTGGGCACCACACTTCCCTTCTGGTCTTGACGTTTTTGAAGTTTTGGCCGTGGCAGATTACGGCGACCTTGTTTTTGATCCCGGCGAACCAATGTCCATTCCCGGTGCCATCGAAGCCCATGCAAAAGCAATTCTGGACACAGACACTGCAATGCTGACACTCGGCGGTGACCATTTTGTCACCTACCCCATTCTAAAGGCACACGCAGAAAAACATGGTCAACTCGCCTTAATCCAGATAGACGCCCATTCCGACACTTGGGAAGAAGATCAACAACGGATTGACCACGGCACGATGTTTTACCATGCCGCCAAACAGGGAATTATCGACCCCGCGTCTTCTGCACAGGTCGGCATCCGCACACACAACGACAAAACTCACGGCTTTAACATTATTCATGCCCCCTGGGTTCACGACAAAGGCCCTGAAGCAGTGGTAGCAGAGATCAAGCGCATTGTTGGCGATCGAAAGGCTTACCTCACTTTCGATATTGATAGCTTGGACCCTGCCTTTGCCCCGGGCACAGGAACACCTGTAAGTGGGGGCTTAACCCCGCATCAGGCCCTGACAATACTTAGAGGCCTAGAGGGTATTAACATTGTCGGCGCCGATGTCGTCGAAGTATCCCCCGCCTACGATGTTAGCGACATTACCGCCCTTGCTGGCGCGACGATGGCCTTTGAAATGCTCTATCTTATGGCCGTACAAAAAAAGAAAAAGGGATAACAACGCCACAAAGAAAACCTTCAGAACAAGGGCACTCCATGCGAAGTGCCCTTGTTTTTTTATCAATCTTTCGCCAATGTCAATTTCAGCGAAATCTCATTTGTCGGCTCATGACAATAACGGCCAACTTCGACAAAGCCATAGAGATCGTAGAACCGTCGACCCACTTTGTTTTTCTCAAAGACCTCTACACTCAGAGAGCCTTTCAAGTTCACCACATGATCAACCAAAGCCCGACCAAACCCCTTGCCATGAAATACCGGATCAAGGAACAACGCCCCGATTTTATCATTGATGAGGGAAATGAAACCAACAGGATTTTGATCAAAAACCAAAACCCAAGTTTCAGCATTGGGAAGGTAAATATTCGGCATATCATTGGCGACCTGGGCGACAAATTCATCGCTCAGGAATGGATGACCAACCTTGTTTGCTTCGAACCAAATTTTAATTAGTGCTGCCGTATCGGCAATTTCGTACTTTCTAATCATAACAACTAACTTCTTTCTAGCTTTACTGATTTATCTGTTATCCAGTTGAGATCTAACGGACCGTATACCCAATCGTGTAATTCGATAGGGTTGCCCCTGTTGAGATTTCACAAAGGACCGCTTCCTCAGACGCTGAAAAACGCGATAGTTACAATCAGCAAGCACATGACCATCACGGGTATAACAAGTTACCTTCGTAACCTTGCCATTCTCACCCCGCTCATAGTGAATAGAACCACCCTGAGCGAGAACGTGTAAAACACGCTGTTCATACTTTGAAATATTCAATGGATTTTCGTTTTATGTGAGCATAGAAAAGGTATCGCTCAGCGCACAGCTTGAACGTTACAACAGTTTCAAATGTTCCCGAGGTTCAGGAACTAGCGGATTACCGCAATCTCTAACATAAAATCTCCGTAGAACCTGTGCGGACAATAGAATTGCACAGGCAAATATAGATCTAACAAAATCTGTATTTGCGAACAAGGTAGAAAATTTTACACATGCTCACCCCAGAAAAACAAAATAGGCGGTTATGAAACAAATCATATCCGCCCTATAATAGTGCACACCTACAAATAGATACTACATAAACGAGATATTTAACGCCTTTTGAAGGCCCTGCCTATTGGACATTAGATCTTCAAGCGTATACCGGGATAGAACATCAAAAAAGGCAATGACAGCCTCGCCCAGAATTCCCTGTAACCGACAATAACCATCGATTTGGCAGCAGCCTTTTTTCTTGTCGAAACATTCGACAATATCCAGATTGTCTTCCATATCCCTAACCACATCCCCCAGATTTATTTCTGCCGGAGAACGAGCAAGGAGCATACCGCCCTTTTTACCGCGAATAGTTTTGAGATATCCATCCTGAGACAGTTGATTAACCACTTTCATCAAATGGTTACGTGAAATATCATAACGCTCTGAAATTTCAGTGATCGTCGCTAATTCATCACCTTTTAGTCCGACAAAAATCAGGACACGTAATGAATAGTCAGTATAGGTCGTAAGTCTCATTTCAGGCCAAACATCTCAAACAACAAATATCACAATAAGCATTTATTCAATGTAAAATAGGATCACACTACACGAAAAACAATAGGACAGGTTGACGCTATAAAAATTCAGTCGATCTCCTGCGCATCAGGCCCAAGTAATCAGGAAAAGATTTTTCGAGCCGTATCGAGCCAACCAAGACCCGATTTCGTATCAGCTTTAGGCGTATACTCACAACCGACCCACCCTTCATATTTAGCCTTTAACAATTCAGAGAATATCCAACCATAGTTAATTTCTCCTTCAGATGGTTCATGTCGATCCGGCACCCCAGCAATCTGAATATGCCCAACATAATCCATTTGATGACGGATCAACACCGAAAGGTCGCCCTCCATGATTTGGGCGTGATACAAATCCATCTGTAATTTCAGGTTTGGCGCGGCAATATGATCAATAATTTTACGTGCCTGAGCTTGATGAGATAGCAAATACCCTGGAAAAGCCCGCGTATTTAAAGGTTCTATCAACACCATAATATTTGCCGCCTTCGCCTGTTCACAAGCATAAGCCAGATTGGCGAGATAAACTTCAAAACAGGATTCCAGTGTTTCACCTTCCGGACAAATACCAGCCATCACATGTAACTTGCGACAATTTAAATGCTCGGCATATTCCAACGCCAACTCAACACTATGCTGAAATTCACCTTCTCTCCCCGGTAAAGCTGCAATCCCACGTTCTCCCTTTTCCCAGTTTCCCGCAGGAAGGTTGAACAGCACTTGCTCTAGCCCTGTATCATCCAACCTTGCTTTAAGGTCCTGCTTTGACCATTCATAAGGAAAAAGAAACTCCACCCCTTCAAAACCTGCATCCTGCGCAGCCTTAAAACGATCAAGAAAAGGAACTTCGGTAAAAAGCATGCTTAAATTAGCAGCGAAACGGTACATTATATCAGCCTTTAGTTTGATTTTTTTCCTCAACAGCACGAATAAAACCAGCTTGGTCCAGCTCCCCAAGCCCGTCATCAACCATACCTTGCCAGAGATCCATCGCGGTTTCCAAGCCGGATAAACGAAGACTATAATGTTCAGCCAATTCCATGGCTTGCTTCACATCCTTTAACTGAACGGTCGCCCTAGCCCCCGGTTCAAAATTGCGATCGACCATACGCTGACCATGTAATTCAAGGATACGACTATCTGCAAAACCGCCCAACAAAGCATTGCGAACCTTAGCAGGATCAGCCCCTGCTTTGGCTGCCAACGTTAACGCTTCAGCAACGGCATCTATAGTCATTGCGACAATCATCTGATTTGCGGTCTTTGCAATCTGTCCTGCACCAAGGGGACCAACATGGTTAATATTTTCACCCAAAACGTTAAAAAGCGGCATCGCACGATGAAAATCGCTTTCATCACCCCCAACCATAATAGAGAGCGATCCCTGCTCTGCGCCGATAGCCCCGCCACTTACCGGTGCATCAAGGTAGCCAGCCCCCACATGATCGACCCTTCCGGCAAGGACTCGTGTATTCATAACCTGTGTCGTTCCCATATCAATGACCAGTGTATCAGTGTGCATTGCCAGTAACAGCCCCTGATCACCGCAAATCACCTGCTCAATGGCTGGGGTATCGGTTACACAGATAACAATAAATCCACTATTGATGTTTCGCGCAAGATCCTGTGGTGTTTTACAGTATGTAAGGCCGATCGCTTCTAGATCAGAGGCCTTGTCACGGGTTCGGGAATGGATGAACACCTCTGCCCCGGCATTGTGCAAACGCATCGCGAAATGCCAACCCATTTTGCCTAGGCCGACAACACCCACTTTCGTTCCCGGAACAAATGAAAATTCAGAAGACCCACTCATAGGATAAGACAATCTAACAGCTGTTAATTTCGAAACATTCTGAAAGAGTTATCGAATAAGGTCAAAATAAATAAGCTAATTTCTAGCTGACACGTGCCAGACGATCTTCCCGCGGCGTTGACCCAAAATACCCTCTGTAAGCACGTGAGAAATAAGAAAAGGATGTAAAGCCACAAGCAATGGCTACTTCACTGACAGGCAAAGCCGTTTGTCGTAGAAGTGCACGAGCTCGTTTCAATCTCAAACGCTTATAATAGCGCTTTGGGCTGCACCCGAGATGGCGGGCGAACAGACGTTCTATCTGTCGCTTTGAGCTACCGATTTCTTTCGCAATTTCCTCTGCAGTCAACAAAACTTCAAGGTTTTCTTCCATAATGCGCACGGCCTCGGCAAGTTTGCCTGAAAGCTTTTGCAAGGTAAGATTACGTTGGCGCAAAGGGATAGATGCCCCGCCCCTGACTTCATAGTTGAAAGCCTCTGCAACCTGTCCGGCAACATCCGTACCGCATTGATGTTCAATAATATTCAGGATTAAATCCAGACATGCCGCTTTCCCCGTACAGGTAATACGCTTTCTATCCCAGGAAAATAGCGCGTCCTGTATTTCAACAGAGGGATAAAGCTCTTTAAAGCTATCATGATATGCCCACGGCACAGCACACCTATAACCACTCAGTAATCCCGCGCTTGCAAGTTCATAACAAGCACCGCCAACCGCACCAACATAAACACTTTGCCGATCCAGTCGTTTAAGCCAGTTGATAAAAAGGTCTGATTTCCCTGTCCGAACACCCCATTCACCAAACACAAGTGCGAGGTCGATAGCTTCGTCATCCCCCACAGCCATATCAGGCTTGAGAATAAAACCATCTTCAAGATCAATGTCCTGACCGTCCATCGTTGCAATGCGCCAATGGAAAGCCGCATAACCAGCAACCGCATTCGCGGTCTTTAACGCCTGAATAGTTAAACTGGTATCTAAAGAAGCTGTACCGGGAAGAACGACAATAACAACACGTTGCAGGTCTCTGCGTGGTGCTTTTCTTTTTATATGTGGCTCTGCACTATACACTTTTAAATGCATAAATGCCTTCCTTTCCAGACTGACAATCCGTTTCAGGATTGGACCCCAGCCATCTACCCGTTAGTTATTTCAAAAATTATGCAGCATTCTTTGTTATCCGCAAAACAAACATATAAAGAATTCTTTATCTAGTCAACAAGATAAAGAATTCTTTATGTCGACAATTGATTTGTTATTATTGGTTATAATTCAATACCTTACGACACTTAATCAACATACCCAGTTAAATGAAGGTGATTTTTTTTCTTTGTTTGCGACTTTTTATTACGTAAATGCGCCACCTCTTCAGGCTTATAAATATTTCCAATAGCTGAAGGTTGCCGCCTGTCCGGCTTTTTGCAAACGAGGATCATCACTACCTTCGACAGAAGGAACAGTCCAAATAATAGCCTTTTCAATCAAGAACCTCTTACCTGAACTTGAAATTCTGATACCCGTATAGTTATCAAAATATCCCTTATCCTTGGCCTGCTGTAACATGGCGGCACGATCATTCCGAAATTCAGGCTCTGCTGTTTTACGCGAAGGTGTTTGCGTAAAATCTTCCCATGACATTTCCCAAAGATTGAGGGCTATCGAATTCCCATAATTTAGCACAGGGTCATCCGCACCGTTATGAGATACCACAACAAAGGGTGCTTCGAATAGCTGTTGCCCTATAGCCTTTTCCTTGTTCAACTTAATTAAATCTTTTCCAGTTACAGCCTTAAAGCTGTCAACCAATCGCCTTGCATGCTGTTCCTGAAATTCACTTATCTTAGGCACTGGATATTTTTCCTTTTGAATATTTTCCTGAAATTTAAATTTTAAAGAACAATTCCGTGGACTTTTCTCCCTGACTGGTTGTCAAAACATATAGAAACCAAATTAACCCTTGCTTTAAATCATAATATTTCAAATAATATATGCATACGATTATTATCTTATTTTTGAAATGGGCCACCAGCCATCAAGAGAATGCCGTATCTAGGCGTTACTCAAAACTTTAATGTGCCTAAATCTCAATAACACTTGACTTTTCCTAAAATTCGTAGATAAAGCTATTATGGTTTTAAAAGTCCCGGCTCCTCTGCCTGCCCTACACTGGTCACTAAAGAAGATTCCCGGCCTTGCCGAACCCTTTACCAACGGCTGATTTTGGCTGTCACACAAGTTAAGTAATTAGGAGTCTCTTTAATGGCGACTGGCGTAGTAAAATGGTTTAACTCCACTAAAGGTTTTGGCTTTATCGAGCCTGATGCTGGTGGGGATGATGCTTTCGTTCACATTTCTGCTGTAGAACGTGCAGGCCTACAAGGTTTGAACGAAGGCCAACGTGTTGAGTTCGAACTAGAACGCGGCCGTAACGGCAAAATGGCTGTCTCATCAATCGCGGTTGCTGAGTAAGTCATTTAACGATCATTAATTTGATTGTTATGCAAAAGATTGAAGGGTACCGACTAGGTACCCTTTTTTCTTGCCTGATTTTTGACTTTTATGATTTTCCGTTAAAAACTAGATCGCTGTAACCCCAGTTACAAAGTTTATAGAATCCGACAAAAAAGCGGGTAATAAAAATCACTGCCCCAAATTATTAGGGCTTCGCTACTTTTTAAAATTCTCTATTTTAGAGGTTCGTAGCTTCTATAGAATCTCCGCCTTAATAG
>NZ_CAKZMP010000050.1 GCF_937128705.1 uncultured Kiloniella sp. | reverse complement strand
GCATGATCCAGATCTGTCGGTTTATCAAACCAGACCCCGTTACAATTGAGCATCTGGTCTGCGCCAATGACAAAAGAATTTGGATTTGTCATTGAAATTTTACGCGCTTTAAGCTCTGCAAGAGTTTCCGCAACTTGTAACGCTGTTGCACCCTCGGATTTTAAGGACTGTTTAACTTCATCCTCATCAATTGCAGCGGGCAATAAACCAGAAAGAGACACCCCTGCATTTTTTAAAAGAAACCCCCGTGCTTTACTTGCAGAGGCCAGAATGACTGGGGTCTGATCTAAGTTTTCTTGGTTTATAACTCTATTCATCGGCAATGCCCATATGGCGATGATAGTGTTTGATAATTGTTGCCGCCGTTTCTTCGATAGACCGGCGCGTCACATCAATAATGGGCCAGCGATGCTCGTTACAGAACTTACGCGCCATTTTCACCTCTTCTTTAATAGATTCCAGGTGGACATAGTCAGTTTCTTCTTCATTTGAGATCATTTTCAAACGACTTCGACGGATCTGCATCAGGCTTGCCGGGTCTTTTGTCAGCCCCACGACCAAAGGATTAGTAAGCGTTTCCAGCTCTTTCGGTAAAGGACACCCCGGGACAATAGGAACATTCGCTGCTTTATAGCCTCTATTGGCCAGATAAATACACGTTGGCGTTTTTGACGTTCTGGAAACCCCCAACAATACAATCTCGGCATCATTCAAATTCTGCGGTAATTGCCCATCATCATGGTTCAAAGCAAAGTTCATCGCTTCAATTCGATTGAAGTACTCAGAATCCAATGTGTGTTGCAGTCCCGGTTTACCTGACATTTCCAGATTGAAATAACTCGCAAGTGCATGAATAACTGGATCAAGAACTGGAATAGAAGGCAATCCCAACCGCCGACATTCCCGAATTAAAATTTCTCTAAGCTCCTGATTAACAACTGTAAAAAGAACAGGACCAGGTTTTTGCCGGATCTGAAGCAAAACTTTTTCCATTTGAACCTTGGTTCGTATCAAACTCCAAACATGTTCAATAGGTTCTTCCACTTTAAACTGCACCATACAGGCACGGGCAACAGAATTAATTGTTTCACCTGTGGAATCAGAAACAAGGTGTAAATGGGTCTGCGACATATCTATTTCCGAACTCTCGGTCCCGCCTTACGGCTTTTGAGCACATTGTTGTGTTTCATACATACACATTAAGTGCAAAACACGAAACCTGTCTGGCCCGGAAAGCAATCTATTTTCACATTTTCTTCAAAAAAAACTTATTTTTACTCAGTTTTATTCAGCTGATTTGGAACATTAAACCAAAAATAAAACAGTAACTTATTATTTTTTATAAAGATGCCGTCCGGATCATGCCCTCAGGTGTGAACAAAGTTGGGGGTAGTGCGTAAAACTTTGTGGATAACTATAGCTATTTGTCCACATGCCCCTTTTTTACACACGCTGTCCCCAAGTCACTCCCTCGTCTTATGCGACAATTCGCTGCAATACTCACATCTGTGCAAAACTTGTAAAAGGACTCCGAAATATAAAAAAGTTATCCCCACAATTAAGGTTATTAAGGAAAAAATAGGACTCCGAGATTCGTTAACGAGTCCCTATTTTCAATCCACGATGAAATTCACAGAACAAATAGAAATAACAAAAAATTTAAATTGAAGACTTGAAGCTTGAGGACAAGTTATGAATAACTGACTAATCCTCGTGATTCACAGGGATCTACAACAACAACAAATAATTACTATTACTTAGTATATTAATAGAGATAACTTCTAACGCGAGGTTCAAAGAGACCGTGAAAACCGAAAACAAACTCATGATACGCGCTCTTAAGGGCGAAAAAACTGAACGCACACCTATCTGGCTAATGAGACAAGCGGGCCGTTTTTTACCTGAATATAGAAAAACAAGAGCATCAGCGAACGGTTTTCTAGATCTTTGTTATACCCCAGATCTCGCTGTAGAAGTAACACTTCAGCCTATTCGTAGATTTGGATTTGATGCTTCAATTATGTTTAGTGATATTTTGGTCATTCCCCATGCACTAGGCCAAAAAGTGTGGTTTGAAGAAGGTGTAGGACCAAAACTAGAACCTTTAAATTCCATCGAAGATCTATCAAAACTTAATATGGATAATCTTCATGAAGTCTTAGCACCAATGTATGAAACCCTTGGCCGCTTGAAAGAAGAACTTCCAAAAGAAACAACTTTAATCGGCTTTGCCGGAGCCCCATGGACAGTCGCCAGTTATATGATCGAAGGTGGATCTTCCAAAGATTATGCGAAAGCAAAGACCTGGGCTTATTCCAAACCAAAAGAGTTTGATCGAATAATCAGTTTGGTAGTGGAAGCAACAACCAGATATCTAATTAAACAAATTGAAAGCGGAGCTGAAACGGTACAAATTTTTGATTCCTGGGCCGGTGTATGGCCGGAATTTGCTTTACGCCGTTGGTGTTTGGAACCTTGTAAACAGATTATAGCTGGAATCAAATCAGTTTACCCCAACGTTCCAGTTATTCTCTTTCCAAAGGGTGTAGGAAATAATTATCCCGTTTTTGCAAAAGAAAGCGGAGCTGATGCCTTGGGACTGGACACAACTTTATCGACATCTTGGGCCAGAGATAACATTCAATCTTACGTAACTGTCCAAGGAAACCTAGATCCGCTCGTCCTTGTTGCTGGTGGTGAAATACTGGAAAGATCTATTGAAACCATTATGAGCGATCTCAGCGGTGGACCCTTTATTTTTAATCTTGGTCATGGCATTGTGCCGCAAACACCAATCGAGAACGTCGAAAAAATGTTAACGCTCGTCAGGGGCTGATTTTAAACAGGAAATATCTGAAATATGGGTGGATTTCTAGGTGAGGGCTACCTTTGGGTAAAAGCTCTGCATATTATGTCAGTTATCTCCTGGATGGCAGGTTTGCTCTATCTTCCGCGCATTTTTGTGTATCATACCCAAGTTCCTGTTGATTCTGAACGGTCCCAGATTTTTAAAATTATGGAGCGAAAATTATTTCGCTTCATAATGAACCCGGCAATGATGGCCAGTTGGCTTTTTGGTATATTGCTGGTTTTAAATATTGAGGCTCATACTGATGGGTGGTTTCATGGCAAATTTACGTTATTGATTGCCTTGACCATTTTTCATGAAATCGCTGGTAAATGGATGAAAGCCTTCCAAGTCGATAAAAATACTCGCAGTGAGCGCTTTTATCGTTATGCCAATGAAATTCCGACAGTTTTAATGATTTTGATCGTGATTTTAGCCGTTGTGAAGCCATTTTAAGCACAATTTGGAGAATTCTTTTACTTGACTTCCTTTTTGAGGTACTATAATTCACCCCGCTAGCAAACGTGGGCCAACATCAACAGCCCGTTACTCCGATTTACATTGCAACAGATAACAGGTCTTTGGGGATCGTCGAAATAATGACGAAGCCTTTTATAAATCTTAACTTGTATGTTGCATCCTTATCATCTCGTTCATTTTTTAACTGAACCAAAATTTTCCATCATATGAACTTACAAGATCTCAAAGTAAAAAGTCCCGCAGAGCTTCTAAAGCTTGCAGAGGAACTTGAAGTAGAGAACGCCAGCACCCTGCGTAAGCAGGACATGATGTTCGCCATCCTCAAACAAATGGCTGAGAACGATGTGCCTATTTTTGGCTCGGGCGTTTTGGAAATTTTACAAGATGGGTTTGGTTTTCTCCGTGCACCGGAATCAAACTATCTGCCAGGGCCTGATGATATCTATGTCAGCCCAAGTCAGGTAAGACGATTTGGTTTAAGAACGGGTGATACCGTCGAGGGCCAAATTCGTGCACCGAAAGATGGCGAACGCTATTTTGCCCTGTTAAAAGTTAATCAAATTAATTTTGATCAGCCGGAATCTTCGCGTCACAGGATTAATTTTGATAACCTGACACCGCTTTATCCGGATGAAAAACTCAAGCTTGAGCTTGATGATCCAACAAAAAAAGATATGACGACCCGCGTGATCGACCTAGTGACCCCATTGGGTAAAGGTCAGCGTGCCTTGATCGTAGCGCCGCCAAGAACGGGTAAAACCGTCTTAATGCAGAATATTGCGCAGTCGATTGTGGCAAACCACCCTGAAGTTTTCCTGATTGTTCTTCTTATTGATGAACGCCCAGAAGAAGTCACCGATATGGCTCGTTCTGTGAAAGGTGAAGTGGTTAGCTCTACATTTGATGAACCTGCTCATCGCCACGTTCAGGTAACTGAAATGGTTCTGGAAAAAGCAAAACGTCTTGTTGAACACAAAAAGGATGTTGTCATTCTTCTTGATTCTATCACCCGTCTTGCCCGTGCCTACAACACTGTTGTTCCTAGTTCTGGTAAAGTTTTGACTGGTGGTGTCGATGCGAACGCTCTACAGCGCCCTAAACGTTTCTTTGGTGCTGCACGTAACATCGAAGAAGGCGGCAGTCTGACGATCATCTCTACGGCTCTTATCGATACTGGTAGTCGTATGGACGAAGTGATCTTTGAAGAGTTTAAAGGTACAGGTAACTCTGAAATCGTTCTGGACCGCAAACTTTCTGATAAACGTACCTATCCTGCGATTGATATCAGTAAATCCGGTACGCGTAAGGAAGAGTTACTGGTCGATAAAGCAACCCTTAGTAAGATGTGGGTTCTTCGCCGTATTCTTACACCAATGGGTGTGACAGATTCTGTTGAGTTCTTGGTTGATAAGCTAAAAACATCCAAAAATAATGACGAATTCTTTGATTCAATGAATCAATAATTGGTTTTGTGAACAAGAAAAAGGGCTGCTAGAAAAATTGGCAGCCCTTTTTTATTTCTACTAGGTTTCAGTGTTATCCTAGTGTTCTGGCACAAGAATAGTAGATCCTGTTGTTTTTCTTGCTTCTAGATCTTCATGGGCCTTGCGGGCGTCGTACAACGCATAACTTTGGTTGACATCAATCTGGATTGCACCAGAAGAAATTGCCTGAAACAAAGCATTTGCTGAGGCCGTCATGTCATCATGAGTTCCGCAATAATGCGCCAAACTCGGACGCGTAAGATAAATTCCACCCTTTGCATTAAGTATTAGTGGTTCTATAGCAGGGACGGGACCAGATGCATTTCCAAAGGTTACCATTGTGCCACGGACCTTTAGACAGTCTAGGGATCCCTCAAAAGTGTCTTTGCCAACAGAATCATAAACAACGTTTACACCTTTGCCACTCGTAATATCTTTAACCCGGTCGACAAAGTTTTCAGTCTTATAATTAATGATGTGATGACAGCCTTTTGCTTTGGCTATTTCTGCTTTTTCTTCAGATCCGACAGTACCTATTACGGTTGCGCCCAAAGAATTGAGCCATTGAATAGCAAGCGATCCAACGCCACCAGCAGCGGCGTGGAAAAGCACAAAATCGCCTGATTGAACACAATAGGTCCGTCTTATCAAATATTCAGCTGTCATTCCTTGCAGCATGACAGAGGCAGCTTCTTCATCAGAAATTCTTTCAGGTATAAGAATAACTTTATTTGCAGGAATTATTCTATGTTCCGCATAAGAGCCTATTGGCCCAGTGCCATAGGCGACCCTGTCCCCAACATGTAGGTCTGTCACACCAGGTCCAATATCTTCAATAATGCCAGCCGCCTCTAAACCTATGCCCGAAGGAAGCGAAGGTTGAGGGTAAAGGCCTGTCCTGTGATAGACATCAATAAAGTTAAGACCGATAGCTGTTTGTTTTAACCTTATTTCGCCTTTGCCAGGCTTACCAATTTCAATGTCTTCATAATGGAGGACTTCTGGTCCGCCATATTCATAAAATTTAATACCCTTATTCATAGCTCACCTGTATTTGTTATTATTAAAGGCCTGTTTTCTGGAATATTTAAACATTATTTAAAGCCCGGGAAGACTTGGCTGATTTTCTTCAAAAACTTTATAACCTTCGAGTAATAAGAGTTCTTTTTTAGATTTTCCGCCTTCACCCCCGGAAAAACCACCAAGAACTTGGTTTCCTGCGATGACCCGATGACAGGGAATAATGATAGGGATAGGGTTTGCGCCACAGGCACCCCCCACAGCCCGAGCAACTGATTCAACTTCATGGGCAATATCCCCATAGGTTTTCACTTTTCCATAAGGAATTTTATATAAGGCGTTCCATACATTTTTTTGAAAGTTTGTCCCTTGGGGAGCTAGCGGAATATCATCAAAGTTATTTCTTTTTCCGGCAAAGTATTGCTCCAGTTGTTTTTTACATTTTAGAAGCAAGGGTGTAGGGCTTTGTTCATAATGTTCTTTATCATTAATCCATTGCAGGCGGACAATTTTGTTATCTTCTTCAGCAACATCCAAATAGCCTTGTGGCGAGGTAAAGGTTAAGTGATACATAGAAGTTCCCGGTTGTCAGATGCTTGTAATAAGATTAGGAAAACGTGTGATACACGATAACCCTTTTTGTCGGTTCAAGATATTATAACAGCAAATTTGGTGTTGTTGGGTAAGGAATACCCGCAGTAAAAAGAATTAAGGGCTTAATAGTGAATAACTCTGATCAAAATCTGTCATTATGGAACTTCAAGAAGTTAATTCTTTGGAATATGATTGTTGGACTGGTTATATATTTTTTTATTGATAGTGGTTTTAAAACCCCTTGGGACGAACAGATTTTTTTCTTTTTAAATGGTTCTTTACAAGAAGGACGAACGATTTGGAACAACTATTGGGCGTTCACTAATAGTAAAATATTTGATAATTTAAGTGGCCTATTCCTAGGATCTCTTTGCCTTTGGTATGTTTTATTGAATAGGGAAAATTCTTTTCAAGAACGTCTTGCCAGAATTTTTCTTTTAGTTATTGCCGTTGTAATAACAATGATAATAATTTCCCGTGGGTTTGAGCTTTATTACCATCAAAGTCCGTCACAAGTTCTTACACCTTTTATTAATATAAATGATCTTGTTTCCTGGATAGAAGTTAAAACAGGGACAAGAAAATCGTTCCCGAGTGATCATGCCGCTATTTCTTTTATATCTGTTATATTCATGTGGCGATATTTTGGGATTTCCTATGGAATTCTTGTGAGTGTTTTTGCCCTGATTAATGCCAGCCCGAGACTGGTCGGGGGAGGGCACTGGTTCGGTGATGTTGCTATCGGAGGCATCTTCTTGGCCGTTATGGTTACAATTTGGATGATTTATACACCAATGCTCAATGTAATGCGTAAGCTTGTGTGTTGGGTATTTTCCAGGGAACCTTTGACTAGTCTGAGTGAGAACTGGAAGTAAAATTATTTCGCTTGAGTAATGTTTCCCGTGAAACAAAAGCTGATCTAAAAATTTCTAATTAATTTCCTGTAACTAAGGTATGATATTTGAAACAGCTTTATTGAATTGCGGGAAATAACCATGAAAATCACTTTTGATATAGATTGTACACCGGAAGAAGCGCGGCAGTTTTTGGGTCTTCCCGATGTTTCTGAACTTCAAAAAGAAGCAATAGAAGAAGTTAGAAAAAAAATGCTTGAGACTATTCAAGCAAGTGACCCTGAAACGTTAATGAAAACCTGGATGCCAGCTTCAATGCAAGGGTTTGATCAAATGCAAAAGATGTTTTGGTCTCAATTTTCACAAGATAGCTCAAAAAAAACGCCTAAGTAATTCTCCTTCTTCTCCTTCTTAATAATTATTGTCACGGGATTATACTTTCGGGATCATAGAACTTCTGCAGTTCTGCTATGTTATAAAGGGTTTTGACCTGCTGATTGTCTGCGGCTAATGTGCAAAT
>NZ_CAKZMP010000049.1 GCF_937128705.1 uncultured Kiloniella sp. | reverse complement strand
ATCGCATCAGAAATTGCTTGGGCAATTGTGTCTGAGCCCATTGTCATGCCACCGCCAAAGAAGGGGTCACCCTGGCTTTTTCCCAAGTGAATTTCGCCAATACCGTATACGACTGCAATCTTACTGGCATTCTCTGATGCCTCTGGTGTTGTGCTCATGGCATAATCAGCCAGGTGTACGAATTCGCGGTCGCCTGTTAGGGCTTCATCAGAAATTTCATCCCAGTAACCAACGCGATCAACCAAATCGGCATCAATAGCTTCTACAGCGCTTAAGGGAGATCTATCCATCAAAGAACCAATCTCGCCAGGTTTTTCGCGGCTGATGGAAATTTCTTTTTCGATCACATCAAAAATTGAATTCAGAACGCTTTGGGTGTTTCTTTTGACAGGCGCTGGCATGTGATCATCAGTGAACATATTCATGACGCCCTTGTATTCATACCGTTGACTGAACTGTGGCAGAATTCCCAATTCGTCCAAAACGGGACGCAAGTAGGGACTTTCCATGTTAAAGCCTGAAATATCGAGATCACCAGATGGTTGTATCCACACATTTTCAGTGGCGCTGGCCAGGTAATAATGCAGGGTTCCATGTCCTGCTTCACCATAGGTCTCGGCAAAAGAAGCGGACCATTTTCCAGTTTTGGTAAAGGCACGGATGGCTTTTCTAAGCTCCTGTGCCTGAGCCAGTTGAAGAGGTCCTTGTCCCGCTTTAATCAAGAGGCCTTTGACCCGATTGTCGTCCTGTGCGCGATAAAGTGCATCAATGGCGTCATGCAAAGGTAATCCTGGTTGAAAAGAGCTGCTAAAGTACGAAGCTTTTGTCGGCCCCTCGAAGAGGCCTTCGGAAAGATCAATTGTCAGGATCATTTCCTGTGGCAAGCTCTGGTTATCGACAGTTTTACCAACCTCTTCGATATTATTCAGGGTGACACCTAACAAAACCCCTAGAAGAATGACAAGTAGGCCAAGGGCTGCAAATAACCCTACGATACCTTTGAAGATAAACTTAAAAAAAGACATGAATTCAAAAACCTGAAATTTATATAGAAACAGTTGGGCATAAGGATGATAGGCACAAGACGTTTTTGCAAGCACGGTATACCATATGGGCTCTATTTTGATGGAAATATAATATAGATATTCCCTTTATCATCAGCAAAAGGTAGCTCGGAAGATTGCGGCTTTTAAAAAAGCTGTTAGATTGGCGGAAAATCATCCTGCTAATATTTAGCCGGGATATAACCATAAAGTCAGGTGTCAGGAATTATGAGACGTAAGGCGCGCCGTGGTGGCGGAAAGCAAATAGAGATTCAGATTGATACTCTGGGTGCTCGCGGTGATGGTGTTGCCGATCATGAAGGGCGGCCTGTGTATGTTCCCATGACAATGCCGGGTGATAAACTTCGCGTGAAGTTGGTGGGCGAACGTTCTGGTGGTCTCAAAGCAGAGATATTGGAGCTTCAAGAATTGGGGGCGAACCATATCGATCCGCCCTGTGAACATTTTGGTCCTTGTGGGGGCTGTACAGTACAGCACGTTGCCCCTGATTTTTATCGAACATGGAAAAGAGATATCGTTGTACAGGCTCTGACACGTAAGGGTTTTAGCGGTGGAGAGGTAACTGAGCTTGTTCAGGTGGAAGCTGGCACTCGGCGACGGGCCGTTTTTGCAGCTGCAGCGCGCGGCAAGAAAATTGATCTCGGATTTCATGAACGTGAGAGCCACAAGGTTGTTCAAGTTGTTGACTGCAAGTTGCTCACCCCTGAATTAAACCAGTTGATTGATCCTTTAAGAGAGTTGCTCAAAGTGCTCTTGGGGCCGGAACAGGCAAAAGCAGATATCACAGTTATTGGATCATCAGCAGGACCGGATATTCTGGTTGTTACAGATGCAAAGCTCGTACTGGAAGGGCGGGAAGCGATCACGGTTTTTGCCGAGAAACATTCTATAGCGCGTTTTGCTTGGGGGCGCCCGCGGCAAGAACCTGAACCTGTTGCCATAAGGGATAATCCCTATCAAAAGTTTGGGGATGTTCAGGTGCTGCCGCCCGAAGGTGCATTTTTGCAACCAAGCCAAGAAGGGCAGGATGCGCTCACAAATTTGGTTTTGGGGTATTTGCCTGAAGAACTTGAAACGGTCGCCGATTTGTTTTCAGGGTGTGGTACCTTTACCTTTCCGCTTTCTAAACGTGCACAAGTTCATGCTGTTGAAGGGGATGAACGAGCAATTACGGCACTGACATCTGCCGCACGTCGAAACGATACAGCACATCGCATCACATCCGATTGTCGTGATCTTGTGAAGGATCCGGTTACGGCTGATGAATTGCAAGGTGGGGACTGTGTTGTCCTTGATCCTCCCAGAACGGGTGCGAAGGAACAGTGCCATGAATTGGCGCAATCGGATATCAAGACGATTATCTATGTCTCTTGTAGTCCCAATACCTTTGCCCGGGATGCCAGAATACTTGTGGAAGGGGGCTATACCCTCAAAGAGGTTACCCCTGTTGATCAGTTTATCTGGAGTGGTCATCTAGAAGTTGTTGGTTGTTTCGAACTTGATGATTTTGAGGATGATGAAAATGATGAAGAGGGCTTGTAGAACCAAGTCCTTTTCCTAAATAATACCCATGTTTTGCATGAGGCATTATGGCGCTATTGCTAAAAGCAATGATTACTAGCTTTGCTCGTTGGTCATTTACTTATATGGTTTCCAGAACTGTATCCAGAACTGTATCCAGAACTGTATAATGACATGATGACTTGCTGCGTTTTTCAATAATTATTTGGCCTTTGATATATCTATGAACCTGCAATTTACCCCCGAAGATCATCCGAAAATTCCCAATGAAAAAGTTGGTGTTCTTTTAATGAACCTAGGTACACCTGACGGCACTGACTATTGGTCTATGCGACGTTACCTGAGCGAATTTTTGAGTGATACCAGGGTGATCGAAGCGCCAAAGTGGCTTTGGCAGATAATCTTGCAGGGTATTATTTTGACGACCCGGCCAAGTAAGAGTGGCGAGGCTTACAAGGAAATTTGGAATAAGGAAAAGGACGAATCTCCTCTTCGTACGATTACGCGTGATCAAGCTGAGAAACTGCAAGCTGCATTAGAAAAAGAGTACCCGAATGTGGTTGTCGACTGGGGGTGGCGCTATGGTAATCCCGCGGTTAAGGAGCGAATAGAGGGTTTGCAGAAGCAAGGGTGTAACCGTATTCTTCTTTTTGCGCTTTATCCGCAATATTCTGCAACCACGACGGCAACGGCTTATGACAAGTGTTTTGATGCATTGAAGACAATGCGTTGGCAGCCAGCTGTGCGGTGTGTACCAGCCTATCATGATGCCCCTGTCTATATTGATGCGCTGGCTAAATCAGTAGAACAAGGCATCGCTGGGCTTTCATGGGAACCTGATGTTACCATCGCATCTTTCCATGGTCTTCCGGTTGAATACCATGAAAAGGGCGATCCGTATTACTGTCATTGTGCCAAGACAGCACGCTTGCTGCGCGAAAAGTTGGGGTGGTCCGAAGACAAGTTGAAACTGTGTTTTCAGTCTCTCTTCGGGCCAAAGGAATGGCTTAAACCCTATACGCAGCCAACCGTCGAGGAAATGGCTCGTAATGGTGTGAAGAATCTGGTCATTCTAACACCAGGTTTCTCGGTTGATTGTGTTGAGACCTTGGAAGAAATCGACATTGGTGTGCGCGAGGCCTTTTTGGAAAATGGGGGTGAGAACTTCGCCTTTATTCCTTGCTTAAATGATAGCGAGGCTGGCATGGACGTCATTAAAGAAATCACGGTGCGCGAACTCCAGGGATGGATTTAGCGCGGATCTTATTTAAGGGCAGAAAGAACATTGGAATAAGATCAGTAAGTGTTTCTACATTCTGAGCGGGGGCAACCCAAGTTGCAGAATAACGTAAAGGGTGTTCCGTAACATCCCTCTCTTGCCGCGTATAATTATACATACGTGAGGTCAACCCAGATGCTTTTGCGGTCGCGGCGACGACGTGTTCCAAATCGAAATACCGATTGGATATGTGCAAAATAATGATGCCGTTATCTTTGACTTTCTTTTTGTAAAGATCAAATGCCTCTTTTGTCATCAAATGCAAGGGAATGGCATCTGACGAGAAAGCATCAGCAATAAGTAAGTCATAGCTTGCATCAGGAATGTTTTTTAAAGAGAGGCGGGCGTCACCAATGATGACCTCTGTTTCTTGCGCACATTCTTGCATGTAGCTAAAAAGTTTGGGGTCTCTGGCCATGGTTTCAACCAGCGGATCAATTTCAAAGAAAGTCCAGTTTTGTCCGGCTTGTCGATAACAGATAGCGGTGCCTGCCCCCAGACCGATTGCACCGATCGCTTGGACTTTTTCATCGTTGGTATTATAGGCTTCAAATAGCTTCCCCAGACCGGATTCCTGATGATAATAGCTCTGTGGTTCCAGTGATCCCTTGACCTGAATACCATGTATCGTTGTGCCGTGTTTGGCGATATGTGCAACTTGTGCGGAAGAATTTTTGTTTTCTTCATCAGTGATTGTTTCTTTTACAGCATAAACCCCAAAAAAACTGCGTTCTTGGAAAAGAATATCACGATGAGAACCCAATAAGAACGGGATGATGAATAACCCAATTGTCACGGTAAAGGCCAGACGAAGAGGTCGTCCAACACCCTCTAGCATTATCAACAGGAACAGGGTTAGTATCGCGATAGAGACCAACTTGGAACCGACACTCTCTGTGCCCACTTCCCTGCCGATAAGCAGTAACCCAATCAAACACAAAGAAAAGATTATATCAGCACGATAGTTTTGTGCTTTTGCCCCTATGCGGCTCTTTATTATAGCGACAAGCGTTGTTGTTTTAGTTGGCATCAAAAAAGCGGCCACGACCAGTAATATGACGTATTCGTAGATATCTGTGAAGGCAATGGGGGCGATAAGCCCAATAAAGATTCCTCCTAAAACGCCCCCAAAAGACATCGCAATATAAAAGTTGGTTAAATATTTTGCATGGGGACGTGTCGCGGCCAGAAATCCGTGGAAGTAAAGGGCGAGGACGAAGAAGCAAAATAAATTCCCGAGAGCAAAGTAAAGGACAGTGTTTGCGTGGGTAACGGACACATTAAAAAAAATAATTAATATCAAACAATAGGGGGCCAGTTTTTCTGTGAAGCGATGGGGAATTATCGGGCGTCTGGAAAAAACAATGACAAAGGTAAGGAGGTATAGAATTAGTGGAAAGACCCAAAGCAATGGGGTTGAGAGTAAGTCAGTTGTGATCTTATTTGTTACGCTGAGTAAAAGAGCTGAAGGAACAAAAGCCAGAATTATCCATCTACTATAAGATTTAAGACTTGGTGTCGTGTGATCATCATTCGTCTCTTTTTGCTGTTCAGATATCTCAAGTGGTTTTCTGTTCGGGCGCAGGGCTATGCCACAGGTGAAAATTAAAAACAGCAACGCTATGAACCCATAGGACCAAAGCCAGGTTTGTGTTTTTAATCCAAATTGTATTTCGATAAAAAGAGGATAGGCGACCAAAGCCGTAATGCTGCCCACATTACTGGCTGCGTAAAGAAAGTAGGGGTCATGCGCCTCTGTATCGCCCGAAGACCGAAACCAATCCTGTAAAAGAGGGGCGTTCGCAGAAACAATAAAAAAGGGGAGGCCAATAGCCAATGAAAAAAGACTTAGTAACCATAAAGATGGCCAGCCTTCAGAAGGTGTATTGTATTCAGCAGGAATTGCAATTGGTAAAAAAAGCAGAGCCACAGCCATTAAAAGCAAATGAATGATAAGCTGATTTTTGAGCCTGAAGGTTGATGAGAGGAAATGCGCGTAGAGATAACCCGCCAATAACATTGATTGAAAAAAAATCATGGCGGTATTCCATACCGCAGGCGCGCCACCCAGTAATGGCAGCACCAGCTTGGTAAACATTGGCTGGATTAAAAATAAAAGAAAAGCACTACAACACAGGGTCAGTATGAACAGGTAACGGGTAGAGACACTGTTCGTTGAGCTCGTTGTTATTTCGGTGTTATTACGCGTGCTATTCATCGTGATCTAAATACCCTTGTTATTCAGGTATCGGATAATATTGATCACAAGTTAAAACAGCTTTAATCCATTGTTATAAAATGTATTAAAGCTGTTTGTTGAATAAGCTGACGCCGATTATCTCTTATGCGAAATTATCTGTTCTGTGCTTTGTGGCGCAGCCAATGATCCGCAAGGGTAAGCGCCATCATTGCTTCGCCAACCGGAACACCGCGAATGCCAACACAAGGATCATGACGACCTTTGGTAAAGATATCGGTTTCTTCACCATCTGTTGTTACTGTTTTTCGCGGTGTGAGGATTGAGCTGGTTGGTTTGATGGCAAAGCGCACCACCACGTCCTGACCTGTGGAAATGCCGCCGAGTATGCCACCAGCATGATTGGTGGTGAAATGCGGTTTGCCATCAACCATGCGAATTTCATCTGCATTTTCTTCGCCACTGTAGGCCGCAGTTTCAAATCCATCGCCAATTTCAACACCTTTGACTGCATTGATCGACATCATGGCCTTTGCCAGATCTGAATCCAGCTTGTCATAGACTGGATCACCCAACCCGACGGGCACATTTGAAGCCACAATTTCAATAACAGCGCCCAGTGAAGAGCCAGCCTTTCGGGCTGAATCCAGGTAGGTTTCCCATTCTTTGGCTGCAACTGGGTCCGGGCACCAGAAAGGGTTATTGGACACTTCGTTCCAGTCCCATCGCGTACGATCAATTTTATGGGGGCCCATCTGAACCAGTGCCCCACGAATTTGCACGCCGCCCTCTATCTGGGTATCCAGAACTTTGCGGGCAATTGCACCTGCGGCAACGCGCATGGCTGTTTCGCGGGCAGAAGAGCGTCCACCACCACGATAGTCGCGGATGCCGTATTTTTCCCAATAGGTAAAGTCGGCATGTCCCGGGCGGAATTTCTTGACGATATCACCGTAATCTTTAGAGCGCTGATCCGTGTTCTCGATAATTAGGCCGATCGGAGTTCCTGTCGTTTTGCCTTCGAAAACGCCGGAAACGATTTTAACGCTATCTGGTTCTTTCCGCTGCGTTGTGAAGCGATTTTGGCCTGGTTTACGCGCATCCAGATACACTTGAATTTCTTCTTCGGTGATCTCTATGAGCGGTGGTGTTCCATCGACAACGCAACCAATCGATGGGCCGTGACTTTCGCCCCAGGTTGTAAAACGGAAAATTTCACCAAATGTATTACCAGCCATGATGTACTCGCAGCGTTAGATCGTTTGAATTAAAAAGGGAGCGGCAGCTCAGCCGCGCTCCCTTTTCATATATTGCTTTTCAGCAGAGATTTAAGATTGCGGGTTAAAATTACTCAGCAATTCAGAAAGCTCTTGGGCTTTGTCAACATTCATCATACCGACGACGTGATAGCCGGAATCAACATGGTGAATTTCACCCGTTACACCACCGGACATATCAGACAGAAGGTAAAGACCTGCGCCGCCAACTTGTTCAATGCTTACATTTCGTTGCATTGGTGAATTTAGCTCATTCCATTTCAGAATATGACGGAAATCACCAATACCAGAAGCAGCAAGCGTTTTGATTGGGCCTGCAGAAATGGCGTTAACACGGATGTTATCCGGGCCAAGGTCATCAGCCAGATAACGCACAGATGCTTCAAGCGCAGCTTTGGCAACGCCCATAACATTGTAATGCGGCATAACCTGTTCAGCACCATAATAGGTCAAAGTGACCATGCTGCCGCCTTCGGTCATCAATGGCGCAGCGTGCTGAGCAATTGATGTAAAGGAATAACAGGAAATATCCATGCTCTGTAGGAAGTTTTCACGGCTTGTATTAAGATACTTACCTTTGAGTTCTTCTTTATCAGCATAGGCAATCGCGTGGATCAGAAAATCCATCTTGCCCCATTTTTCTTCAATTTCTTTAAAAACAGCTTTGACGCTGGCGTCATCGGTAACGTCACACTGTAAAAGAATATCGGAATTAACTGATTCTGCGAGCGGCGCAACACGCTTTTTCAAGGCATCGCCCTGATAGGTGAAAGCCAGTTCTGCGCCTTGATCAGCAACCGCCTTGGCGATCCCCCAGGCGATAGAGCGGTCATTGGCAACGCCCATTACTAGGCCGCGTTTACCAGCCATCAACGGTTGTGGGTTGGACATCGGGTTCCTCACTGTGAGATTGTCCTGGAAAATAAAAAGTGAAGCATCCTACAACATTGCCGGGATTGGTCAAAGATTTGGCGACATGTAGAATACTTTTTCTGACTTTTAGCTGGGAATTTCGCTTTCTGCCAGCGATAGTTAACAAGAAATGTCAAAATGGTTGAATTTGAGGGCAACTTTAGATGGTAGATTCGAAAAATCGGCGTTTGTTAATGACACTGAGCGCGGTATTTCAAAAAGAGAATCTGGATAATGCTATTCTTTTCCTTGGTTATGTCTTTAAACGCTTTGGGAAAGACAACGGAACACGGGTGGCTGCATCGTTAAGTTATTCATCCCTTTTGGCAATCGTGCCCATGATGACGATTGCATTAGCTCTGCTTTCGGCCTTTCCCGGATTTGAAGATTCCAGAGGCGAATTACAAGCGACTCTCTTTAATAATCTTTTACCTTCCGCCGAAATTGAAATCAGTGAGCAGTTGAATGCCTTTGTCGATAATGCAAAGAATATGACGACAATCGGCGTTTTGGCGTTGGCTGTGACGGCAATTATGCTGCTTTATACAATCTCTAATTCCTTTAATAGTATTTGGCGTGTTCAAGAACGCCGTCCTATATTTAATCTGATTCTTGTTTATTGGGCGCTTTTAACTCTTGGGCCACTGATGCTGGGGGCGTCCTTAACAGTGTCGAGTTACGGTTTTGCGATTGCCGAACTAGCTGACCAATCGGGGCGTACGAGTTCGTTGGTTACGTTACTTGCACCAGTTGTTCTGGGCTGCATCGCTTTTACTGTTTTGTATCTTGTGGTTCCCAATCGTCCTGTTCTGTTCTCTCATGCCTTGGTTGGCGGGGTTGTTTCGACAATGTTGTTCGAGCTACTGAAACGTGGCTTTGGACTTTATTTACAATATTTTCCGTCATACCAGGCCATCTACGGCGCTCTGGCCACGATCCCAATATTCCTGATCTGGATGTATCTCTCTTGGGTTGTTGTTCTGCTTGGGGCTGAAATTACAGCCGCTTTACCGGAAAGACGTGCTGCATTGCGTAAAGATATTAAACGCGAGGGGATCGGTGACCGATTGTCTTTGGCAATTGCTTTACTTCAAAAACTGGAAGGCGCCGGAAGGGTTGGGGCAACTTTGAAAGAGACCGTCATGATGCGGGGGCTTCCTGCGGACCTACAGGCAACAGCAGAAGTTTTATCTGATTTGAAAGATATGCATATTGCGGAGCGTACAGGTCGGGGACGCTGGGTACTTTGCCGTGACCTTGAAACCATGACTCTGGGCGATCTTCTTCGGGAAATGGATCTGAACTATGACCCCAAGCGCAAATGGCCCGACGGGGTTCGGGACGTTCTTGATGTTCTGGAAGAAAACCCCAAAGACATTAGGGATAAAAGTCTTAAAGAGATTCTACAAAAAGCGGTTTAGTTGTAAGTTGTATTGTTGTAGTTTTTTACAGCTGCATTTTTTGTATGTCTTACTGATGTTTTCTGTTTATAGAAGTCTGATTATTATGCGTCATTTTTTTACATTATCGACTTTGGCCTTTATTTCTCTCTTTTCAACAAATCCTTTGAAAGCTGAAGATAAAACGCTTTGCTTTATGGGGTGGGCATCAACTGAAAAAGGACAGTATACCCAAGCCATCAATTTATTCGATGAATGTATAGAGAAAGGTGAATTATCAAAAAGTACATTAGCCTTAACTTATCGAAACCGAGGTATTACTTATCGCCGAATGAATAAGCCAGAGGAAGCTGTTGCTGATTTTGAGAGAGCTCTTGAGATGAATTTTAATGTCGAGGATTTGATTAACTTAGCAAATGCAAAATCAAGTGTCGGAGACTACGCAAGTGCTTTGAGAGATTATGATCAAGCCTTAGAAATAAAACCCAAATATAATCAAATTTATTATAATCGTGCTGTTATGTTTGAGCAGCAAAAAAAGTGGATGGCAGCCAAATCTGATTACGAATTGGCATTCCAGCTCGGGGGGCGTGGAGTTGCGATAGAACACAAGCTTGCAGAGTTAGGGGCTCTGGAATTGAGCCCTATCAAAGCTGAGGTCCCTCACTATCCTGTGCCTGAGAATTTTTTTGCAGTAGAAAACGGTAAAATTGAGGATGTTTCAATCGTAAGGCATGTGCCAAAGGGACAAAAAAAAGACCAGTGGAATTTGAGGATTACTTCTACAAGTAGAGAGATTGCCCAAGTTCCAGGAATAGCTCTTAGGGAGATATTAAACTATCGAATTGATCAGTTTTCTTCTGAGTGTAAATACTTTCAAAGAATGAATGTTGTTCTTCCAATTACACCGCCGATGAATTACCAACCAAGTACAAACTCTTTTGGAAAATCAGATTTAAAAACAATTTCAGGAACAACAGCTCTATTTTGTGACGAGAGAGATATCGGCAAAGTTGATAAGAGCATTAGTAAAAACGGATTTACGATGTTGAAAGTTATCGTTTCTGCAGACAAAGCCTATACCTATGAGTTTGAATGGCAGCATGACAAAGATAAGTCTGAATGGATTCATAACTCTGGTATGCTTCGAAATAGCCTCATTCCTCTTTTTAAGAAAGTATGGATTGAAGATATTGGGAAATGATGTGCTTTTTATTACGGTACTATGCTTTTGAATAATATGATCGAGGCGGCGGAAGAGATATCGGGGAAAACCAAAGGCGTTTCGATAGAAACGCCTTTGGTTGAGACAAATTTAAGAAAGACAAATGCGGGGTTATAGCCCCTGATTTCGAATAATATCTTCAAGATCCTGACGGGCATCTGCGGGCAATTCCTGAATAGCAGAGGCCAGAGCGCCGAGTAGTTTCCTCAGGTTATAAACCTGATCCATACTGCGAAGGATGACGGGCATTGACTCGTAATTGGCACCAATTTCGTGAATAAGTTCGCGTAAAAGCTTTACACGTAATTCATCATCATCGGTGAAAAGGAGTGTCCCGTCTTCTTGGGTTGGCATGACCCAGTTGCTTTCGATCCAGTTGGATAGTTCTGAACCACTGACGTCTTGATCAATGACGATTTCATCAAAGGTTTTCATGCTTTTGGGGTCCTTTATCCAAAGCTGTATTAGCCTTGCGTTGCTGGGCAAGTAATCTCAGCGGCACTATTTAGGCGTTACACGCTTTGAATGCAAGTTGTGTCTCTATTGCTTCGGTTAGTCAAAAGTGCGGTTAATCAAAAATACCTGTATCTTTGCGTGGGTCATAATCTTTTGACTTTGCCCAGTTGCGCAAGAAGTCTCGAAGCTCCTTATCCGTTTCTTTTGGCAAGGTCACCATCAGTCGGATCAATTGATCCCCCCGGTTGTGTCCTTTGATGTCATCAATACCTTTACCCTTTAGGCGTAAAGTGGTGCCCGTGTTTGAGTCTGCGGGAACCTTTACTTTCACTTTGCCTGTTACGGTTGGCACGGTGAGGGTTGTTCCTTCGACCGCTTCCATAAGGGTAATGGGGACATCAAGATGTACATCATAGCCCTTACGCGTGAACATCGGGTGGGCTTCGATTTTAATTTCAACCAGTGCATCACCATTTGGTGCGCCACCCTTGCCGGGCAACCCCTGATTTTTCAGGCGCAGAACCTGTTTGTTATCAGTTCCCGGTGGAATGGTGACATTCAGTGTTTTTCCATCAGCAAGGTTAATGCGTTTCTTTGCGCCAGCCGCAGCCTCGACAAAGTTGACACTGCATTCGTATTTTACATCGCTACCTTTGCGTTTGGGTACGCCACCTCTGGCTCCCGCACCCGCACCACGGGGACCTTGTCGCCGACCACCGAATAAATCGGAAAAGATATCCCCGATATCCATTTCCTGGCCAAAATCAAAGCCGCCACCGCCACCTTGGCCTGCGGCACCACTTCTTGGATGGCCTTGGTGAGTATAGCCAGAATGGAACGGGTTTGCCTGTTGGCCGGAGGCATCAATCTCGCCCCGGTCATATTGTTGCTTTTTTTCGGGATTGCCAAGAATGCCATATGCCTGAGATACCTCTTTAAACTTTTGCTCAATAGCCTTGTCATCCGGATTAAGATCGGGATGGTATTTTTTTGCGAGCTTACGGTATGCAGATTTAATTTCCGCATCCGAAGCGGTCCTGCTGGTGCCGAGGATTTGATAGAGGTCTTTCATTGTCGAGGATGAAACCATTCAAACGTTATAAAGGTAATACATAAGCCGTGTTATACACGTTTGTGCTACGCTAATGTAATAAATTAAACATAAGTTTAAAAGGGGGAGAAAGAAATCTCTCTTAAGTTTGGTGATTGGGCCGTTACAGCTAATCGTTTGGTGTCTGAATCCTTCATTGAGCTGAATACACAAAAGCCCTGCGCAGTGCAGGGCTTCTGAAGTCTGTTTTGCTTTTAAGCGCGTGTCTACTGGATTTCCCAGGACCCATCTTCTTGGCGACAAGCTGTGCCATAGGCTTCCTCGGTTTTTCCACCAATAACCACCGTCTGCTGATATTCGCGGCAGTATTTACCTTCGGAAGAAGTGCCGTCACGGACAGGTGTCACGGTTCCGGAGTTTCCTGAATCAGGGTTGTTCCATGCGATAGTCTGCCCAACAGGTGCCGTTTGGGCACGATTGTAAGCTGTATCTGCTTTACGCTTATCTTCGTCGTCCATATAACGGCCGACTTCGCTTCCTAAAAAACCACCAACGACAGCGCCAGCTGCGGCAGCGACGATTTGGCCAGAACCTTTACCAAATTGAGCGCCGAGTAAGCCACCAGCCAGAGCGCCACCTAAACCACCTACGGTTTGTTTAATTCCAGTATCGTTTGAACAGGCTGTCGTCGACAAGGCTATCAATAGGGCTGCTATACTTGCTTTGACTTTCATCGTCTTGCTCTCTGTGTAGTTATTATCTGCATTGAATGTATAAGAACACTAACAGTATCTTGTTCTTTCACACACAGTTGCTTAAGTTTCAACATATCAGTTAAAAGATAATTGAGGCACTATTATGGCCTCAGGGGCTTTTCTGTGACATATCTGTGTTCGTGATTGTGTTTTGCCCTGATTATTTATTCGAGCAAGGTTTTAACAAAGATGTCGCACGCTATGCTGTTGTGACCTTCATCTTGTTCTGATAAAGCATTTTAATATTATTTTTGCGTATGGTTTCTCGCTAAAAGGCTGTTTTTATTATGATCCGCGATAATACTCCTTCTGATCCCTATGATGTTTTTGACGTTTGGTTGAAAGAGGCCGAGGAAAAAGAACTCAATGACCCGACAGCGATGAGCTTGTCGACGGTCGATGCAACTGGAATGCCTTCGTCGCGGATGGTTTTGCTCAAAGATTGGGACCGCCAAGGTTTTGTGTTTTATACAAACTATGAAAGCCGAAAGGGTGAACAGTTGCTTGCACATCCCAAGGCTGCCTTGATGTTTCATTGGAAATCGGTACGTCGATCGGTTCGTATCGAGGGTCTTGTCGAGCAGGTAACACCCGAAGAAGCTGACGAATATTTTGCAAGCAGGCCGAAACAAAGCCAGATCGGTGCCTGGGCCAGTGATCAGTCCCACCCACTTGAAGGGCGCTTTGAGCTTGAGAAAAGAGTTGCTAAGTACGCGGCAAAGTATGGCCTTGGTAAAGTACCGCGTCCACCACACTGGTCGGGGTTCCGCGTTTGTCCTACACGTATCGAATTTTGGCAGGATGGCCCCTTTAGATTGCACGATCGATTGGTCTATTCGATAGAGGACATAAAACAAACTGGACAGTGGAACACTGAACGACTTTTCCCGTAGGTAGGCATAGTGAACCCATTCCATGGTCGATAACGCCAAGAAGTTAAGCCCGCAAGAACACAGGCAACGAACTGCACAACTGATGCAGCGGGCTGGCTATGCGGCTGTTACCGCTGCTTTAATCTTGATTGCGGCAAAACTATCGGCTTGGGCCTATACAGGGTCGGTTTCCGTTTTAACCACATTGGTTGATTCACTTCTGGATGCAGCGGCTTCTCTTTTAAACCTTCTCGCCATCAGGCACGCCCTGACGCCGGCGGATAATGAACACCGTTTTGGGCATGGTAAAGCCGAGGGATTGGCCGCCTTGGCTCAGGCCGCCTTTATTGCTGGATCGGCTATTTTCCTTATCTTGCAAGCTGGAGAAAGATTTTCAAGCCAACATGTTGTTGAGAACAGCAGCGTCGGGATTGGGGTTATGATTTTCTCTATTCTAACCACTTTTGCCCTGACCAGATATCAACACTACGTTGTCAAGGAAACAGGGTCAGTAGCTATTCAGGCTGATGCCCTGCATTATGTTGGCGACATGGTTGTGAATGGTGTTGTTATTCTGGCGTTGGTTCTAGGCTTTTATTTCGATCTTCCTTGGATTGATCCGGTGTTTGCTCTGGCAATTTCGCTGTATATTCTTACCTATGCATGGGGTGTTTTGAAAAAGGCGCTGGATATGCTGATGGATCGGGAATTGGATGACGGTGAGCGTGCTAGGATTAAAAGTCTGATTTTGGCTCACGAAGAGGTGCTGGGTGTACACGACATCAGGACCAGAATATCAGGGCCAGACCTTTTTATTCAGTTTCATATGGAACTGGATGGTGCCATCAGTTTGGCGCAATCCTATGATATTGCAGAAGAGGTTGATCAGGAAATCTGTCAGATATATCCGCATGCAGAGATTATCGTTCTGCAGGAACCTTACGGGATAGAAGTACACAAGAAGATACTGAAGAAAAAGAAACGCGCCACCCCCGGCGAAGAGACTGCAAATGCAGGGTGAAGGAAAATCGGACGTTATGAATAATCGTTCCAATAACAATGCTGATACTCACGGTGCTGATGCCAATAATTCAGATACCCGTAAAACCTTGATTTTGACCGGTGCAAGTCGGGGTATTGGTCATGCGACGGTTCAGTATTTTAGTCAGAGAAACTGGAAAGTGATCACTTGTTCTCGCGAAGATGTTCCCGAGCATTGTAAGCGGGACCCGAACTGGGCCGATCATATTGTCACAGACCTCAACGATACAGCGAGTACCCAGAGTTTTATCGACCGTGCGAACGAAATTCTGGATGGTGAACCTATTCATGCCTTGGTGAACAATGCCGCTGTGTCCCCAAAAACTTCTTATAAAGAAAGACTTGGTTGTCTCAATGGTGATGTCGATACTTGGCGGGAAGTCTTTGAGCTGAACTTTTTTACTCCCTTGATGCTGTGCCGCGGGTTTGCGTCCGCGTTGGGCAGAGGAGAAGGTGCCGTGGTGAATATTACCTCTATTGCCGGGCATGGCGTACACCCCTTTGCCGGGTCTGCTTATTCAACATCCAAGTCTGCGCTTTCTGCGCTTACCCGGGAACTCGCGGTTGAGTTTGCTCAGTTTGGGGTTCGTGTTAATGCGGTCGCGCCGGGCGAAATTGAAACGGCAATGATTGGCGAGGAATACGAAGCTCTGATCCCGAGAATTCCGATGAACCGAATGGGCGAGCCAAGCGAAGTTGCATCCGCTGTTTATCAACTCTGTACACCAAATTTTGGATACGTTACAGGAACCGAGATTTTCGTAACAGGTGGTCAGCATCTGTTTTAAGCACTGGTAACACTATTCAATCAACTGGGGTTAGCGGCCTTTGGTGGGGATAAGAGATAAAGACTATTTACGTGATCTGGTTAAGCGATTTGGGCACGATGAAAAAACACCTCGCCTATTATTTTTCTGTTCCTGTTCTTATCTGGGGAATGATACTTGGGATTTCGCCGGTCTGGGCCGAGCGTGTTAATGTTGCTGTTGCGGCCAACTTTACGGCGACTGCAAAAGAACTTGCGCAGGATTTTAGAGAAAGCACAGGCCACGAAGCCGTTCTTTCCTTTGGCTCAACAGGCAAGCTATATGCGCAAATTCTTCACGGTGCTCCTTTTGAGGTCTTTCTTGCTGCCGATCGCGCACGCCCCCGTAGACTGGAAGAAGAAGGTCTTGGTGTTTCATCTTCCCGGTTTACCTATGCCTATGGGCAGATTGCGCTTTGGTCGCGACATAATGAACTTTTCAATAGTAAAAAACTGAGCAACGAAGATGTTGCAAAACTGGTGACCGGGGACAAGATAACCCGTCTTGCCGTTGCCAACCCCAAAACCGCACCTTACGGCCTTGCCGCAGAACAGTACCTTAAAAAACTTGGCGTTTATGATCAGATCCAAGGCAAGACAGTTTATGGCGAGAATATCGCCCAGACCTATCAGTTCGCATACACAGGCAATGCGGAGCTAGCTGTGGTTGCCTATGCTCAGGTTTTGGGGAGTGCATCAGGTCAACATTGGCTTGTTCCCTCAGAAGATTACGAGCCTTTGGGGCAAGATGCCGTTCTTTTGAAAAGGGGGCAGCGTAATGAAGCCGCCCTGGCTTTTATGGATTATCTGAAAAGTAGAGATGCAGCTGTTATCATTACAAAATTCGGGTACACTCTTGAGCCAAAGTAAAACTTAACAACACCAAAGAAGCCTTTCCGGGGGAGTTTTATATATGTGGGATCCTATCTGGATCACTGTAAAGCTGGCTTTTATCACAACAGTTATCTTGCTGGTGTTGGGGACCCCCGTCGCGTGGTGGCTGGCCCGATCCAAGGTCTGGTGGAAAGAAGGTGTAGCAGCAATTGTTGCTTTGCCAATTGTCCTGCCGCCGACTGTTATGGGTTTCTATTTGTTGATTGCTTTAGGTCCGGATAGCCCCATTGGGCAGATTACAATAGAAATCTTTGGCAGAGCTTTACCTTTTACCTTTGCAGGGTTGGTTGTTGGGTCGGTTATCTATTCTATGCCATTTGTAATCCAGCCGATCCGGAATGCTTTTGAAGCAATTGGGGATCGCCCGTTGGAAGTTGCGGCGACCTTACGGGCATCTCGACTGGATAGTTTCTTTTCTGTCGCACTACCAATGGCCAGGCCAGGTTTATTAACGGGCGCCGTCTTGGGGTTTGCACATACAGTTGGGGAATTCGGGGTTATCTTGATGATCGGGGGAAACATCCCCGGTGAGACCAAGGTGCTTTCGGTTGCTATCTATGATCATGTTGAGGCGCTGGAATGGGGACAGGCGCATATTCTCTCGGCGGGGCTTCTTGTCTTCTCGTTCCTTGTTATTCTGAGCATGATGGTTCTAGAGAAAAAACTGGGGCGCCGTTTGCGATGATTGATACTAAAGATTCTGATCTAAAAAATAATGGCATTGTTGCGCAATTTTCCGGCCCCTTGGATCAGTTTGATCTTTCGGTTGCATTCGAATTACCTGCGCGTGGGGTTACTGCCCTGTTTGGCCGATCAGGGTGTGGCAAAACAACTGTCTTGCGATGTTTAGCTGGCCTGTCAGAAACAGATGGTGGGTTTTTATCTATCAGAGGACAAGTCTGGCATGATGAAGATCATTTTTTACCAACGTATAAAAGGCCTGTCGGTTTTGTCTTTCAGGACGCCAGCTTGTTTCCGCATCTGTCTGTGTATGAAAACTTGGTTTTTGGAAAGAAAAGGGCAGGGGGGCGATCTGATATCGTTCCCATAGATGATCTTATCGACCTCTTAGGATTAGAAGAGCTGTTGGACCGTTCGACCCATCACCTGTCTGGGGGAGAACGTCAACGTGTTGCTATCGGTCGGGCTTTGTTATCAGGCCCAGAGCTGTTGTTGATGGATGAACCTTTGGCAGCACTGGATAAATTCAGTAAAAACGAAATTATTCCTTATCTGGATCGTCTGTTTAAGACCCTTGATATTCCCGTAATATTTGTCAGTCACGATACCGAAGAGGTTGAGAGGTTGGCGGATTACATGGTTCTTATGGATCAGGGAAAGGTTATTTCAAATGGGCCGTTAAGCGAAGTTCTGTCTGACCCGGCCCTCTTTATCGCAAAGGGATCAAAGACATCTTCGGTAATTGATGTCGAGGTTATGTCTTTCTCGGAAACTGACAGGATTACCGAGACGGTTGTTGATGGCGGGAAGATTTTGATTCCGGGTGTTTTGGGTGATGTTGGAAGTAAACATCGAATTTCGATTGCCGCAAATGACGTAAGCCTAGCAATAGACAAACCGTCTGAAACGACCATCCTCAATGTATTGCCAGCCCGTATTCTGGATATACATTTGTTGGATGGTGCCCGGTGTAATTTGCTTTTGTCTATCGGGCATCGAGATCAACATGGCGCAAAATTTTTAGCTCGTATCACACAGCGATCACTACGGAAGTTTGATTTTAAGGTGGGGCAAGATATTTATGCTCAGGTAAAATCTGTATCCATGGTCGGTGGTGTCTCCCGTTCTTGAGTCATTTACGCCGATCTCAATTCATAGCATTCTCAAGCGATAACAAATTTCTTTGCGCATACATTGCTGGGTTATGTACTCATTGCTTTATAGCAAGGATTCATAAGGATAATCATTAAAGAGCAGGTGAAGTTTTATCCGATAAATAGAATTAATGTCTTGGTAATTATAATTCATTATGGTTTTGAGAAAATAATTACGTCCCGGATAGCAGTTCTATGAAATGGTCATCTCTAAAGACCATGCCGAAGATTTTAATTGGTGTGGCAATTCCTCTGGTTTTACTTGTTGTTATTAGTCTGGTCAGTTTTACTTCGATCGGTAATATTTCGACTGCAACTAAAAATGTTGAATCAGCCCATGCAACATTAGAAGAAATGACCGATGTGATTGCATCTGCTGTGGATATGCAGACATCGATGCGGGGATATCTTTTGGCTGGGCAAGACAGCTTTTTGGCCCCTTATGAGCAAGGGCAACAGGAAACCTATGGCAAGATCGCTACGCTGAAAGAGCATGTGGGCGATAACCCTGAACAGTTGGCACTTTTGAATGAAGCCGAAGCGACTTTGCAGGAATGGCAGGATGTTGTCACAGGGCCATCAATAGATCTTCGCCGTCAAATCGGTGATGCCGAAACCATGAATGATATGGCGCGTTTGGTTGCTGAGAATA